>JAZDHB010000090.1:0-3113 GCA_043806415.1 Microcaldota archaeon | reverse complement strand
CGAAAGCCCAGGTTTTAACTGAGCCGGCCTTTTTTGGAAAATATACATTTTCACCAAGTCCTCAGATATTCCAAGGTTCAAGAATCAACGATTACGGATTGAAAGCGTGGCTAATGTCTCCCGAGTAATCGAATTTCTGGTCTTCTTTTTGGGGCGGCCAAAATTGAATATCTGAAAATGAAATCGTAATTCTTTCGAAAAGCAGGGACTCTAGAACCCGTACGGCCTTTCGAACCGCTCCTCGTAGACCTGAACAAAGGTTGCGGCCATCGCCATGCTTGGCGAAAGGCGCGGCGGAAATCAGTGGGGAGGGACTTGCTCGTAGAGCTGGCGGGTGTTGATCTCCTGCATGTGGCGGGTGATGCTCTCGCCATACGGCTCGCTGGTGATCTTGTTGCCGTCGGCGGTGTAGAGACCCGAGGGGTCGCCGCGCACGTAGCCGGAAGCGCCGGCCAAGTAGTCGTATTCGCCCATGATCATGCGGGTCGTCTGGTAGGAGAGGTAGTCCTGCACGCGGCCGCGCTCCATGAAGAGTTCGAGGTTCTCGCGGCGCATCTGCTCGGAGTTTCTCGCGATCTGGTTGCTCAGATTGCGCAGCCCTGCGTAGTAGTTCCGCAGGTTTTCAGCCATCCGGCGTCCGGCCATCTCTCTGTTCAACTCGTAGGAGCCCATGACGGCGGCCAGCGTGGGCAGCGCGGCGTCGAATTCCTCCGCCGGGGCCATGATCGTGAAGTGCCAGAGTCGCCACGAGGCCCGCATGGCGTCGCCCGAGCAGCCGCCGGTGCTGAAGCCTTTGTATGGCCGGCCCTTCATCGTGCAGGTGTAAGAGAAGTCTTCCACCGCCACGGGCCGGAGAGGCCCCGCAAACGCGTGCATCTGCTGCAGGAGGTCGGGGCGCTGCTTGACGAACAGGAAGCGGAAGTTCGAGGCCCGGCCCGTCTGCGTGGCGGAGAAGGCAAACGCGTCGGACGGGGCACGGAACTCGGAGCTCAACACGCCCGGCACGCCGCGCACGTAATAACGAGGTGCGACAAACTCGGCGCCGGCGACCATGAAGTAGAGCCGCTGGGCGGGGTCGGTGACGATGCACGCGCCCTTGCCGAGGTCCATCGTTTGCCAGCCCGGCGGGGCGCTGAACTTGGCCCAGCCGCTGGCGAGCTGTTGCGGCACCAAATGCATCGGCTGGGGCTGGCCCTGCGCCGGCTGGGCCATCTGTCCGCCTTCGTCGAAGGCGTAGATCCCCTTGGCCACCCGGAGGTTGGCCAAGATTTGGAGGAGGATGGGCGCGGCTTCGCCCAGATGGCCTTCCGCTGCCTCGATCCGCTGGTTCAGCATCAGGCCGTCACCGCCGGTGACCAGGCTGCGGAACTGTCTCTTCTGGTTTTGTTGGTTCCTGTAGGTGCCTTCGAAAATGACGATTATCTTCTCGCCCGTCTTTTTGCCCGTGGCGTCCACGAGATTGAAGATCCGTCGCCGGGCGGTCGGGGCGAGCTGAAGGCCAGGGGCCTGTTTGAACAAGTCGGCCACGACCGCGCGAATCAGCGCATCAGCATCGCGGCCCGTCGGGCTGGCTCCATGCGCCGAGGTCACCTGACAGCGACCGTTCGGCTCGGTCACGCTGAACGTCCACATTCTCGGATTGTCCTGATAACCCTCTTTGACGATCCAGCCGGCAGGTTTCAAGAGGGTGAACGTGCAGTGCCTGGAGACGTAGTTTTCCCAGCGAGTTTTTGGCGTGTCGGCAGAGGAATCCGGCGAGGCCAGCGTCAGCAGCCCAAGCGTAACAACGGACACGAATATTGATTTCAGCGCGAAGACCGCAGTTCGACAGACAAGAGTGTCTGTTCCACGGCGAACTTCGCCAAGCTTGTGAGTCGGTCGGATTCCGTTCGATTTTAGAATCGTTCTCATCGCTTCCTCACAGTCCCGCCACTTCCTTGGTTCTTAGCAGATCAGCCCGTGTCTGGCGAGCACCAACCAACGCAAAGGGAAGTGGCAAAAAGCAGCCGCGACCACCATTGCGGCTCGATTTATCTCTGCGCGATGGGCATGCAACAACCCATGCCGAAGGCTTTGCCGCTCACCTTCAAGCCGGGCGGGGCTTGTTTTCGTTTGAGGAACTCGCTTTTTAGTATTGTGAATATACTGGGAAGGCATTTGTGTGTCAAGGGAATTTGCGCACAAGATCTTGTGTTTGTTTGGGGGCCTTTTCAGCGGGGATTCGGGGGATTTTCAGGGTAGAGGTGGCGAGGGGGTGTTTTCAACGATTTGGCGAGGCCCGTCAGGCGTTTTTGAGGCTCATCGGGGCACACCGGTTTTCCTCCCGCGCCCCGTATTCCTGATCTTTACGACTGAAGGTAAGCGTCCCAGGGGTAGTCGTGGTCACGATAGAGGTGATAATTACCAAGAGAAAGCATGAATAATTTTGGATGTTTCTAAATTGATGATTAACAGTAGGAGGAAGAAATCAATACTAAACTTGACCGGACAACTCTATAATAAAATTCAGATCTATATATGTTTTTAGAATCTTCTCAATCATCTCAACCGCATCATCTTGCGCCTGATCTGCGGGGTTAATTTGGCCATAGTCCCCTCCACCACTGGAACCACATCGCTCCAACAAAGCCTGCGCCAAGGAGCAGTCCGCACAGGAATTTTGAAAAGATTTTTGTGCGAATATTGCGCCTAAGACGTAACCAACGCCCAGGCACAAGCTCATGAGTATGAAGATGGATATGACGGTCCAACGAGTTCTCTTTTGTCATCATCCTTAATCTTTGCTGATCTATAAATCCCTGACTCCTCATTTCATTCGACCGGACACGCATACATATTGCATATTCTATAGGTAAACGATCTCCCCTTTCTTCTTCAGTGATTTATTCGCAGCTTCCAGCATGCTTACCACCCGAAGACCTGCCAGACCATCATTGATAGGGGCTTTACCATCGCTGATGCATCGAATAAATGTCTCTGCTAAAAGCCTGAGAGCTTCTCCCTGCTCTATCTGGGGGGCCCACATATCCCCCGACCGGTAGCTCACCAGGAGATTGTAGACCCCATTCTTCGTCTTGATATCTACCCCTTTGTCGTACACCTTGATCTTTTCA
>JAZDHB010000089.1:0-2141 GCA_043806415.1 Microcaldota archaeon | reverse complement strand
CCCCGCCATCCCGAACCATCGCCAATCCATCATGGCTACCCTCCCGGCTGCCGATGACGCCGAGGCCCGATCCGTGCCGGACCTGTTATAATGGAAGTATGGCCCAGGAACCGTCCGGAAGCCAGCATTTACTGATCCGCGCAGGCGGCCGCACACCGTGCGGCGCCAATGTGTTCCCCTCCCAGGTTGAGGAGGTCCTGCTCGATGTCAAGGGGACGCTCCCGCACTACCAGCTCGTGGTCTCCCGCGAAGGCGCGCTGGACCGGCTGGAAGTGCACGTGGAAGTGTCCGAGGAGTTCTTCGCCGACGAGATGAAGAAACTCCACGAGCTCGAACGCTTCATCGAGCACAAGCTGGAAAACGTCCTGGGCATCCGTGGCGCCGTCAAGCTTGTTGAACCCCGCACCCTGGAGCGCTCCGAGGGCAAGGCCAAGCGCGTCCTCGACCTGCGCCCGAAGGAGTAAATCTAAATCCGGCAGTTGAATGGCCGCAAGAAGGCACAAAAGACGCAAAAGGAAAAGGTTAAACGGATGATCGGACGTATCCACTGAGTGAACGACGCGTCTTTAAGAACCCCTTACCTTTTTGTGCTTTATGCGCCTCTTTGCGGCTCAACTGCTCTTTCTAGGGTAAATGGTCGAACCAGCCGGGGTATTCCTTCTCAACGTTTTCCAGCACTAGCATCTTGGGCCGTTTGGAGCCGAATTCCTTGACGATGCGAATTATGTGTTCGAATAGGCGGCCACGGGGGTCTTCGAAGCCGCGCTTTTCTCCGGCGATAGAAAATGCCTGGCATGGGAAGCCGGCGGTCAGGATGTCCACAGGTTCGAGTTTGTCGGCATCGACAGAGAGACCTTCGACGGGTTTGCAGAGATAGCGCACGCCAGGGAAATTGGCGAGGAAGGTCGCGGACGCGAACCTGTCGGCATCGTTGGCCCACAGAACGGTTGCCCCTGCCTGTTGGAAGGCTTTGCAGAAGCCGCCTATTGCAGCGAAAAGGCAGCCGACCCTGACTTGTCCCTTTTTCCTTTGCGCCTGCATCGGTTTCTCTTCATCCAGCGCGCGGTTCGCGTTCGCCAGCCTTGCCGGCATTTACCCATTCATCGATCTGGAGTTTCTTGAACTTCCAGAGTCGCCCGACCTTCTTGGCGGGCATGCGTTTCCGTTCGATCCACTTGTACAGTGTGTCCCGATTGACACCGAGATAAGCCGCCGTCTCTGCTACTGAGAGCCAACGATCTTCCATGGTCATGTCATGCCTGTCCGTGCCAGCCACACCGGGAGCGATGTCGAATTCGATGGCCCAAAATGTAGCATTGCCTGTCCAATTGCGCCATAGAAAAGCGGAAGCGGTCTGGCAGGGGCGGGAGAGTTCGCCGGGGACTCTAAATATTCAATATTGACGTGCGGGCCGTCAGCGTGTGCCGCTTGGAGAGCATACGAGAGAGGGTGGCCGGGTTGTCTGGAGAACGGTGCAAAAAGGCCAAACACAAGGCACGGCCGTCCACGTGAGTGGGGCGTTGCCCCACAACGTGGGGCTCACGCCCCCGGCCGTGAAGATCACGGGCAGACGCCCGCGTCACGATGGGCAAGCCGTTTTCTTGACCGAGCCTTGGGGGCCCCTCCTGCCGGGCCAATTTGGTGTAGCTGCGAGCGTGAGCGAGCGGATTCAGCGTGATTTTCCACTCGCTCACGCTCGTGGCTACGAGGGCCTGCAAGAATAACGCAGCACTGCGGCTACCGTTCCGGGCGTTCAATAAAGGGTGGAAACCGCGTCGCCCTTTCTGTTACAAGAAGGCGTTTCGTATCGCCGGGGACCTGACGCGTGACCATTCGTTCGATCATACTGGGCCTGCTGGGGGTAGCGTTCGTCTGCTCCTACACGTATTTCAATGATCACGTCATGCGCCAGACGTTCTTCGTGGGCAACAACATGCCCATCTCGGTCTACGGGTTGCTGGTGGTGTTCCTGCTCTTCGTCTATCCCCTCCTGCGCCGGGTCAGCCGCCGCCTGGCGTTGAGCCGGCGCGAGATCGCGATCATCCTGGTCATGACGCTGGCCGCCTGCGCCATCCCCGGCTCGAACCTCCTGCGGCTGTTCACCCAGACCCTGGTTCTGCCGCACCGCTTCGAGCGTACCG
>JAZDHB010000088.1:0-2451 GCA_043806415.1 Microcaldota archaeon | reverse complement strand
CCAAATAATTTTTTGCGTTTCACCTAATAGCCTACAGTCTAAACTGCTACAGCCTTTAGGTCCCTACGGGACGGTAGCAACAACGATCTATAATTTCTCATTCGAAGAAGACGTCGCCGAATGTGGTCCTTGAATGGAAGCTCCGCTCCTCAAGGTTCGGGGACCAGAGCGAGAGGTCCAGTTTATCGCGATCCTTGCCGGTCGGGTCGTATTCCTCCCGGCCAATGTTCATGCACCACTTCGAGCCGGGTTTGGGGGCCTCGATGCCAAGGGTGCTGAAGGGTATGCGCACCTCGGCCGTCCAGCGCTTCTTCTCCTTCTCGATGACGGGGATGTATTCCCACTCGCCGTTCCAGTCCACCTCGCCCTTGGTGTAGCGCGGGTCAAGCGGATCCTGGATGTACCCGTAGCGGGAGTCGTAGCAGGAGCTGGGCACGGGGTTGAAGATGAAATGGTAGTATTTGGCGCGGGTTCCAAAGGGATCGAGGAGGATTTCAATGCATTCAGCCGCCCAGCAGTTGCCGTCCCGGCCACGCGGAATCACATTGAGCTTGTCGGCATCCGTCATGGCGCAATCGAACGCGAAATAGAGATACTTGGCGTCATAGGCCATCTTGAAGAACGTGCCGTCCTTTAGCTCGCCCATGCCGATCTCGAGGAACTCCTCCGCCTTCACTTTCTGCCAGGCCGGGTCGTCAATGTTGCCGTCGAACTTGATGCCGTCGACACGGCTGACGCGGAGGCTTTTTTTGCCGACGCCGGGCAGCATATTCTTTTCCTTCAGGAGCTTCGTGTTCCAGTTGACCGGGGCGGAGAGGATGGCATGCATATTGCCGCCCTTCTTGAGATACTCCTTTTTGGCGCCGCCCCAGAGCGTTGGCCAGCCGTCGAAATATTTGATGGCTCCCTTGTCGTCATAGCGGGCGTCGATCAGCGCGTTGCGCTTCTCGATTTCCTCGGCAAGGTGGCCGAATGTTTCCCATGACGGGTTGCACCGGTAAGCGCGGTACAGGTGGAAAATGCGGGCAAGGTTCTTCACATAGGCAAAGTCCGTCTCGATCAATCGCAGCCGGGCCTGCACCCGCGGATCGTCCTCCATCGTCCTGGCCTGGGCCAGGTTGTTCTCCATGTCGGCGAGCAGCGTGGGCGGGAAAAAGTGGCAGTAGGCGTCCTCGGGCGTCGTAAACGTCTTGTAGTTCTCCATGTCCATGCGGTAGTTGGGCCGGTTGAAGGCCGAGAAGAACTCCAAGCGCTCGTACATGCCGTCGAAGAACGCTTTCATTGGGGAGTGCGCCTTGCCGAACGCCTCGCGGTAATAATCGTTGAGCGTGTCGGCCACGTTGAGCTGGGGATTGCCCATCGCCTTGCCATAGACGTAATAAACGGGACCTTCAAGCCCGAGGTTCTCAAATGCGCCGCACAGGTAGATGCCCTGGACCTTGTTGTCCACGAATATCCTGATCTGCTCGGCGGCGTAGCGGGGCGTGCGCTTGGGGCCGAATCCTAAGGTCCAGTAGCAGCCCCAGTTGTAGACATAGACCGTCTTTTCGACGTTTAAAGGCTGCCATTCCTCGAACGCCTTGGGATCGTAGTGGCACATCTGGATGACCACGTTGTCCGGGAAACTCTTGAAAGTAACCGGCGGCTTCAGCGTGGGGCCGTATGAGATGATCATGATCTTTTTGCCGGGCCGGAGCTGCCGCATCTGCTTGGCCAGCTTGCGGTGGACAATCCAGAGCTGCTCGCCAATGTCCGGGTGGATGGCCATGCATTTCTCGCATTCGCAGGGCTGGTAGCCATCAGTCTGGGCCAGCTCGACCCACTCATACCCGGCGTCCAGCCGCTTGCACATCTCGTCGATCATCAGCTTCTGCACGTCGGGATTGGAGATGCAGAGGTGGTCGGCCGCGGGTTGGCGCACGCCGTTTTTCAGGGCGAAGTACTCCGGATGGTCTTTGGCATAGGTGGCCTTGGGCACGGCATCGTAGTAGGAATGACCGCCGTAACTTTTTAGCGGACATGCGCTGTAATAGAAATTGTTCGCCACGGAATACACGATGTCGTTGGCCCTGCGCCCGATGACATAGGTGAAGTTGGGGCGGCTCAGGACGTTCAGGCCGGCCGGGACTTCGAGCCGCTCAATCTTCGGGATCGCGACGCCGTTGGTCCCCGGCAGCACGAACCGGACCCCGGCTTCGTCCTCAAGGAACGAAGTAACCGCCTTGAGCGTCCCAAGATATTCAATGTTCGGGAGCGCCGGGATTGGGCCCGTGTCCGAGCCGGCCAGGAAAAGGTTCCCGTTCCGCGCCATCTTCAGGAAGGTCCAGCCCTTCAGCTCACGCAACGGCAGCCCGGCCTTCCCGGCCGCCTGTGTCCGCCCCAGATAAATGGCCGGCGTCCCGGCCTTCAGTTCGCTCTCCTTGACAACCGGCAGCTTGACGCCGGCGGCTT
>JAZDHB010000087.1:0-4452 GCA_043806415.1 Microcaldota archaeon | reverse complement strand
TTCTGGTGCTCGCCATGGTCGAAGTCTATGACAAGGGTCAAATCGTCATCCCCAAATACATCCGCGACATGCTGCACATCCTGCCCGGCACGCAACTGCACGCGCGGGTGGAGGCGCGCAAAATCATCCTGGAGCCGGCCGACGACTATTTCGAGGAATTCGAGTTCCTGACTTCCCGTCCGGCCCACAGTGATGGGGAAACCGAGAAGCGCATCGAAGCGGCCAAGAAGAAGATGCTGGAGGAGTGGCGCCGTGTTCCTTGATGCCAACGTCTTTATCCACGCTTTCGACTCCAACGGGTCCAAGCACGAGGTTTCCAAGCGCTTTCTCAAAAGGATATCCGGCGCAGAGATGAAAGCCTGCACCAGCGTCCTGGTGCTCAACGAAGTGCTCTACTTCTTCTCGGTCCACGATGGCCCCGAAAAAGGGGTGCGCATTTTTTCCAACCTGCGCAAAATGCCCAATCTCGTGGTGCTGCCTGTGAGTGACCGGGATTTGGAGCATGTCGCCGCCTTCATCCAGGCCGGCCTTGACGCCACCGACGCCTACCATGCCGCGGTAATGAAATGCAACGGCATTGATACGATATGCAGCTATGACAAGGGCTTCGAGCGAGCATCGGGCTTGAAAAGACAGGAGCCGAAGTAAGGCGTGCGTTTTTTTTAAAATTCTTATTCTGCCGTTTTTTTCGCGTTATGGATTCTCGACTCGATTTCCTGGGGGCAATCCTTTATCTTGTGAAAGCATCCCTTGCTTGCGAATATGACGCAAGAGGTGTTGAAAAACATGCAGCGCTTCCTGCCTTTCTCGCCACTCTCGTTAAGGTTGTTCCGGCCCATCCTTTCGTTTATCCGCATCATCCCTCATCCCTCCTCTTGCTTCGCTCTTACTATCCATCTCGCCTATAAAATCCCCTTCCTTCAAACACGGCTTGCCACCTGCCGGCCTTTTTACTTCTTCCTGCCCAATAAACTTCATGTCCTCCATCTCCGAGCGCACCCGTTCCATTTGCGCCTCTCTTCCCCCCGGCGTGCGCCTGGTCGTGATCACCAAAGGGCAGGCGCCGGGCAACATCCGGCAAGCCATCGGCGCGGGCGCGAAGGAGATCGGCGAGAGCAAGGTGCAGGAGGCGGCCGCCAAGCTGCCGGCCCTCAAGGCCGCCTACCCCCAGCTCGTCTTCCACATGGTGGGCCATCTGCAGGGTAACAAGGCCAAGGAAGCGGTCCAGCTCTTCGACTGCATCCAGGGCGTGGATTCCGTCCAGCTAGCCCAGAAAATCGCCGACGAGGCGGAAGCGAGCCGGAAAAAGATCTCCATCCTCGTGCAGTTCCGCATTTCGGGCAAGGAGGGCCAATACGGCTATTCGAGCGCGGCGGAGCTTGACAACGCCATCCTGGAAATCCGCAAGCTCGAGGAGATGCACTCGCCGTATTTCAGGCTCGAAGGGCTCATGGGCATCGCGAGCCGCGAGCGCCCGGCCGAGGATTTCTCCCGCCTGCGCGTCCTGGCCAAATCCCTCTCGCTCCCCGTCCTGTCCATGGGCATGAGCGGGGATTACCGGATCGCGATCGAGGAAGGCTCGAACATGGTGCGCATCGGGCGCGCGATATTCGAGGACGAAAACGAATCGGGCTAGGCGCCTTTTCGCATGGCATCTCCTTCTCTTTTCGGCTCGGCCTCCTTTTTCTAGGCCAGCTTCTCTTCCCGCACGATTCTCTCTTCGAACGCATCGATCATCCAGAAGTTCGGCGCGCGCGCATAGGGTTTTTTGAGCAGATAATTCAGCGCCGCATTGGCGGCCAGCACGCCGGCCAGGTTGGCGGCCGGGCCCCAGGCGTTCCGGCATTGCGGATAGTGTACGAGGGCGGATTCGATTTTTTCCATCGGCTTTCCCAGCGAGGGGAGGCGGAGTATTTTTTCAAGATCGTCTGCCGTGCCTCCGCGCTTCCCCGCCCGTTCTTTTCCTGCGAATACGCCCACCATGCCGCGCGAATCCGCGGCGGCCGCGTAGACGTACGCGATGCCGCTTTGGCGGCATAAACGTCCGAGCAGCACGCGCGAGGCGGCATCGTCAAAGGAACAGATGGCGATGTCCGGCTTCTCCTTGCGGATCCGCTCCTCGAAGAAGCGATAAGTCCTTGCATCCAGTTTTTTTGCGATGGCGATCGTTCTTATCTTCGGATTGATGCTTCTTGCGTGCGCGGCGAACGCCCCCGCCTTCATCTTCCCCTCCGTCTTTCTTGTGGCATGGAGCTGGCGGTTGAAATTGCTTTTCTCGAAGCGATCAAAGTCGATCAGCACGAGTTTTCCGACTCCTGCCCGCACGGCCAGTTCGGCCGCGATGCCCCCCACCCCGCCCAGGCCGGCGACGAGGATGCACGAGCGGGCGAGTCTCGTCTGCTCCCGCTCCGCGACGAGCCCTGCCTGGCGCGAGAAGCATTCCTTCCCGTCATTTGCTTGGAGCGAAAAGCGTCCGTCCATCTCTTTTTCTTCCATGATAACCTGATGGTGCGCGCACCTATTTTAATCTTCGATTCCATTCCTTCCTTATGAAAGGCGCCATCCTGTTCTCATCGACCAATGCCGCTTCGCTCAACATCGTGAAGCACCTGGAGTCGGACTGGAAATGGAAGAAGCGCGCCGACCTGCTCTACTCGTTCTCCTCCTGCGCCAAGGAGGACTGCTGCACGGGCGTGCAGGCGTTCGGCTCCCCGAAGTCCATCATCGAGATCGAGCCGCCCGCCGAATTGTGCGAAGGCCCCAAAGCCGTCGATTATTTCCTCTACGCCTCCACCCACAAATCCGAGTCCGGCCAGCCGGCCCTCACCGCCCACGTGCCCGGCAACTGGAATGCGGCCGATTTCGGGGGCTCGCCCAAGACCCTCAACACGGCCTATGCCGGCAAGCTCAAGCAGATATTACAGCTGCTCGCCGAGGGCGCGAAGAAGCATGGGCTGGACTGGCCCGTCAACATGGAGGTGGACCACCACGGCCCGACTCCGAGCCGCGGGGCTCGGGGCTCGGCCCCCTCTCCCCAGTTTCAGGGCGAGCAGGCCTACAGAAGGCCTGCGCGCGCAAGCCCAGCAGGGCTTGCTCGCCCGAGAGCCGACTCGTGCTCTCCCGATCTCCGCCCCCCGTTATTCCCTGCTCTCATCTTCGTCGAAATCGGCTCCGGGCCCGGGCAATGGGAAAACGAGTTGGCCGGTCAGGTGGTGGCCGAGGCGATGATGAAAGCGCTCTTCCGCCCCGCCCCTCCCGCGTCAGTCTATTTGGGCATCGGCGGCGGGCACTATGCCCCCAAATTCACGCACGTGATGCTCGAGAGCGAGAAGGCGGTCGGGCACGTGCTTCCCAAATATCATGCTGCCTCGTTCGACGCAGCCATGCTAAAACAGGCGATGGAGAAGACGGTGGAAAAAGTCGAGGGCGCGCTCGTGGACTGGAAAGGCTTGGGCAAGGAAGAACGGGATCGCATCGTCGCCCTGCTCGAGAAAGAGGGCGTAAAATACAAACGGGCGTGAGATGACGAACAAAAAAATTAACGGCCCGGGCGGCCCGGGCCGCCCCGCGTTTTCGACTCCCTTCTTCCGTGTTTTTTCGACCCCGTTTCTGTATCTGTTTTTTGCCTCTCCTTTCCTCATCCGATGCGATTAAATACCTCCTTCCCGTCATGTTTTCGGACAGCGCGTGCCTATGGCGAACACCTTCACGTATCAGGGAGTGAAAATCACCCTCTTCGGCCATGCCAGCGTCTGCTTCGAGGCGCAGGACAAGGTCGTCTACGTCGATCCCTATGTGCTGGGCCCCGGCGCGAAACGCGCGGACGTCGTCCTGCACACCCACCCCCATCACGATCACTGCGTCCTCCCCAATTCCATCCTCCAGCCCTCCACCACCGTGCTGGGGAAAGGGTGCAAGCATCCGGGCCGCTCGCTCTCCATCGGCGATAAGGTGCAGCTCGCGTCTAACATCGTGCTCGAAGTGGTGGATGCCTACAATCTGGAGAAGCCCTTCCATCCGCGCAGCGCGGGCGCGGGATTCATCTTCACCTTCGGTTCTCCGGGGCGGGAAGTGCGCGTGTACGTGGCCGGCGACACGGACCGCATCCCGGAGATGAAGAATTACAGGTGCGACATCGCCTTCCTTCCCGTCGGCGGCACGTGGACCATGGACGTGCGCGAGGCGGTCGGGGCGGTGATGGACATCAGACCCAAAATCGCGATCCCGTATCATTGCAATTACGTGGACGGAACGCCAGCCGACCTCGCCCGGTTCAAGGAGGCGGTGGAAGGCCTCAACATCGCAGCGAGCGTGCGCATATTGACAACATAGCCCGGATGCCGCGAAGCCGGTTCGCGCCCATCGCGATCCTTTGATGCGGATGCAATGCCTTGATGTGGATTTATGGATTGGATGAGAAACAAACCCGTCACCCTCGCCGCCCTGGCCGGC
>JAZDHB010000086.1:0-11282 GCA_043806415.1 Microcaldota archaeon | reverse complement strand
CGGCTTCACCGAACGAGCAGCCGCCGGGGGCGGGTCTGGCAGGAGGAGTATTTCGACCGGATTGTTCGCGACGTGGTCGAGCTTCAAGAAAAGGCGGAGTACATTGGGCGAAACCCCTGGAAGCGGTGGCCAGACCTCGATAGCTATCGTTGGGTGTGGGTTGAGGATGGCGAGGAGGCGGGGCAGAGCGCATGCGTACCCGGTTAGTACTACCTGATTGCATCTTTTGATTTGATTCCCGCGCCCGCTCTCACTTCGGTGGAGCCGGGCCTCCGTGCCCGGCCACGTGGACGCCAAGATCGACCGGCCGGGCACAGAGGCCCGGCCCCACTGCCTTTTCCGCGGGCTCCGAACCCCACGGCTCAGTGCCAACGAAAGAAAGCGACCAGGTAGTACTAAGCGCCTCTGCGTTGAGATTATGCCATCACCCGATCTTGCGCCCCGCCGCCGCCACCGCGTTCTGCATCAGCATCGCGACCGTCATCGGCCCCACGCCGCCGGGCACGGGCGTGGCGTAGGCGGCCACGGAGGACACGCCGGGAAAATCCACGTCACCGCAGGACTTGCCCGCCTTGTCCTTGTTCATGCCCACGTCGATGACGATGGCGCCGGGCTTGACCATTTCCTTGGTGATTAGGCCGGCCTTGCCCACGGCCACGACCAGGAGGTCGGCTTGTCTGGTGATGGCGGCGAGGTTGGGAGTTTGGGAATGGGCGATGGTGACGGTGGCATCTTTGGCGAGCAGGAGCTGGGCGATCGGTTTTCCGACGATGTTGGAGCGCCCGACCACCACGGCGTGCTTTCCGGCCGGGGAAAGATGGTAGTGCGAAAGCAACCGCATGATGCCCGCCGGTGTGGCGGCAATGAAGCGGGGGCGGCCCATCAGGAGCAGGCCCATGCTCTCGGGGCCGAAGCCGTCCGCATCCTTGAGCGGGTGGATGGCCTGCTGGATGGCGAGCGCGTCGATTTGTTTTGGAAGAGGAACCTGCACCAGGATGCCATTAACGGTTTTGTCGGCGTTGAGGCTTTCGATGCGGGAGAGCAGTTCTTTTTGCGTGGTTTTTTCTGGAAGGTGGATGAGCTCGGAGCGGATGCCCAGTCGCCCGCACATCTCGGTTTTTTTTCTGACATAGATGCCCGAGGCCGGATCCTCGCCCACGCGCACGAGCGCCAGGCAGGGCGGGGAGGGAAGGGATTTTATCCGCTCGCCAAGCTCGGCCTGCCAAGCGAGCGAGGCGGCTTTTCCGTCGAGAAGGTGGGCGGTCATGGGATAGGCTCCGAAACTTGATTGGGATGAAATACGTGCGTCAAAGAGGTAGATAAAACTATGGGCCTGAGTGCGCAAGTGGTCCGAGGCGGCGATGGGAGGAGATATAGATTTTGGGGACCGACAAGTAGGGAGGCGGGACGGGCGTCGCCCGCTGAAGGCCGCTCACTCTTGGATGAGACCCGCATAGATCGGGAATTCGGCCGCGAGAGAGCGGATTTCCCTCTTCACGCGCGAGCGCACGCCCTCATCTGCCGGGCTTTTCAGTACCTCGTCCATCCAGTGCGCCACTTTTTCCATTTCCTTCTCCTTCATGCCGCGCGTGGTGAGCGCCGGCGTGCCCAGGCGGATGCCCGAGGTGATGAACGGGCTGGCCGGGTCGTTGGGGACGGTGTTCTTGTTGCACGTGATGCCGGCGGCGTCCAGCGCGAGTTGCGCCTCCTTGCCGCTGAGCTTTCGGTTTCTCAAGTCGATGAGAAGCAGGTGGGTGTCCGTGCCCCCGGACACGAGGACGAAATCCAGGTCCATGAGGGCTTTGGCCAGGGCCTTGGCATTCTTGACGATTTGCTTGGCATAGGTTTTGAATTCGGGCCGGGCCGCCTCGTTGAAGCACACCGCCTTGGCCATGATCATATTCTCCAGCGGACCGCCCTGCAGGCCCGGAAACACGGCCTTGTCCACGAGCTTGGCCGTCTCCTCGGACGGAGAGAGGATGAAAGCCCCGCGCGGGCCGCGCAGGGTCTTGTGCGTGGTGGAGGTGATGACGTCGGCATGGCCGACGGGCGAGGGATGGACGCCGCCGGCCACGAGGCCGGCCACGTGCGACATGTCGGCCATGAGCTTGGCATCGATTGAATGGGCGATCTTGGCGAACTTCCCGAAATCCACCGCTCGTGGATAGGCCGTGAAGCCGGCGATGATCATCTTGGGCTTGTGCTCGTCCGCCAGGCGCGCGATCTCGTCAAAATCAAGGAGATGGGTTTTGGGATGGACGTTAAAGGGCACGATCTTGTACATCTTGCCCGAGAAATTCACGGGGGAGCCGTGCGTGAGGTGCCCGCCCTGGCTGAGGTTGAGGCCCATCACCGTGTCGCCCGGCGTTAGGAGGGCGAAGTAGGCGGCCATGTTCGCCTGGCTGCCGGCGTGCGGCTGCACGTTGGCGAAGGGGGCGCCGAACAGTTTCTTGGCCCGCTCGATGGCCAGGAGCTCGACTTCGTCGATCCATTCGTTGCCGCCGTAGTAGCGCTTCTTGGGATAGCCTTCGGCATACTTGTTGGTGAAGATGCCCCCCGCCGCGGCCATGACGTCGAGGCTGGCGTAGTTCTCGGAGGGGATGAGCTCCAGGCCTTCCTCCTGACGGCGCCATTCCTTTTTGTAGAAGTTCCAGATTTCGGGGTCGGATTGGGAAAGCATCAGGAGCACCCGTAGGCCGGACGGGCATTGCCGGCGATAATTCGTTTTCCGAGGTTTTTTGCCCTCCGGGCAAAAAAGCTCTTGTAGAAGTTCCAGACTTGCGGGTCGGATTGCGAGAGCATCATGAACACCGTCTTGACGACATTTGGAATCATTCTTTTGCGTCCTTGTCATTCACGGCCCGCTTGACGATTTGGCTCGCCTGGCCGATGTAGGTGGAGGGGTCGAAGAGGGCGGAAAGCTCGGCGGGCTCAAGCAGGCGCGACACGTCGGGCTTGGAGCGCAATATCTCCGGTAGGGGCTTGTTTTTTTCGGCGGACTCGAGGGCCGCCTTTCGCAGAAGCTCGTGCGCCTCCTGACGGCCCATGCCTTTGGCGGCGAGCGCCATCATCACCCGCTCGGCCAGGATCCCTCCTTTCGTGAGGGCGAGGTTGCGCGCGATGGCTTCGGGGAAGAACTGCAGCCCGGAGAGGAGTGCCGTCATTTCCAGGAGCATGAAATCCGTGGTGCAGAACACGATGGGGAAGAGGTAGCGCTCGGCCGCCGAATTGGTCAGGTCGCGCTCGTGCTCGGAGGGGATGTTCTCCATCGCGATGGGGATCTGCGCGCGCACCACGCGGGCGAGCGAGCAGAGGCGCTCGCTCCGGTGCGGGTTGCGCTTCTGGGGCATGGTGGAGGAGCCCACCTGCTTGGCTCCGAACGCTTCCGCCACCTCGCCAATCTCGGTGCGCTGGAGGTTGCGGATTTCCTGCGCCGCCTGCTCGATGGTGGTGGCGATGAGCGCGAGGGTGAAGAGCAGCTCGGCGTGCCTATCGCGCATGACGATCTGGGTGCTGACCGGATCGGCCGAGAGGCCCAGGTCCGCCATCACCAGCGCCTCGAGCTTGAAGGCGTCTGGGCCGAAGGTGGCCATGGTGCCGGTGGCGCCGCTCATTTTCCCATAGGAGACGCGCTCGATGGCGGCGTCGAGGCGGGCGAGGTGCCGGCCCATGGCCGCGTGGTAAAGCGCGAATTTCATGCCGTATGTGGTGGGCACGGCGTGCTGGCCGTGCGTGCGCCCCACGCACACGCGCCCGGCGTGTTCGAGGGAGAGCTTGCGCAGGACGGCGCGCAATTCGAGCGCCCGCTTTTTTATCATCCCGCCCGCGTCGCGCAGGGTGAGCGCCGTGGCGGTGTCCTCGATGTCATAGCTGGTGGCGCCCAGATGCACGTGGGCGCCGGCCGCGCCGGACTGCTCGGTGAGGGCCTTGACCATGGCCATGAGATCGTGGTGGGTCTCGGCCTCGATGGCCTGCACGCGCGACAAGGAGACTTTCTTCGCGCCGGCCTCGATGGCGGATGGCGCATCTTTGGGGATGTGACCCAGCTTGGCGTGGGCGCGCGAGAGCGCCGCTTCGACGCGCATCCATTGACGCAAGCGGGCCTCCTCTTCGAACAAGTCGGCCATCTCGGTGCGGTAACGGGTCTCGATCGGAATGAGCGCCATGATCAAACCTCCCAATGGTAATAATGCTCACGGCCAAGGTTAAAAATACCCTTCTCCCTCCCGCACGCCGGAGGAAAAAAAGATGGATCGCGGACGATGGGCGAAGGGCACCCGGGCGCCCTCCTCTCCGTACAACGGGAGCATCGATTTCTTCTTTTTCAGTCATATCCGCCTTGGATCTTGGGCGCGCCCGGGCGGCGCAGGAACAGGATGACGCCCGCGCCGGCGCACAGGGCGATGACGAAGAGGACCGGGCCGGAATCCGGACTGGCGCTGGCGATGGAGGAGAACTGCGCGGAGAGGGCGGGGCCGACTCCGGCCAGCGCGGCCGCGACATCGAACGGCGGCGAGGACGAGAAGCTGCGCGGGATGGACAGATCGCTGCGGGGCTGGAGCTTGTACTTGGACACGATCTCGGAGAAGTTGCCTCTGAACTGGCAGACGTCCCCGTTGCACGAGAGCTCGGAGAGCAGGGCCTGCGTCTCGGACTCGCTCGCCTCGCGCAGGTAGCACTCGTCGCCGATGCACACCAGAAGGCCCTGCGGCGTGCGCAGGGTCCGCACTTGGGGCTTGGACGAACCGCTCGGGACAGCCGGCTGGGGCGCGGGCTTGGTCGGCTCGACCATGGTGGGCTGGGGGAGATAAAGGCTGCTGGTCGCGTCCTGGAACCCGCCGGAAGAGAGGCGCAGGGAATATTTGGAGCCGGGCGACACCGCGAGGCGGGCGATGCCGTTGGAATCGGCGACCACGTTGTATGCTTTGCCCAGTTCATCGTGGAGGACGATGGTGGCGCCGGGCGAGGTGGTGATCATTAGCGTCTGGCCGTCGAAAGACCATTGGTAGTTCACGGTCGGCAGGCCGGTGCCGCCGCTTGTGGCGAGCGGCGAGGAGATGGCGAACGCGTAGAACTGGTTGCTGGATGAGATGGAATAGGGCAGGATGAATTGGTAGTCGAACGTGCGGCCATCGAAGCCGATGGCGCGCCCGATGGGGACCACGAAGATGAAACCGGAACCGGCCTGCACGAGGCCCTCCCGGAACGCCTGGGGGTTTGACGTGCCGTTGGGATAGTAGCCGGGCAGGTAGACGGTCGGAAGGCTCAGGATCCCGGCCGGCACGCCGTCGCGGGTGTAGAGCGAGAAATTGCTCGTGGAATTGAACGCCACGCCCACCGAGTTGATGCCCGAAAGTCCGTGCGACTGGTCGAAGGCCGTGAGGTTGGGCGCGGAGTAGACGGTGAGCGGATCCGAGCTGCTCTCGGAGAGGAGGTATTGCTGGTAGGAGGGCGTGAGCAGGGAGATGTAACGCATGCTGTCCGAGGAATCATTGAGCGCCTGGGAAGGGACTGAGAACGAGGTGGCGTTGGTCGGCGTGGCGTTCCCGTAGAAGAACAGCCACCGGTCGGAATTGGCGACGAATGAGATGTTGGCCGGCGTGATCGAGCCGCCGCTCGCGTTGATGGAGCCGGCGAGCGGGTCGGCGGATAGGACGGGGGTGAGCAGGAGGGCGATGACGGCGAGAAAGAAAGGGGAGGAGAATCTCATCGCCCAACTGAGGGCGCGGTTATTTATAAATTTATATCGCCCGCAGGCCGGGAGGGGGATCGCAAAGAGCGGGAAGACTGAAACCGGAAGCGGACGGAAAAATCGCGAAAAAAGGAAGTGGGAAGAAAAAATCGCAAAAGAAAAGGAAAGGAAAAAGAAGGAAGAAAGCCGGACGCCCCGTATGCCGGGAACGGACCACTCCGTTACTTGCGCCGGCCCTTGGCCTTCTTCGCGCGCACGGCGGACGACTTCTTCGCCGAGACGTATCGCACGGAAGGAAGGGCGAGATGGTCCTGCCCGGAAGCGGCCGGACGGGCCGGCTTGGAGAGGATGGAGAGGGCGAAGACGGCCACCAGTGCGATGATCAGGACCGCCGCCCAGCTCACGTACGAGAATGTGTCGGGATTGGGCGAACTGCTCATGAGCAGGGGCGGTTCGGCGCCGCGGCCCGCGCCGCTCGCCGGCCGGGACGACGGGGAGAGGCCGGGAAGGACCTGCACGCCGCTGACATTGAGCAGGTACACGCTCTCGGTCATGGCCGGCTGCGAGCCGGCCGATATCTGGGCGATGACTTCGCGGATGCGCCCGTCCGTCACGTAGGAGGAGGCGTCGAGGCCGACCGAGAACTGCCGCGTCTGCCCGGGCGGGATCGGCAATACGCTCGACGAGCTGGAACGGCCGTCCGGCAGCACCATGGCGACCTGCACGAAGCCGCTCGAGGCGCCCTTGTTCTCCAGATCGACCTGGAAGGTGCGTGCGCCGGCGTCATAGGACACGCCGCCCAGCGAAATCAGCAGCTCGGGGCCCGGGATTTTCATCACGGCCAGCGGCTGGACCTCGGCGTTGCCCGAATACCCTTGCGCGAGCGCGCCAAAGACCGGAAGGCCGGTCTCGAGGCGGAGGGAATCCATCGCGTTCTTGATGTCGGCATCGCCCTGGATGACGATGGCGCGCCGCACCGCGCTGGCGCGCAGCCAGGCCACGAGATCGGGGTTCACCTCGGTCGGGCCCGACAGCGCGACGGGCATGCGCACCATGGAAGCCTCGAACGTGCGGCCGGAGACGAACATCATCTGGTCAGGCTGGCTTTGGAGGTAATAGCGCTGGATGGCCTGCAGGTTGTCGCCATAGCGCGAACCGGTGCGGATGGCATCCGCGCCCGCGAGGGCGTCCGGGGAGATGTCATTCGCGATCGAGCCGTAGACAAGGACCTTGCGCCCCGAGGATTGGAGCGAGGCGAGCAGGGCGGGCGCGTCGAGGACTGCGCGCCTTGAGGTGCTGAGGATGGAGAACTGGACGTTCCGGTCGGAAGGGTCGGCGAAGTAGAGTCCCCCGTTCATGAGCACCGCATAGGGGGCGATGGAAACCGCTTCGGCGCCGTCCTGCGCTCCCACGAGCACGGAAAAATCGGAGCGGGCCATGTTGGCGAAGAGGAGGTGGAGGGAGTCGTTATGCACGAGCGCGAAATTGTCCTTGTGCAGGGCCGCAAGCTCCCCGCCCATCGAGGAGGAGACGGGTTGGGCGGATTCGTAGTAAAGGACCGGCGAGGCGCTGGACTTGATGAAATTCACGAGGTACTCGGCGTGCGCCGGGGTGAGGGCGAACGCGTAGGAATAGTTGTTCTGGGCGGCGAACACGGCCCCGCCGATGACGTCCTTATAGTCGGCCGAATTGACGATGACCCAGGTCTTGCCGCCCGCCGGATCGGCGGCCGAGAGAAGGCCCCCCAGCAGGAGGGAGAATGCGAGGAACGCGGACAACAGACGGATACGGTTCAAACCAACCACCCCATGGGCTTTTTCTTTCAAAAAAGAAAAAACCAACAAAAAGAAACGCAAATATCACGCGGATGAAACGACTCCCGGCTCACTGCACCTCGCCGTAGAAGTAATAGGTCGTCGGCGTCGCGTCGCCGACCGAGTTCTCGGGAACGATGATCTGGAAGTTGGCGGACTGGCCGTTGTAGGCCACGCCCGAGTTGTTGATGATGCCCACGAACACGTAGCGGGACGAATCGGACGTGTTGCCGTCGTTGAGGACGACCTGCTGCCACATGGACTGGCCCGTCGAATTGAGCGTGGTGATGAGAGGGGCGGTGCTGGCGCCCACCGCGTACTGGCCGATGCTGAACGCGGGATTGAGCGAGTCGGTGCCTGTGTTGACGGCCGCGTCATTGGCGCCCGAAAGGAACGAGAAGGCGGAATCCACGGCCGCGAGGGTCACCGCCGTCGAGTTGAGGACGGTGAAATCGATGTTGGAGGCGCGGGAGGCGTAGATCTGCCCGCGCAGGGTGCTCACGGTCCAGAGCTTGAGGGTGCTCACGTTGGACTCGTTCCCGGAGGCCAGGCGCAGGGAGCCGGTCACCGAGCCGTAGAAGCCCTGCCAGTGCAGGGTGCTCGAATTGATGGTGAGGTTGACTTGCGTGATGTTGCCGCCCCAGGCGTCGGCCGTTCCGGCCGTGGTGGTGCCCAGCGTGACCGGGGTGCCGGCGGTGACGTTCGCGCCCACCGGCAAGGCGTAGGAGGAGAAGAGGAGGGAGCAGAGGGCGAGGGAGAAAAGGAAGATCGAGTTGGATTTCATGCGCATGCGACACCACCTGAACGACGAATGTATGACCATAGCAAAGGGGCGGATGTTTAAAAGAGTTTGGACCGGTTTGCCTCGCCGGCCGAACCGCCACGGAGACGATGGAAAAAGGGGGCGCCGGCGCCCTTTTTTATCGTTTTGTTTTTGCCTTAATCGAACGAGTCGTTCTGGCGCTGGACATAATGGCGCAGGAGCATCAGGACGGCCAGGACGGCGAAGACCGAGAGGCAGACGGTCGTCCACGGCACGTTGGAGAGCAGCCCCCCGGACTTGGGGATGACCGTGGGCACGAGCACCACGCTCTGCCCGCGCGTCTCCTTGATGAGGATGTCCTGCCGGTCGCCCGAGCGCAGGAAATAGTTGGTAGGCAGGCCGTTGACGAACCGCTCCTCGTCCTGGGAGAGGAGGTACTTGACCGAGACCACGGTCGGGCCGTCCACCAAGGTGGAGGGCAGGCGCAGGGTGATGGGCTGGCTGTTGATGGAGAACTGGATCTGGCCTTCCAACCAGCCGTGCCCGTCGAAGGTGATGAGGAAGGCCTTGTCGGCGTCCGAGTAGGTGATGTTGAGGAGGCGCACGAACGAGGTGTCGTTGTAATAGGAGATGGGCACGTCCACGAACGAGATGGTGTCCACGTTGTCGAGCAGGCGCGAATCCTCGCCGGAGCGTAAGGTGAGCATCGCCTGGCCGATGAACCGCCCGTCGGACGCGCGCAAGGCGTCAAGCCCGATGGCCAGCGCGGTGGTGGCGTTGGGGTCGAGGCTGATCTGGCTGGACTCGGCCGCGCCCACGCTGGGCACGGTGATGGAGGCGCTGACGGAGGCGAAATCGCCCCGGTTGGTCAGGAGGACCTCGAAGGACTTGGCGGGCACGTTGTACGAGAGGTTGACCACCTCGATCGATATGGTGGGGGAGGGCAGGGAGGCGACCATGAGCGGCATGGGCTGGCTCGACTGGCCCCGATAGAGGTAGCCCTCGCCGAACTTGACGAAGAGCGAGAGGTTCGGACTGGCGGAGCGCAGGCGGTTGATGCCGTCCACGATGTCCGAATCGCCGGCGAACACCACGCCCGAGCGGATGCCGTACTTGGAGATGAAGTCGGGCACCTCGACGGGCACGTCCGAGCGGCCCGCCAGGAGGAGCGGGAACTTGCGATCGGCCATGGACTTCTCGAAGGTGCGCCCGGAGACGAACATCGCCTGCGTGGCGGGCTGGATGGCCAGGAACTCGGAGGCGATTTGGAGGTTGTTGAGGTATTTGCTGCCCTGATCGATGGAGCGCCGGCCGGGGAAGAGGAGCAGCTGGTTTGTCGGGAGCTGGTGCGCCACGGGGCCGTAGAAGAGCACCGAACGGTAGCCCATCGCCGAGAGGTTGGTCATCAGGTCGGCCGAATTGGACGGGTCGTCGATGAAGAAGAGCGGGGAGGCGGTCAGCGAGGCGTAGGAGGAGACGGAGAGCGCGTCTTGCCCGTACTGGCGGCCCACCACGATGGCCTGAGAGCGCGGCATGCGCGCGGCGATCCAGAATTCGACGTCGGGCGGCTGCGCGACGGTGAGGTTGCGCACCCCGGATTCGCGGATCAGGCTGGCCATGTTGGCGAGCACCGGCTTCGCGCCCTCGATGTAGATGACAGGCTCGTCCGGGTTGAGGGTGTAGTACTGGGAGATGAACACGGACTGGTTGGGCGTGAGGGCGAACACATACGTGTAGTTGCTGGCGCCGGCATAGACGGCGCCGGCGATGATGTCCGAGTAGTCCTGCGAATTGAGGATCACCGTGGTCGCGGCCGGGAGAGCGCAGAAGAGGAAGAGGATAAGCGCGAAGACGATGGCCGCCGAGCGGAAAATGGAACGCATAGGAATCCAGAACCTCGATGCTTGAAGGTTTGGAAGATTAATAAAGCTGTCTTCCATGAGATAGAAAATATGAGGATTGCGTTCTTTACGGACACTTACCACCCTTCCGTGGACGGCGTGGTGCGCTCGATCGATCTGTTCAAAGCGGGGCTGGAGGCGCGGGGGCACCAGGTGCGCGTGTTCGCGCCCGAAGGCCGGGCGGGGTTCGAGCGGCGGGACGGGGCGCATTACGCCCCCTCGACGGTCTTCCCGCCGTATCCGCAGTACCGGATCCCGTACCATACGGGGCGATTGGTGGAGGAGGCGGCCCGATGGAAGCCGGACATCGTACACAGCCACGCCATGCTGCTCATGGGATTCGCGGCCCAATCGGCGGCCAAAAAATGCAAGGCCCCGCTCGTGGGCACGTTCCACACCCTCCTGCCGTCCGCCATGCACTACTTGACCGGACACGAGGGCCTGCAATTGTGGGGCGCGGACATGTCCTGGCATTATTTGCGCTGGTTCTACGGCGGCTTCGACGCGGTGGTCTCGCCCAGCCTCTTCATGCAGGCCGAACTGGCCTCGCGCGGGATAAAATCTTCTGTGGTAGCCAGCCCGGTGGACGTCGATAAATTCAGGCCGGGGCCGGTGGGTGCAGAAGTGAGGAGGATTTTCTGCGCGCCGAACGCGCCCGGGCGCAAGATGGCGGAACGAAGCCGCGCGGAAAACGGCTCGGCCATCCTTTACCTCGGGCGCGTGGCCAAGGAGAAGAACCTCGACTTCCTCCTCGCTATGGCCAGGACGCGCTCGTTCGCGGAATTGGGCGCGCCGCTCCTCATCGCCGGAGACGGGCCGTACAAGGACGAGTTGGGGGAGAAGATAAGGGCGAATGGGCTGGCTGGGCAGGTGCGCCTCCTGGGAAGGGTGGACGAGAAAGTGCTTGTGCAGTATTATCGCGCTGCGAGCGCGGTCATCCTGCCTTCCGCATTCGAGACGCAGGGGCTGGTGGCGCTCGAAGCCATGGCCTGCGGCACGCCGGTGGCCGCGATGAGGGGCACGGCGCTGGAGGAGATCGTCCTGCCCAAGGTGAACGGCGCGCTCTTCTTTGACAATGCGGTGGAGGCGGCCGAGAGGCTGCGCCAGATAAT
>JAZDHB010000085.1:0-3190 GCA_043806415.1 Microcaldota archaeon | reverse complement strand
GAACCCCCCTCCGCGGTTCGGATAAAAACCGGAAAACTGGGCAGCCCGAGCCGCCCCGTCCTTTTTCTTTTTCTTATTGTTCCTTTTCCCATCGGAGTTGCCATCCGGCCCGGAAATGCTCACGCGACCCGCCCGAACGCGTAAACCATCGACGGACCGACGAGCGAGCCCATCACCTGCGTGCGGCGCACGCCCCAGAGGATCGGCAGGGCGCCGATGGCCGAGGCCGTAACCAGCACGGCCAGGCCCGCCGGGCCGCCGTTGAGCAGGACCATGAGGATGAGATAGGCGGCGATGAGCGCCGAGAAGGCATGCCAGTCGATGGAATGCCAGTGTTTCGCGATCTCCTGGGCGATGAAAATGGCGGCCAGGGCGCTCAAGGCGACGGAGAGGAGAAAGGCCCCCAGAAACGAAGGAAGGACGGACGGCGTGATGGGAGTGGCCGCTTGCGCCATCGCCACCGCGCCCACCCGGGCCACCCCCACGGCGGCAGACGAGGTGAGGGCGAAAACCGAATGGCTGGCTTCGATGGAGGCCACGAGGGCGAGGAAATGCCTCGCTTCCTGGATGGAGATGAAAAGCGAGGCGAAAAGGGCGATCTGCGCTGGCGTGGAAATGCCGGGAAGCAGGTCGGCCAGGGCGCCCAGGAGGACGCCCAGGAGGAGGCAGGGGAGAATATCGATCCCCACCCCGAGCGGTTTTGTTTGGGGCGGAGGCTCCTTGACCTGCCCGACCGGGGAGAGCAGCATCGGCATGGTGAAGAAGCCGACGAAAAGCGGGAAGAGCGGATCGACCATCGCCATGCCAAGGACGATCTGGCCCAGCGCCCAGGCCAGGGAAAAGACGACCGCCGATTTCACCCGCTTCTCATCGTCTTTTTCGACGAGAATGGAGATGAGCGCGGCCAGGAGAAGGATCGGGCCCGTGAACGGCTTGACGGATGAGAAGGCGGCCGGCAGGAACGGGAGCAGGAACGGGGAGAGGAACACGGCCGCTAGGGTGGCCGCGACGGCCGAAAAAGCGCAGATGAGCATCGCCTCGCCGGCTCGGCCTTGCATGAACATGCGCTGGCCGGGCAGGACGGTTGCCTGGATCTCCCCGTCCGGGATGCCCAGGAAGATGGAGGGCAGGAACTGGAGGACCATGCGCCCGCCCAGCAGGATGATGAGGAAAAACGGCCAATCGCCCGGCCCGGCGAGGAAATTGCCGAGGATGGCGCCGATGCTGTTGGGATGCAGGCCGGGAAGAAGGCCAACGGCCAGGGAGAAGAGGAGCGAAGCCGAAAGGATGAGGGGAGAGATGGGCATGGTGCCGCCCGGCCGTCAACCGGCCGCGGATGTCTCGATGATCTGCGCGCGCATGAACCGGTTGCCCTGCACCGACGAGACCTGGCCATAGACGTCGAGCAGGTCGCCCTCGCGCAGGTCCATGGAAGAGATCGAATCGGCGGCGGCAGAGCGGGCGTCGAGCAGGACGGAGATGCAAGAATCTTCCGGAGAGCACAACTTGAATTTCGGGCTGGTGGCCGAGAGCTTGAGCTCTTTGGCCGAGCCGCCCAGCAAAAGGAATTTGTTATCCGTTGCCAGAAGCGCCTGGGCGATGGAGGAGGGAGAATAGCCCGACTTGGCCGGCCAGAAATAAAGCAGGAGAAGCCCGGCCAGCGCCGCGACAAGGCACAGGTTCTGGATCTGTTCCCGGCTTGGATCCGCAAGACGGATTGAGAGTGGAATGAGCATGGGGGGCAGGATGGGCATGGAATGGGGTCGCCTGCGGTTATTTAAAAGACAGGATAGAATAGTTCGGCATGGCAATCCTGCTCCAAAACGCGCTTGCGCTCTCGGAAGGCAAACCCTATTCGTTTTCCCGCAAAGACGTGTGGATCGGCGAGGACGGAAAAATCGGGAAGGTCGAAAAAGCGGGCTTGGTGAAAATGAAAAAAAGGGCCTCGGGTGGCGCAGCCCGGAAAACAGGAAAAAGACCGGACTTGGATCCGAAGAAATCAGGCCCGGTTTCATCTAGTATCGAGGAAAAGCTAGACTGCTCGCGCAAGATCCTTCTTCCGGGACTGATCAACGCGCACACGCACGCCTCGATGTCGCTCCTGCGCGCCGTCGCGGACGATTTGCCGCTCCAGGACTGGATCCATGAAGAGATGCGCCCTCGCCAGATACGCCTCACGCCCGCCGACGTGAAAACCGGCGCGAAGCTGGCGATGGCGGAGATGATCCGCTCGGGCACCACGTGCTTCAATGACCATTATTTTCACATGGACGCCGTGATGGAAGCCGCGGAAGAGACGGGCATGCGCGCCTGCCTGGGCTATTCCATGATCGACATGGGCGATTACGACGGCGCGGGAAGATCGGAATTGAAGATTGCCAGGGAATTCGCAGGCAAGGTCATCTGCGCACATGATCCGCTTATCACGGCCTCGATCGACCCGCACGCGCCCAACACCTGCTCGCCGCAATTGCTGCGTGAGTCGGCCGCGCTGGCCAAGGAGATGGACTGCATCCTGCACACCCATGCGGCCGAGACGAGGGCGGAGCTGGCGTTCACGCTCAAGAATTCGAAGAAACGGCCGATCCAATTGCTCGACGACTGCGGCTGTCTCGGCCCGAAGACGATATTGGCGCACGGCGTATACGTGTCAAAGAGCGAAGTCGGACTCATCGCGAAAAAAGGGGCTTCGCTGGCCCATTGCCCGGTGTCCAACCTCAAATTGGCCAACGGAGGGGCCGCGCCCATCCCCGAATACCTGGCGGCGGGCGCGAACGTGGCCCTGGGCACGGACGGCGCGGCCTCCAACAACAGCCTGGACCTCTTCGAGAGCATGAAAGTGGGCGCAATCGAGCAGAAGAATTTCCGCTTCGACCCCACCGCTGTTACGGCGGACGATTATTTGTGCATGGCCACCGAAGGAGGCGCCAAAGCGCTGGGAATAAAGGCCGGGAAGATTTCGCCAGGCTACGCGGCGGATCTCGTCCTTCTCGACGGGCGCGCGCCCAACCTCGTGCCGTTCCAAAACCATGCGGGCTGGCTGGCGTACGCGGCCGGGCCGCAGAACGTCACCGATGTGATGGTGGCCGGGAAGTGGCTCATGCGCGAAAAAGAGCTGGTCACGCTCGACGAGGAGAAGATAATGGACGAGGCGCAGAGAATCGCCGGGAAGCTGGGATAGGAAGATTTC
>JAZDHB010000084.1:0-9800 GCA_043806415.1 Microcaldota archaeon | reverse complement strand
CGCTCACTTCGAAGACGGCCCGGTTCTGTTCGGTATCCAATTTCAGGCAGGTGAATTGATATTTCTCGTCGTGGGGTTGTTTGAGCGGGTCCCAGATATGCATATGGCCATGCACGTTGACCGTTATATCCATATTCGCTTCAAGCTCAATCGTCTTGATGCCTCTCCAACCGCTGACGCTGAACACGTCGAGCGTCGCCCACTCTCTCACCTGCCCGTTCGTTCTGGTCTTCAAATTCCTGAGCATGAAACGGATACCGCCGATCTCTCCCTCCTGGCCCGGTTTGAGATCGAAAACCAGCCTGAAGGCCGAGTGCGTATTTGCCCGAGTTTCTCCGCTGGCCTGAATCCCATTCTTTCGGCTAAACCATTGGCTCATGCTCATCTTCATGACCTCGCGTGTGTTCAAAACGTTGCGTGTGGTTTATTCTTGTGCTGCAAGATTTTAATCCCTTTCTGATTCGGCGCATCTTGTCCGAGGCCTGTGCGCATCCTCTGATGCCGCGCATCCTCCAACGGTTCGATGCGTCATTCCCGCAAGCATTTTAAGCAGGGGGCCGCATTTTACTATCATGCTCAACATCGGAGTGCTAGCCTTGCAAGGCGGGGTGGCCGAGCACGTATCGGCCCTTCGGCAGGCTAGCGAGAAAGCCAAAATACCGATCTCGGTGCGCACGGTGCGCACGCCCGAGCAGCTGGCGGGCCTCCACGCGCTTCTCATGCCCGGCGGAGAGAGCACGGTCTTGAGCCTCCTCTTGGAACGGCAGGGCATGCTTGAGCCCCTCCGGTCCGTCCAGCACCTCTTCGGCACCTGCGCCGGCCTCATCCTCATGGCCAAGGGAGTGGAAGGCAAGGCCGAGGGCCAGCGCGGCCTCGGGCTCATGGACATCTCCGTGAGCCGGAACGCCTATGGCAGCCAGGCGGATTCGTTCGAGAGCCGGCTGGAGGGCGCCCTGGCGGGCAAGACGAAAATCCTCTTCATCCGCGCCCCGAAGATATTGAAAATCGGTCCGAATGTCCAGGTGCTCGCCTCCCTGCCGGGAAGCAACGAGCCGGTCATCGTCATGCAAAAACAGGCCGGTCGCATCCTGCTGGGCGCCACCTGCCACCCGGAACTGACCACCAGCAAGGTGCACGAGTTCTTCTTAAAACAGATATCAGACGCAACGGGATAGCAAGGGCAGAAAACAAGGCGGTGCGCCGGTTTTTTTTATGACGAGCCGCTCAATCCGTTGATTTGCCCTTGGCAGTCCTCGTAGCCGCCTGATTGCAAGTCTCCCAGTCCGATCCGGATTTCTTTCACGTCTGCCTGGCTGATTGGATTGGGCAGGTCGAACTCGAAATAGGTGGTGTCGCCGACGGTCTCCCCGTAGCCGACGACGGGTGCCGCCTGCGAGAGCGTGAGATTCGCGCCGCCTGCCCGCATGCCTGCCGGGTGTTCGACCTCGACGATGAACGGATAGATGGTGCTGTTGAGCACGCGCGTGCGGCCCAGCATTGCATCTCTGACGGACACGGTCTGGATCCGGGTGGTCTTCATGCTCACGGAAGCGACGGTCCCGTTCGAATCGTCCTGCCGGTTGACCACGTTCTCGCAGGTCAGGTCCACCTGCTTTCCGACCGGCTCAACCCAGATTTTCTGCTCCAGGAATACGTCCTGGTATCGCACCTCCCGGGCCGAGTCTAAGGCGATCACCGGCATGATGACATACATCTCCCGGTTCGAGACGATCCGGTCGTCGCCTGTCCCGATGGTCCGCAGGAGGGCGTTCATCTGGGGGCTTTCCAGGCGCTCGCGCCGAACGATCATGCCCTGGATGTTGTAGAAGTGGCCCTCTCTCAGGTAGGCGCAGCTGGCGTTGTCTTCAGTCTTGATCAGGAACGGCGTCTCGCCGAAGAAGCAGCGCGTCTTGTTCACGAGCCGGACCGTCTCGTTGAGCTGGTGGTATTGGGAATAGTTCTCGCCCGTGTATCCGATCTCCCCGGGTTGGGTGCAGCCAACGAGGACGAGCGCCAGCATGAGCAGGGCGCCTGCGGCGAGGATCGCGACATGCGTTTCCGTCGGGGTCTTTGACATGCTCTTCTTGAAAACAAGATGGTTTAACTAGTTTTCTGTCCGCGCGAATCAGGGCTTTGACAAATACGCGAAAAACAAGATGAAAAAAGTGCGGGGCGGCCGCCAAACGCTCGCGGCGGTTGGCGAGAAGACGCCCGCAGGCGTCTGTATCGGGCGCCCACTCCAAGCCGCATCGCGGCATTCTCCGCCGCCCGCGAATCGGGCGTCGGGGCGCGCCGTTTCACCCCGGGCTGCGTTTTTTCGTCTCTTTATCTCTTCCGTCCCTTTACCTTACCGTCCCGAATCCGGACAGGCGCCAGCGCTGGCCCATGCGCCGGCACAGCGCGACCTTCGTGCCTTTCTCGGCGTAGATGGGCCGCTTGAGCTTGAGGGTGAGCGCGCCGCCCTTGAGCTTGGTGATCACGCCGATGCTCGTGGCCGTCCCGACCGAGAGCACGAGCGGCTCGGCCATCTTGAGCGGCGGGTTGTCGAAGCCCTCGCGCTTGACCAGCGTGTATTCGATCTCCGGCTGGTCGAGCACCGGCCCGAGCGCGGAGGCTTTTCCGATGATGTTCCCGATGAGCGTGTCTCCCTTGGTGAGCGATGGGTCGAGCAGGGTGCCCAGCGCGATGAGCCCGCCCGGCCTGGCCACCTCCAGCTCCCCATCCGTGGTGTGCAGGCTGGTCACCTCGAATTCGAGGGGCAGGTAGGTCTCCTTGCCCTCCTTCTCCTTGGAACGCTTGATGATCCCGGGTTTTATCTGCATCTTGTCCCCGACGCGGACCGTGCCGGAGATGAGCGACCCGCCGATGACGCCTCCTTCGAGCTTCTTCACGGGCGAGCCGGGCCGGTTGATGTCGAACGAGCGGGCCACGTACATCCGGGCCGGGGCGTCCGGGTCGCGCTTGGGGGTCTTGATGCTTGTTTCGATGGCTTCGATCAGCCGGTCGATGTTGGCGTTGTACGTCGCCGAGATGGGGACGATGGGCGCCTTTTCGGCGCTCGTGCCCTTTAGGAATTTCTTGATCTGCTCGTAGTTCTCGAGCGCCTTCTCGGGCGGGACGAGGTCGATCTTGTTCTGCACCACCACGACGTTCTTGATGCCAAGGATGTCCAGCACCATGAGGTGCTCGGCCGTCTGGGGTTGCGGGCATTCCTCGTTGGCCGCGATGACCAGCAGCGCGCCGTCCACGATGCTGGCGGCCGATATCATCGTGGTCATGAGCGTCTCGTGGCCCGGCGCGTCCAGAAACGAGACGCGCCGCGACAATTCGCTCTTGCCATTGCATTGGGGGCAGGCGTCGCCGATGGAATAGGTGCCGTCTTTGGGGCATTTGTAGAATATCGAGTCTGCATATCCGATCTTGATGGTGATGCCCCGCTTGAGCTCTTCAGAATGAGTGTCCGTCCATTTTCCGGTGAGGGCCTTGGTCAGGCTGGTCTTCCCGTGGTCGACGTGCCCGACCATCCCGATGTTGACTTCGGCTTGCAATCAAAAACCCCTATATAAAATCACGGAAAATCGTCCGCGTCCCTTTCTTCCGGCTTTTTTTCTTGCCTCTCTTTCTCCCGGCGTTCTTCTTACTTCTTCTTCTCGTCCTTCTTGGCGGTGGGCGGGAAGAGCTCGGCCAGCGGCTTGGAACCGGCGCTGACCACGGAGGCGTTGACCTGCATGATCTCGTCGGAGATGAGGCTGCCGCGCACGTGCCGTTTCTGGCGCTCGCCGGCCTTCTTCTGGACGTAGCCCGGGCCCTTGGCCAGCAGCACGCCGGTGCGCCGGGGGCCGGACACGTCAGGCCTCATCGGGAATCCGCTGGTATCGGATCCGCCCGTAATCTTGAGCGTGTAGCCGGCCGCGCCCAGGGCGCCCGCCTCGATCTGCTCGCCGATTTTGTGGCCGATGAAGAGATGCTCCTTGTCTTTGGGCACCTCGGTCTGGAACGATTTCCCGCTCGCGGGCTCATTGATAACCAATTTCATAATCACAACCCCCATGCTAAAGGAGAATAATACGATAAGATGGGGTGGTGGTCTTTAAATAGATATTCCCGGCGTCAGACGACTTGGAAGAACAGGCCGGATTCAAGGTTATCGAGCAACAAACGGGCGCTCGGGCGTCCATCCTCCACCGGATGCGGCCTGCTTCCCATCGCTCTTGCCACGCGGCTTTCAGAGCATCCTTGCTTTCTTGCGGCTCCAGACGATGTCGTTCTCGTAGCGCACCCCGAATTTTTCCGAATACCAGCCCGGCTCGATGGTGAGCACCGCGCCTTCCTGGAGCTTTTCCTTCGAGCCCATATAGACGTGCGGCGCCTCGTGCACGTCCAAGCCCAGCCCATGTCCGATGGAATGGATCATTTTCGGCCAGCCGATGCGCTCGCGCTCCTTTTCGGCCAGCGAATAGTAGTCTCCCGACGTGCGGCAGGTGTGCAGCTTGTCGAGGATGGCGTCGTGGAGCCGGATGCATTCCTCGTATTTGTGCTGCTCCTCTTTGGCGGGTCCGATGAAGAAGCAGCGGCTGATGTCCGAGCAATACTGCTTGTAGCGCACCCCGAAATCGATCAGCACCACGCCCTCGCCGATGCGCTTGTCCGTCGGCGTGTGGTGCGGGTTCCCGGCATTCGGCCCGTAGGCGACGATGGGCGGGAAGGAGAATCCCACGTCGTTCTCGAGGCAGGTGCGCCCCAGCGCGCGCACCACGTCGCTCTCGCGCATCCCGCGGCGCAATTCAAGCCCTTCCAATATGTCCAGCGTGATCTTCACGGCCTTGCTGATCCTCGACAATTCCTCCTTGTCTTTGGGCATCCGCAGTCCGTCGAGCCGCTCGGACACGTCCACAAGCCGCTTTCGCCCGCCCATGAGCTTCTCCAAGGAGAGGAAGCGGCGCGCGCTCAATTTGTCGAAATCCAGGCCGAGCGTGCCGCGCCCGGCCAGTTTCTTCACCGTGGCCGAGAGCCCGCCGCTCGCCAGGCGCATGACCTTGAATTTGCATAGCTTCCTCGCCTTCCCCTCGTTCATGGACGAGGTGAGAAGAATCTTTCCCTTCCGGTTCCAGAAAAGGGCCGAGCCGTCCACGTCCGCTTGGGCGTGCTTGTAGAAATTCGCGTCAATGCCTTCCGAAACCTCGGGGTTGAAGAGAAGCACGGAACCGCAGTCGCGGAAAGGGAATCTCATGCTCTGCTGACGAGCACAACCTATTTATACTCTTGCGGCCAATTACCATATGCTCACCGGAAGCCCAGGCAGGCTCGGGCCATTCGGCCGAACGATGGGCAACGCGATATTTGTCAAAGGTTCAGTCCAACCAATGTTCAAAGAGGGAGAGCATGGAAAGTTTGAAACAGTCTTATCTGGCAGCCACGGCAGGTTCCAAAAACACCGGCGCCGATTCAGGTTCCACGAATCGCGTCAAGGCCGGCTATTCTTCAGGCCTCAAACCGACGGATGCGAGCCGCTGGCTCTCTAATTTCAACGCCGATTTTATCGCCCGGCAAAAGCAGGCCGGCTCCGACCAGCCCATGCCCCTCGGCCCGATGTCCTATGGCCTGGTCGGCCATATATGTCGGGCTGTCAGTTCGGGTGATTATGACGGGGCTCGCCGGATGGTCCGTGCCCTTAAGGCCGAGCCCTCGCTTCCCTCCATTTTCCAAGGCGAAGACGGCGGGAAAGCCAAGCGAGAGATGGTCGCCGCCGTGCACGACCTGTCCCAAGATGCCGGATTCGTCGTCGGCGCGAAGAAAGAGCTTCTGGGCAGCATCCTTCAAATCCTTTATGTAGGCGGGCAGACGGACGAACTGCTTGACATCTTCCGTCTTTTCAAGGAGCAGCCCTCGCTGGCGACCTCGGTCATCGGCGTGCTGGCATCCAACAAGGAGACTGACCTGCTTCGCGGGCTGGAACTGGACGGCGCCGATCCGATGGTGAGCGAATATCTGCGCAAGGTCGTCCGGTATATCTCGTAATCATTGTGGTCCTATCCCATAAGCTCCTGCCCGGCCCATTCCATTATCTTCTCCTGCTCCATCAATTCCCTGATCATTTTGACCGTCGCGTTCTTGTTCAGGATGTCCAGGTATCTCTCGATCGTATCGATCGTCGCCTTCTTGGCCAGAGTGTGATCGAGCGTGGGGATGCTGGCCGTGCGGCGGATCTCTTCGATTTCTTTCTTATAAATAGCCACAATGACTTTGATCCTTACGTCGGGGAACTTCTTTTTGATGTATATTATGTCATCTTTTGCCTGCGAATCCAGCGTGAGCCTGTCGATCTTCCTGTCCATCACTTTTTTATAAATCGTCACAATGACGTCGATATCCACCAACGGGAGCATGCGCTGGATGTCTTTCACGTCCTTTTTGGCCTGCGGGTCCAATGTGTTAAGCAAATTCCTTTTTAGGGGCCGGGCCATGGCATCTTGGTTCATGAGTTTATGTCGCCATCCCACATTTTATAACCATTTTGTTTTATCTGCCCGCTTCTTCCATTCACTTGCCTGTTTATCCGCATGCTCGCCGTCGTAATCGTATCCTCTCCCGCTATTGTCTCAGGCTTCGATGCGCATGTGGTAGAAGAAATCGTCTTCAACGTACCGCTCGCCGTCCTTTTCCATTTTCGAGCGGTCTCCGTTTTCCTTCCGGACGTAGGACAGTCCGCTTTTTTCCTGCGCGTCGTCCAGTTCGAGCGGGCCGCCCATCCATTTCTGGGCGTACTCTTTCTGCTCCTCCACCTCGTTTTTTATCCCTTTTTCAGCCAGCGCGCACGCGAGGTAGAGGAAATCAAGGTCCACGGTCCACTGCCCCCCGTATTCGCGCACGACGGTGTCGTTCCAGATGGCTTCGGGCAGGTCGAAATCCTCGCGCCGGTAGAATCCGTAATCAAAGATGTCCATGTGCCCGCCGTGCGCCAGATGCCCGTGCAGGTTGATGATCGAGCGGGCGGCCGTTTTGTTGAACGGGATGAAATAGCCGGCCGGCATCTTCCCGAGCAGGGCCTCCTCCAGCACCCCCAGCCCGCCCGGGGTCTCTTGGACGCGCGCGGCCATCTTCTGGTCGTAATAGACCGGGACGGACTTTCCATTCCGGTTCACGCCCATGTCGGCTGGCAAATCCGAGAACAGCTCGTTGCAGCGGATCTGCTCGAATTTTCGGTTCCCGATCGCGGGGTCCGGGACGGGCAAGCCGGCGTCGTATTCGCAGAACGAGACGCTCTTTGAGAATCCGGCCTTGCGCAGGCTGTCCTCGGCTTTTTCAAGCATTGTTTTCGAGAAATCGGCCAGAAGATAATGCGTGCGCGAGAACACGTCGGTCCCATTTTTCTCATCCCGCTCCTTGAGCGTGGCGAGGAATCCCTGCGCGAAGGCGCCGATGCCCACTCCGACCTCGAGCACCTCATATCCTTCCTTCTCGTTCTTCGAGGCCCATTCGTGGAAATCAAGCGCATTCGCACGGGTCAATAGGCCTTGCGGCGACTGGGCATAGGTGAGGAAATCCTCGTGGATGGAGGTGTCCGGCGATTGGTAGTACCGGCCGTTCTTTTCTTCCATCCATTGCGAAAGCGGCTTGAACATGGAGTGCACCTAGAACCAGCTTTTCTTCGTTTTCCCATCTTTGTCCGGCGCGTCGAATTCGCGCAAGAGCTTTTTCTGCGCATCATTGAGATTCTTGGGTACCTGCACGATGATCCGCACGAGCAGGTCGCCCCGTCCGTGCCCTCGCAAGGAAGGGATGCCTTCGCCGCGGAGCCTAAAGAGGGTGTGCGAGGGCGTTCCGGCCGGGATGTCCATCTCGGCTTCGGATGTGAGCGTGGGCACCTTCACCTTGGCGCCCAGCGCGGCCTGCGAGAAGCTGATCGGCACGTCGGTATGGAGGTCGTTCCCGTCCCGCTCGAAGCGGGAATCGGGCCGGATGCGCACGCGCACGAACAGATCCCCGGGCCCTGCGCGCCCCCATTCCCCCAGACTCTCGAGGCGCAGGCGCATGCCGTCCTCGACGCCGGCCGGAACCTGCACGTCGATCTTCTCGTGCTTTCTTGCCGAGCCGTTGCCCGCGCATCTGGAACAGGGTTTGGAGGGCATGCGGCCCCGCCCGCCGCACTTGGGGCAGGTGGTGATGGCGGAGAACCTTCCGAACGGGCCGAGGCTGCGCACGCTCTGCACCTGCCCCCGCCCGCCGCAGGTCGCGCAATTCTTGAGGCTGCTGCCGGGGGCGGCGCCGGTGCCGTCGCAATTCGCGCACCGCGCGAGCCGCTCGTACTCGATCGTCTTGGAAACGCCCTTGGCCGCCTCCGGCAGGGTAATCGTGATTTCGGTCTGCAGGTTGTTGCCCCGCCCGCTCTCGTGCCCGAACCCGAACATCTGCGAGAACACGGAGCCGAACGGGCTGTCGTCGCCCCCCATGCCCCCGAATCCCATCGATCCGAAGACGTCCTCGAAATCGCGGAAGTCGGCGTTGCGGAAGATGTCCTCCTGGCTGAACCGCTGGTCGAAGCCCGAATGGCCGTACTGGTCGTAAATCCTCCTCTTCTCGGGGTCGGAGAGCGCGGCGTAGGCCTCGGAGATTTCCTTGAACCGCTCTTCTGCGCTGGCGTCCTTGTTCTTGTCGGGGTGGAACTGCATGGCCAGTTTGCGGTAGGCGGACTTGATTTCATCTACGGAGGCGGACTTGGAAACGCCGAGGATGTCGTAGTAATCGCGTTTGGCTGGCATAACAGATTTACCTCGTTATGGCTTTTTGATGATCTCCCAATGGCCGCCCTTGTCCGGGCCGACACGGCGCAGTAGGCCTTTTTTCATCAGCCAACGCAACCTCGAAAGAATCGTGCCCGCAGATAAGCCTGTTTTCTCGGAAAGATTCTCTCTAGATATCTCAGGTTCAGAGACAATTACTGTTATAATCTTCTGGTACTTTTCCGGTACTTTTCCGGTACTTTCTGGTATTTTTTCTGGTACCTGATTAGACTCAATCCCGTTTTTCTGTCGGTAGAATACTACTACAAAACCAGTCTCGACTTTCTTGAACTCTACTCTAACTCCTGCTTTTTCGCATTCGTCAACCATCCTCTTGAATCCACTGCCCCATTTTTCAATCACACCTGCTAAATACAAAGTGTCTGCGATGAGTGGGTTACGTTGAACCGACTGCTCATTACCCTTCACATACTGCTCCGGGCTTGCCGTAGGTAAATATATCCCAGGGTTGTAAATTTCGATACGATCCTTATAGACTGCAATTTCATTGGACTTTAACGTGGTATAATCGCGGTGGGCCATCGAATTGACTAAAGCTTCTTCAAGGGCTCGAATGGGTATCTCCGGGATTTCCTTGCGCCCGTCGCCTGCGAGCAAGCCGCGCCAGTCTATATGGTCCATGATATATGCTCTGCATTTCACCTCCGCATCGAACATGTTCCCTCTGATTTGCCGGATATCCAAAAAAGTCAGTTTATCCGTTCCTGCAAAAACAGCTGCTTGAATCTCAAGGGTATTATCGTTGCAGAACAGCACCTCACCTGCTTTCAAGAGTTGGTCGTTCTTGATGAGCTTCAGCTTCTCAAGCGTGGTGCGGGCATTCTGGTATGGGAAGCGGATGCGTTCTTCGGCATTGGAGTGGCGCACAAACGAACGTAATGTTTTTCGATCTACATCTTCGATATGTTTTTCCGACAGTTGTTTTTCCCATTCTTTGCTGTTTTGCTCGCTTAAGATACGACGAAGCTCAGGGATGCTAATCTGCTGGTTGGTGGTCCC
>JAZDHB010000083.1:0-3508 GCA_043806415.1 Microcaldota archaeon | reverse complement strand
GAGGGGACGGTCGGCTATTGCATCCATAAATCCCCGGAGGGGGTCGCCGAAGACCCCAAAGCCCTGCTCTATTTCCTCCACCCCGCCGAAGCCGATGAACTCAGCTGGAGGGAGTTCCCCATCTCCAGGGTCTATTACAAGATGTTCCATGAAAACGAACTCCCCGCGCCCAGGGTCGTGACCATCTCCTACGGCCCCTATTGGACGCTGATGGATGAGCCGGGGGAGATCCAACCCGCCTTGTTCGAGACCTTCGTCAGTTCTTGGATGCCGCTCATCGAACGCGAAACGGGCCCGCCCAATCGGCGCTACCTCTGGGGAATGTCGCAGGGAGCGTTCAACTCATCTCTACTGGTACTCAAGCGCCCGAAGCTCTTCGATGGGGCGGTCCTATCCTGCCCCTCTTTCTTCCCGTTCCCGCTCTACAGCGACGCCAAGGTGATCGCCAAGTATGTGAAGAGCTCCAACGCCGACGCCTACAGCGTCGACTGGGCGGTCCGCACCCTTCGCCCGCGGGTCGGGGGCCCGGAGGCATGGAAAAAGGAGGATCCTCTCAAACTCGCGGCGAGGTCGAAGGGGCTGCCGCTGCCCCCAATCCTCATCCAAGCCAACAAGAAAGACGAATATGGCTTCTACAAAGGAGCCAAGCAGTTCTACAAGACTCTAAAGAAACTGCGCCATCCTGTTTCGTTTCGTCCCTACCGTGGGATGCACTGCGTGGTGGACGCGGAGAAGGCCGTCGACTTCCTCATCGACCTCACCGCCAACCACTAAAGAAGGTGTATGGCTCAATTTTTGAGGTTCTTCTCGAACCAAGACGACACTAGACGCTTGAGCCAGTCCCGCCGGTCGAGGAAGTCATGGGCGCCGCCTCGGGCCAAGACGAACTTCTTGCGTTTCCCCGCCGCTTGATAGATGCGCCGCGAGATGGCGGGTGAAACGATATCGTCCTTCTCTCCATGGACCAAGAGGAGCGCCGTCTTAAGCCCAGCCGCACTCTTCGCCGGATCCTGAGAACGCACGGCTTTGACGAAATCCCTGCCCAAAGCCTTTGTCGAGCCCACGCGCAGAGAGCTGCTCAGATGGTTTATGGCCGACTGCATCGCGGGTGTGATCATCTCCGGGCCGCCGGCCGGGGACACGGCGACGACAGCCTTCACCGCCGGAGCCCGCGCAGCCGTATTTATGGCGGCCCAGCCGCCCATGCTAAATCCAAAGATGCCGACCCTCCTTGGGTCCACGAACGGCCGGGTTTTTAGGAACCTGAGCGCCGCCAAGGCCTGCGGAACCAAAGTGGTAAAGCGATAGCGACCTTCGCTCCCCCAAGCCCCGGAGAAATGGAGGGCAAACCCAGCGATTCCCCGCTCCATGAGCTCACGCTGGATGTCCACGTTCTTCTCGGAGCCGGGGAAGCCGTGCAGGAAAAGGACCGCCGGAAAGCGCTTATTGCTCGGTCCAGCGGGCCGGGTGAATACGCCCACCAATCGCAGGCCGCGGAAACGAAAGACGTCGGGGCTGCTGTGGCTTTTCAAGCCGGCTCCATTGGTAGAAATCTGACGCCGGAATCCTATTCGGACCCGGTTTCCAGAAACCTCCTTTCAAACCGTGCTTGCAGTTTTCCCGCACACGGCTTAACGATAGTCTTCATTGCACAGTGTGCACAGCATTCGGATATCGAATAGTCCCACCCAACCGATACAGGCCTTGTTGCCCGAACCAAGCAGTATCCCACTGCATGGCTTGTCCAGGCTTAAGGTTCCTTCCAACGCGTCTGGTTTGGAAGCGTAACAGTCGCCGCCAAACATATCCATCCACGCTGTTAAACTTGATGGCAGCGTTACCCGTGCGAAAATGGTTGCCCCAGCCTTGCAGCACGGGGTTTAGGTCCTTGATGAGCACGCGCACATCCTTGACTCCATTGCGCTTCGACCCAGTGAGGTCTTTGACCTTCTGGCGTATCCGCTTCATGCTGCGCGCCGACGGATGCCGTTGTAGAAAATACCTTCTCAGGCCTTTCTCATACAACCGCCCCGACAGACGCTTTCGCAGATGACAACCCAAGAAGTCAAAGCCTTCCTTGCCAAAGCTCAAGTCCACTTTCCGCGTTTTCTCCGGATTCAAGTCCAGCCTCAACCGACCAAGGATGATGCCCACCCTCCTTTCGGCTTCCTCGACGAGCTTCGCACTCTTGCACAGCACCACGAAGTCATCCGCATACCGCACCATCACGCCCACTTCGGCGCATTGACGCTGCCATACGGCGTCGAGGAAATGCAGGTAGATATTGGAAAGCAGCGGCGAGATAACGCCGCCCTGCGGTGTCCCAGAGACTGTCTCTGAAAACCGCCCTTCCTCCATCACCCCTGCCTTCAACCAGCCTCGCAACAGCTTGAGTACTTTCCGGTCCGAGACCCTTCGCCGTATCCGTCCCATCAGCAGCTCTTGATCGATGCTGCCGAAATAGTCGCGGATGTCAGCGTCGAACACATGGTTATATCCGCGATTAGCTGATTCCCGGATGTTCTCCAATGCCTGCGTCGTGCTGCGGCGCGGTCGAAACCCATACGACGAGGCTTTAAAATCCGCCTCGAAAATAGGCTCCAACACCAACTTCGCCGCTGCTTGCGCCACGCGATCCCTGACCGTCGGTATCCCCAACGGTCGCTTCTTGCCATCTCCTTTGGTGATGTAGCGCCGCAACACCGGCTGCGGTCGATACTTCCCTGTTCTCAGGTCATGCCGCAGTTCGGCTAGCAGCCGCTCCACGCCATACTCACTGACAGCTTCAAGCGTCAACGCATCCACGCCTGCCGCTCCTCGATTACGCCGGACCCGCTCCCACGCTTGCCACAGGACGTCACTCCGGTGGATTTGGTTATACAACGCGTGAAAGCGACGACCCGCTTGCTGCTTGGCTGTCGCATATAGCTTGCGTTGAAGTTTTCGCACTTTGTCGATAGACTCTCGTCTATCGGGGTAGTTAGACCCAGCGGTCTGGGTCATTCCCTCGCGCTTACCCTCTTGGCTTGCTTGACTAAAGCAGGGACCCTTCCCTCTAGGCGCGTTGTTTTGCGCGCCCATCATCGGTACCATGGTCCCCTCGGACTCCCGCTGCGCTCCGCTTGCTTTCACCTTCGGCTTATACAAACGGCCTTGCCCTGACGTGGGCTGCTCAGACGGGTCTCCCGTGTTCCGCACCAAACCTTGAATACGTGCCTTACCCCGTACCCCGGAGGGACCCGCTGCGCTTGCTGCTCCGGTTCTTCGCGCGACGGACGCGGCCTTCACCGTGACATGATCGGTTCGGCTCCCCCATTGTAAATCTGTCGAGGCTGTAGGTTTCACTTGATGTTGCGGCCCGCACTCTTGCTCCCTCCGAAGAGGCTCTTGACGCCCCGCTGTGGCCGACAGGTTCTCACCCGCCTGCTGGGGCCTGCTACCGGGCTTTCCGGCTACTACCCGGACGGGTCTTCCACCCGCTGGCTTGGTACAGCCTTTACGGCGCGAC
>JAZDHB010000082.1:0-19004 GCA_043806415.1 Microcaldota archaeon | reverse complement strand
TCTTGTGTCGCAACCGACAACCCCTTGCCATCTTTGCCTCTTCCTGCGTGGATGCAATACGCCGTGCGGAAGGCTTGGAGCTGGTGGCGCATCTTGACGGAAATCTCGGGGCTGTTCAAATGATACTGAATATTACCCTCTTTGACCATAGAATAGTGTTCGTAAGGGCTTTTTGCTCCGTCAGACATGCTAGTAAAACACGGCGTAGATTTAAAATACTATCCTACTCCGCATAAGAATATCTATTGCTCAGAAGCTACTCCGTATGGTCATCGCCTTGTAAGCTAACCAACTGGAGCGGTGTCATCATCGCAAGATGAATAGGACGAATGGAGAATAAAAACAAGACTACCTGCCATCGAACCATGTCCGGGTGCATCTCCGATGGTCCGAAACGAGCCCGTATCGGCCGGATGGGGAGCGGGGATAGGTTCTTTAATGCCCCTGTTCATACTTAGCATGCCCTTAAGGAAGTGAAAGCTAGGGAAGTAAACTAAAAAATGGAGAATATCCTGCTTTTAGCACATGACCCAAGACGCCTTAGGGAAACAAAAAATAGGTGAATATATATGGGATATGGAGACGACAGGGGCCGTGGACGCGGCCGCGGTGGCTACGACGGCCCTCGCGAAATGAATGATGCAGTCTGCTCGGATTGCGGCCAGGCTTGCCAAGTGCCGTTCAAGCCGACAGAAGGCCGGCCGGTCTACTGCAGGAACTGCTTCCCCAAGCACCGCAAATTCTAGTTGTGGATTTCGATCCCCGGCTATGATTTACGAGAATATTTTGGATTTTTCTTTTTTCCACATTTTATCCAATTTTCAGGCAGCCATCCCTCTATTTCTCATCTAATTACACAAGCGTTATAAATCATAATCTTCCATCTATTGGCATCAATCTCAACGGAGGGATGCTCATGTCAAGGATTGAATCAATCCACGCCGATTGGGTTCTGGATTCGAGGGGAGAGCCTACTGTAGAAGTCACGGCGCATCTTGACAATGGCATCGAAGCGGATGCCATCTCCCCATCGGGAAGGAGCAATGGAAAGCACGAAGCCAAGCCGTTACTGGACAAGAACCCGGAGATGTTTCTGGGGAAAGGCGTGCAAAAAGCAGTGAACAACGTCAATACGCACATCGCCCGTGCCCTGAACGGGATGCCTATCTGGGACCAGCGAGCCATTGACATGCGGCTTCGGACGCTCGATTGGGAGGTTGCCATGGAGGGGGGCATATCTCAGGCGGACTATGGCAGGTTCCTGAAGTATTCCATGCTTGGCGCCAACGCCACTACGGCCGTTTCCATGGCCTGCCTCAAGGCCGCGGCCAAAGATGGGGGCGTTCCGCTCTACAAGTATCTTGGCGGCAATGTCCTGCCAGTTCCATTTTTCAATGTGATTAACGGCGGCCAGCACGCGGGCAACAAGGATCTGGCCATCCAAGAATTCATGGTTGTGCCGATTCGCTTCAAGACTTTCGAGGATGCGTTTCGGGCCGGGGCAGAAGTGTATCAGCGTCTTAAGAAAATCATAACGCGAAGGTACGGGAAGATGGGCACCAATGTGGGTGATGAACGGGGCTTTGTCCCCCCCATCAAAACCACGAATGAGGCGCTTGATCTTCTCAAGGAGGCCATCCAGGCGGCTCACTACGAGGGGCGCGTGTTCATCGCCCTGGACTGCGCGGCAACGACTTTTTACAACAAGAAATCGCGCCTGTATCACATAGACGGCCAGGATCTCAATCGCCTGCAGATGCTCGATTATTATGAGGAACGGAGCGTCGCCTACCCGGAACTCATTTCCATCGAGGATCCGTTCCATGAGGAGGATTTCAAATCCTTCGCTATCCTCACGGTCAGAATCGGCGATCGGGTGCAGACCGTCTCCGACGATCTCACTGTGACGCAGCTTGAGCGCCTCAAGAAAGCGCACGCCGAAGTCGCGAAACAGCGCCTCAAGCGGGAGCACGCTGACGAAGTTGCGAAGCGGGTTGAGCGTCTCGAGCTGATGCGCGACAACACGGGCAGTGGCGCGTTTCGGGGTGAAGCCAGTCAGGCCGGCGGCATCGGCGCGGCGGGCAAAAGTGTCGAGGGCAATGAAGAGTTCGATCTTCTGGTCAAGATCAACCAGGTTGGCGACATCACCGGGGCCTTCGAGTGCGTCGAATACTGCAAGGAGAACGGATTGGGCACGATGTCCAGCCACCGCTCGGGCGAGGGCATCAAAGATACCACGATCGCCCATCTGGTAGTGGGCTGGAACGCCGGCCAAATCAAGGCCGGCGCGCCGGCTGGCGAGCGCAATGCCAAATACAACGAACTGCTGTGCATCGAGCGGCACTTGGGAGAGAACGGCTTGTCGTCCTATGCCGGCCAGTGCGTGCCGGCCTGCCTAAGGAAAAAGCAGATCCTCAAATCGGCACGCTGACGATACCGGACCCGCTCCGCCTCCTCCATTGTCCTGACTGGACTCGATTGGTCTCGTCCAGTGCTCTGACGGCGTGAATATCTGGCCGCTTTTCCTCGTTCAGTACTACGGCGTCTTGAAATCGCATTTATTAGTCTTGTGCTCTTTTCTCTAGCATGGCCCAGATCCTTGTCTCCAAGAAGGACGGAACCATCGAACCGCTCAACATCGACAAGATCGACCATGCCCTGCGCAAGTCCGGCGCCGGGCGGGCGCTGGCCCGCGAGGTCATCGAGGCGATCAGCCCGCGCCTGCACTCGAACATGACCACGGACGAGATCTACGCGCTCGCTTTCTCGCAATTGAGGAATTTCAAGCCGGGCGCGGCCGCGCGCTTCGGCCTCAAATCCGCCCTGCTCAAATTCGGGCCGGATGGCTATCCCTTCGAAACCTTCGTCGGCGCCCTGCTCAAGGGGCGGGGCTATGCGACCCGGCTGCGCCAGATCGTGCAGGGCCGCTGCGTCAGCCACGAGATCGACGTCATGGCCCAGCGCGAGGCCACGAAGGACACGCCCAAGGTCAATTGCATCATCGAGTGCAAATTCCACAACGCGACCGACATGCGCTGCCACATCCAGTCGGCCCTCTATTCGTGGGCGCGCTTCCTCGACGTGCGCGAGCGCCATCCCGAGATCACCTCGGTCTGGCTGGCCACCAACACGAAATTCTCGTCGGACACCATCCAGTACGCCGACTGCGTGGGCTTGAAACTGCTTGGCTGGAGCTTCCCGGAGAGCGAAAGTTTGCAGGTGAGGATCGAGGAGCACAAGCTCTATCCGGTCACGGTGCTCAACACTCTGGATCGCAAGACGTTTTCCCTCCTGCATTCGGTCGACATCATCCTCGTTCCCGAACTCCTCTCGACGCCGGACGAATACCTGGTCTCGCTGGGGCTCGTGCAGAAACGGATCGACTCCCTGAAGGCGGAATGCAAGCGCGTGATGTCGAACAAGAATTAAGCGAAGCGAGGATGGGGAAAACAGGCCAGCGGGATTTTGCGCGCCCAGGCGCGCGTCTTTTTGTTTTTGTCTTTCGTTCTGTTCCTGTTCTTCACAATCCGGCGTAATCCGACGATTTCTTGCCGGGCGCGAAGAATTTCCCAGAAGGTGCGAGGACGGGCAGGTCCAGTTCGGCCGCCACGCGCAGAAGTTCGGATGCGTCCACCCACCGCTCGACCTTGGCGAATGGCACGGGGCCGACGGGCGTCTTCTCCCGCACGATGTGAAATTCGAGGCGCTGGAGCATGGAGGAATGCCTCACCTCGATGTCTGCTTTCCCTTCTTTGAGAAGTTTTTCACGAAGCGCGTTGGCCATGTCCACAACCCTTTTGCATCCCGTTAATTAAACGAATCCGCCCTCGAACACGTATACCACGTACACCGTGGCGCCCGTGTCGTCCTTCTCTTTTTTTATCTCGGGGCGCAGGCCCTTCTTGGACGCCTTCTCGGCCTCCTCTTTGGCCGCGATCTCGTAGGGCGTGACGAAAATCACCCGTTTTCCCGCGTGGGCGCTCTTGTTCGTCCCGTTCCGTCCTCCCGTGCCGGGCCGCCCCGGGCCGGATCCATATGGCATGCGAATGCATCGAAGGATATGTTTATATTCGATTTTATCTGCCGGCCCACGAACATGCTCCCAGCGAAACCTGCTTTTATAAACCGTGTCTTCGTACGAGTTCCATCCGAAGGGGGAGTCGACGGTTGGTTCTTATGTCCAAATTCAAATTCAAGTCCACGGCCGAAGTACCCGTTCCCAAGAGCCTGATCGATCAGGTCCTGGGGCAGGACCGGGCCGTGGCCATCGTCAAGAAGGCGGCCAAGCAGCGCCGCCACGTGCTCATGGTCGGCAATCCGGGCACCGGCAAATCCATGCTCGCGCAGGCCATGGCCGAGCTCATGCCGGTCACGGCCCTGCAGGACGTGCTCGCCAACCAGAATCAAAACGACGAGAACAAGCCCCTCGTGCGCGTGGTATCCACCAATCCGACCGCCGAGGAACTCAAGAAGGATCCGGCGCTCGCGGCCATGTATGCGCAGTATTCGCAGCAGATGAAGTTCATGGCCATGCGCCAGAAGACGGAAGGGTCCGGGGCTGCGAACGCCCTGCCCGGCGAGATGCCCAAGCCGCCCGAACAGCCGGGGCAGGGGCGCATGATCATCCAGAGCATCAAGAGCCGCAATTTCATCTCCTCGTCCAAAGGGCCCTCCCCCACGCTCATCTTCCTCTTCGGGTTCATGCTCCTCCTGACGCTCCTTTATTTCTCGGGCATGTTCTCACCCGACAGCAAGGACATGGATAAATGGTGGTTCGTGCTCGCCTCGGTGGGCCTGTTCGTGTTCCTGTTCATCGCCTGGCGCTTCACCAACACGCTGGGCAAGCGCATGGGCATCAGCGACGTGGTCGAGCCCAAGCTCATCGTGGACAATTCCGGGCGGACCACGGCGCCGTTCGTGGATGCCACCGGCAACAAGGCCGGTGCGCTGCTCGGCGACGTGCGCCACGACCCCCTGCAGTCCGGCGGCTTCGGCACGCCGGCGCACCTTCGCGTCGAGTCCGGCGCGATCCACCGCGCCAACAAGGGCGTGCTTTTCATCGACGAGGTGTCCTCGCTGAAGATGCGCAGCCAGCAGGAGATCCTCACCGCCATGCAGGAGAAGAAGTACGCGATCACCGGCCAGTCCGAGATGAGCTCGGGCGCCATCGTCAAGACCGAGCCGGTGCCCTGCGATTTCACCCTCGTGGCGGCCGGCAACATGATCGACATGCGCGCCATGCACCCGGCCCTGCGCAGCCGCATCCGGGGCTCGGGCTACGAGGTGTACATGGACGATTCCATGGCCGACAACCCCGAGAACGAGCAGAAGCTGGTCCAGTTCGTGGCGCAGGAAGTGACCAAGGACAACAAGATCCCGCATTTCGCCCCCGACGCGGTCGAGGAGATCGTCAACGAGGCGAGGCGCAAGGCGGGCCGCAAGAACCGCTTCACCCTCAACCTGCGCGAATTGGGCGGCCTCGTGCGCGCGGCCGGCGACATCGCCCGCGAGGAGAACGCCCCGCTCGTGCTCTCCGACCACATCCGCCGCGCGCGCAAGCTGGCGCAGACCATGGAACAGCAGATCAGCACGCGCTACATCGAGTACAAGAAGGACTACGAAGTGTTCTCCACCTCGGGCCACGCGGTCGGCAAGGTGAACGGCCTGGCCGTGCTGGGCGACGGCTCCTCCGGCCTGGTGCTGCCCATCGTGGCCGAGGTCACGCCTGCCGCCAGCAAGAACGAGGGCAAGCTCATCGCCACCGGCAAGCTGGGTTCCATCGCCAAGGAAGCGGTGGAGAACGTGTCGGCCATCATCAAGAAGCACATCGGCCGCGACGTGTCCTCCTACGACGTGCACGTGCAGTTCCTGCAGACCTACGAGGGCGTGGAGGGCGATTCGGCGTCCATCTCCATCGCGCTGGCCATGCTCTCCGCGATGGAGAACATCCCCATCCGTCAGGACATCGCCATGACCGGCTCGCTCTCCGTGCGCGGGGCCGTGCTGCCCATCGGCGGCGTGACGGCCAAGACCGAGGCGGCGATCGAGGCGGGCATGAAGGAGATGATCGTGCCCAAGAAGAATTTCGACGACATCTACCTCTCGCCCCAGATGAAGGGCAAGATAAGAATCCACCCGGTGGACAACATGGTGGAAGTGCTGCGCATCGCGCTCAAGGACGGGCCCGCGAAGCAGAAGCTCATCCGCAAGATGAAGGGCTTGCTGAACTAAGCTTATAGGGTAGTTTGGCCCTAATAGCAAGCAGCAAGCGGGCGGAATGTCCATCGGTGCCCGGATTTTCCGAAGCAGATGCCGGTTTTGTCCGTTCAAGTCTCGCAGCTCGTCGAAAAAGGTGCTTCTCATGACAGAATCGAAAATAAAATCCGCCATCCTCTCGCTCGACGCGTCTAGCCTGTTCGCCAGCGTGCCAATCGATCCTCTCATCGGCGTGAAACGGAAGCTGATCGGGCCAGTGGGGCCTTATTTATCGTCCGCCGCAGGGCTTTCCCACGATGAAATCCTCTCCGAGCTCTCTTTCCTGGGCTTGGGCCGGGAGCCATTGGATTCACTTGAGCTTCATGCCGTGCTTTTGCCTCCGGGCGGAAAGCTCAATCCCCATTTCCACGAGCACGGCGACGAGATCTATTTCGTCATCGCTGGGCATGGCATCATAAAGCTGGGCTCCCCGCGCAAGCTCTCCGACGGTTCATTCGCCTGCGATTTCTCTTCACGGAAGCAGGCCGATCTGAGGCCGGGCGACACGCTCATCGTGCGCGCCCGCGAAGTCCATTGCCCGCTCAATCCCCGCGGCCGGGGAGACCTGGTCCTGGCATTCATCTGCCCGGCGGATCACCTGGACAACCTCAAGAACCGGACCATGGCCAAGGAAATCGACTAGGCACCGGGCAGCGGGCCATGGCCTCTTTTTGCGTTATCAGGGCAGCAGCAGTTTCAAGTAGAACAGCGGATCCTGCACCTTCTCTTTCTCCTTGTCGTTGGCCAGCATGTCCACGAGCATCTGCCTGAATTCGGGTTTGGAGGCCGCCTTGCCGATGAACATGTTGATCAAAAACCTGAAGCGCGAGGCGCGCTGCAATTTGTACGACATCTCCATTTCGGGGCGCAGTTCTTTTTCGATGCGCTCGGAGTAGGGCTTGAGCGCGGCGGCATCCAGCATGAACGCTTCATTGTCTTCGTCGTCTTGAACAGGGTCCGGATCGTTCCCGCTCTCTTTGATGTCCGCCCTCTTCTGCTCATCCGCCGCGCCCGAGCCGGCCAGCTTCTCTTCCATCTGCCTTTCCAGCGCCTCGTCGATGACTTGCGCCGCCAGCTTGCCCGAGGCGAGCGCGTTTCCCACGCCCTCTCCGGAGAAGGGATCCACGAGGCTGGCCGCGTCGCCGCAAAGCACCCATCCGTCGCCCGAATTTTTCTTCTTGTACGAGCCGTTCGGGATGAGCCACGCGCCGATGTTTCCTTCAAGCGCGGCGTGGGCGAACCGCTTGGAAAGCGCCGGGTGCTTGGCGAGCGCGTTGAGCAATATCTTGTTGGGGTGCTCGTTCCTTTTCTTGAGATCCGAGTTGAGGATGCCCAAACCGACGTTGGCCGTGCCGTCGCCCATGGGGAAAACCCACAAATAGCCAGGCAGAACCTCGTCGATGAAAAACAGCTCGATATGGTCCCCCAGCCCCTCCACTCCGCGCCAATAGCCTCGGATGGCCATGAAGGCGTGCTCAGGCGGAGTGCCGGGAAGGCCGAGCGAGCGGGAGACCACGGAGCCGGCGCCGTCAGCACCCACGACGACGCGCGCGCGGAATTCCACGCAAGAAGCATCGGTAGGCGCCCCGCGGGAAAGGGCATCGCCCGTTCGGGCATCCGCATTTGCGCCCTCGCGCTCATCCGAGAGCCCGCCCGCATTTTTGGCCGCATCGTTCCCTTTCACCCCGACAACCGCCCCATTTCCGTCCCGCAAAATCGTTTGCACGGCAAACCGCTCGATGAGCGTGACATTCTTCTCCTGCTTCACGGTCTCGTTCAATGCCGCATCGGTCTGCTTCCTTCTAAGGCAGTAGCCCGCGCATTCCATCCCCGTCGCCTTCGGGAAGGGCACCACCACCTCTTTTCCGTCCGGCGAGACCATCATCAGCCCGTTGATGACGCCATGCGCCTGCGCCTCGAGCCTGGGCAATATTCCAAGCTCGCGCAAAACTGCGATGGATTTGCCGGAGATGGCGTCCCCACACACCTTCTCGCGCGGGTATGATGCCTTGTCCAGAAGCAGGACTTTGCGGCCCGCGCGCGAAAGGAAGAGGGCGCACGAGCTTCCGGCCGGCCCGGCTCCGACGATGATCGCGTCGTACGGATTGAAAGCGGCATCGCTCTTCTCATCCGGCATGGGTTTGTCTGGCGTCGTATTGTCCATCAAAACACTGTTTTTTAGTATGCACGCCAAAGCATAAAAACAGGCGCTACCCACTCCTCTTGGGTGTCTATTTGACTTATGCGCCTCCGGATCCAGCCCGACCCATCGAGCCGTCCGGTCTCCCTTCCAAGGTTCCTGAAATCCTCGGTGCCATCTGGCGCATGCCCCCGGCCGAGGATATGCGCCCCGGCGCGTGGCTCTGGTGGTTCTGGCTTTTCTTCATCCATGACGACGAAACCATCAAGACCGGCAAATGCCGCCAGCTCATGATCCTCTGGTCCATCAAGCAGGATCCAAAAATCAAGTGCAACGGCTTGGACATTCGCATCGATGAGCCCTTCCGTTCTATTTCCGACGCCAACGTGAAAAACACCAAGCACATTCTGGAGGGCGCGACCGCCGCCTGGTATTTCGACGGTGAGCGCATGGACGACGATTTCATCCTCCAGACCGGGAAGATGGCGCTCGATCCGCCGGCCCGCCTCCTGGATGCGCCCGGAAAAAAACCGACCTCGTTCCGGCAGGACGGCGAGGATTTCATCACCACCATAAGCACGCCTGAAATCTCATTCGAATTCCGCGCCCGGCAGGCGGACAAGCATCCGTGCATCGGGCCCACGCACAGCAAGACCGTTTTCCCGGCCAATCTGGCCCTGGTGGAAGGCACGCGCCTCGAGCGCATGGACTTGTCTGGATTCGAATTCGTCGGCCAAAGAGAAAGAAGCCAAGAAAAAACGGGCGAAGGCTCCACAAAAGCCGGCAATGCTCGAAAAACGGACGGCCCGCAGAAATCGGGCGACTGCACGAAAACGGACGGCCCGCAGAAGGCGAGCGTTCTGCGAAAAAGGAAAATCTTTGGCACCGCCTATTTCCAGAAGATCCTCATGGCCGCCCCGCCGCCCCAATGGTATTGGGGGCTTTACCATTTCAAGGACGGTTCCATGGCCACGTACATGCAGACCTACGTCGGAGCGGCCATGCTCAAGGACAATCTGAACCTGTCCGGTCTTCCATTGGGCGGCCCGGCCTTCACGCCCACCCGCGACATCCTCATCTATCACGCGCCCAGCAAAAAAGTGTTCGAAGGGCACGCGCTCGAGGTCAAGGCCGAGAAAATAGAAAAAATGAATTCGGCATCGGACAATATCGGTTCGCCGGGCGGGAAGCATCGCGCCTCCCTGTACATCCATCACTTGGGCGGGGGCGGGCCGGGTTTCAAGTTTTCGGGCCGGGCGGTCGCCTATTCGCACGCCTGCTGGTCTTTTGAGAAGAACATCGGCGCGCTGCCCGTGTGCTCCACCTTCAAATATAACGAATACCCGGCCGTGCTCGAGGAACTGGTCATCACGCCGGACAAGGGCCCGGCCATCAGGCTTAAAATGGGTTGGGGGAATATGGAGAACGCGTGGGGGTTTCTCGTATGAGCGGCATGTTCGGCCTCTCGGGCGCGTCCAAGCTCGATTGGCGTGCATTCAAGGACAAGAACTGGCGGGCGAGCGTGCGGGGCATCCGCTCGCGCATGCTCACGATGCGCCGGATGCTGGGCAAGCGTTCGTATCCGCACCCCGACGTTTTCTTCTTCTCCTTCGAGGATCTCCCGCCCATGGGCAAGGAATACTGGTTCCTGCATTTCTGCTCGGCCGGCCGGCGCGAGCAAGTGGTGATGACCTTCGGGCGCGCCCGCTCCAAGGTGGAAGTGAACCAAACAAATGTCAAGAAAAGCGGGACCGGCCAGGGCGCGAAGAGCTGCGCCGGCGTGTGCTGGCTCTCGGATGCGGGCGGGGAGAAGACCGTGGCCATCGATGCGCTCTGCGACGTCTCGTTCGTTCCGGGCTCGCAGGGCAACTGCCTCCGCGCCAAGGGCCGTGGCAGCCAGGTCCTGATCTGCGGCAAATACCCGGATTTCACGGCCAACGTGCAGAAGGGCGGAAAGGAACTCTTCTCGGCGAGGATCAAGAAGCCCGCGCGCGGCTTGCCGTTCGAATTCATCCGGATGCTGCGCTCCCCCCTGTTCGAGGGTTTCGGCGCGGTGATGGTCAATTATTACTTCAAATTCGACGGCCGGCTGATGGGCCGGAAAATAGCCGGCGACGCCTACCTGCAGAAAGTGGTCGCCATCCTTCCGCTCATCCCCTGGAATTGGGTGCGCGTGTATTTCGCGAATGGGGCGGTGTTCGATTTTTTCGTCGCCAAACCGCTCGGGAAGGAAACCGCCGGGCGCATCTCCATGTTCTCGAGCTCGTTTCTGGAGATGGGCGGCCGGCGCATCCGCCTGCGCGATCTTTCGCTCGACACCTGGCTCGAAGGCCGGGCGCGGCGCTGGATCATCCACGGTCCCGATTTCTACCTGGTGCTCCACTCCTACTCGATGCAGCCTTTCGTCCTCAAATCGAGCACGCGCTTCAAGTACGACGAATTCCTCGTCGAGGCCAGGGATTTCGTGTTCACGGAGCGCAAAACGGGCCGGACGCATACGCTAGCCGATTTCGGGCCCGGAACAGGCATCGCCGAGGACGCGAGCGGCTACCTGTTATGAGCCGTTCGTCCCCTCCAGGCCTCGGCCCGTTCGCCATCTATCCCGTCATGGGCCGTTCGCCATCCACAACGCATAAAAACCGCGCAGATGTAGCCTTTTCGGTATCCTGATGATTGGCGAGTTCGTCCAGCTCTTCTTCCTTTACGTGGTCATCCTCGACCCCTTCATGAGCTTTGCCAGCTTCCTCTCGCTCACCAGCAAGCTCGCGCAGGACAAGCGCCGCCAGATCGCCATCATGGCCACCCTGCTGGCCGGCGTGCTCCTGGCCATCGTGCTTTTCTCAGGCACCGCGATGCTGGACATGTTCTCCATCAAGATCTCCGATTTCAAGATCGCGGGCGGCATCGTGCTCCTTCTGCTGGGCGTGCGCACCGCCATGGGCCTGGACATGTCTTCGCACAAGAAGCAGGACAGCGTGGCGGCCATCTCCACCATCATCGCCACCCCGCTCATCACCGGCCCGGCCGCCATCATGACCACCGTCCTTTCGGTGTCCCAGCACGGGATGCTCCTGACCGGCGTCTCGGCCGCGGCCGCCCTGTTCGTGGTGTTCCTCTCCCTCTTCTTCGCGACCTACCTCTCGCGTTTCTTCGGCAAGAGTTCCGTGGTCATCCTCTCCACCCTGATGGGGCTGGTCACCCTGGCCTGGGGCGTGGCGTTCATTAGGCAGGGGATTCTCGGGGTGTAAAAGGCAGAAAAAATTTCGTGTGCCAGAACGTTTTTTACTGAAAGTTTTTCGCTCGTCGGCCTTTTGGCCGACGGCGCAGCATCCGCCTTCTGGCGGATGCTTGTCGCACGGGGATAATTCTGGTATTCATAAAAAAGTTTCAAGGCCTCAGACGCTGTATTGGCTACATCATCTGGAATCAGCGGTTGTTCATATCTTCATCGGCCGGTATTTTATAGCCTTCCCGAGTTTATATCCCTTGGGTTTGCCATGCGCATCAGAGGCCAAGTCATCCCGGGGCTGGGGCAGGGCCGGTTCTTCCTGTCCCTTGGGCCATACCAGACGTCCTTTACCGCCCAGTTGGGATATGCGCCCTTCCCCGGCACCCTGAACATCGAGGTCTCCCCGGCCGATGCGCTGCGCGTGCAGGTGCTTAAGAACGAGGGCCGGCTCGATGTGCCGGGGTTCGTGCTCAACGGGCGGGAATTCTACCGCATAAATCTCGTGCGCGCGCGTCTGCTCGATTCGCCGGGCGTGCTCATCTTCCCCCTGCTCAATCACCATCCGATGACGGTGCTCGAATTCGTGGCCGAGCACAACCTGCGCGAGAAATACAAATTAAAGGACGGGGACAAAGTCGAGATCCAAATCATCTAGCAAAACGACGGCGGCAAGGACGGGGTCGAGTTCATCCTGCGCGGACTTTTCGAGACTCATTTATTTTTTCCTACCATTCGCCCAATCTCGTCTGCCCGCCGCTCTCCTTCTGTTTCTTGTCCAGCGCGTCCAGCGTCCGGCCCACCCGCTCCGAAGAGAAGTCGAATTCCTTGCACAGGAACGACACCGTCTTCTCCTTGTCGGGCTTTCCGAATATCACGGATGCCGTGCCGCTCACGGGCGGTTTCATGAAGAATTCCTCGATCTCCTCCCAGTTCTCGATGTCGCAGACCGGGCCCTCGTCGGTTTTCCCGATCCGTTCCCGCATGGCGGGCGGGAGGCGGGCGATCACTTCCTTGAACGAATGCGCGTCCGAGACGAGCTTGTGCGCCTTCTTCGGCCCGATGCCGTCCACGCCCTCGTTGAAGTCCGTGCCGACCAGGATGCCGATCCAGGCCAGCTGGTAGCGGTTGAGCGAGGAAGAGCGGAGCACGTCATCGAGCGTGATGAGTTCGGGCTCGACCTGCACATACTCATCCTTTCGGGGCAGCTTGCGCCTGCCCGACGTGGAGAGGTTGCGCACCAGGCGCGGCGCGCCGAAAAGCACGGAATCGTAATCCTGGGAGGCGCTGGCCCATGCCACGCCCCGGTTCACCAAATCGGCCGCCTCCGCCTCGCCTTCGGACGGCGCGTGGATGTGCGGGATTCCCAGCGCGTCCAGCAGCGTCTCGGCCTGCGCGATCATCTCGCCCGTCAGCTTGCTGGTGGCCTGCGCATACATCCGGGCGTCTTCGGTCCTTCCCTCGCTGAGCGCCTGGGCCATCTTTTCGCCCGCCTGCGTCTTGCGCTCCCGCCTCCCCTGCAGGGTGCGCGCTTTGAGGGCGGGCGGTTTCCCGTCGAACACGAAGAGCGGTTTCATCCCGAATTCGAGCCACTTGACCGAGCGGTAGAAGAGGCCGGTGAGGTGCCCGCTCACGCGCCCTTTGCTGTCCATGAGCGGCGTGCCGTCCGCCTGCCGGATGGACGAGAGGAACTGGTAGAGCGTGTTGTTGCCGTCCACGGCGATGACCTTGCCGGCCATGTCGTCGAACGAAATCGGCTTGGGGATGCACAAATCCCCGAGGTCAACTCCCATCAAATCCCCAGCAAATGCGATTATTCAAGCAGGCCTATTTCTTTCCTGTTTTTTTCTTCAGTTCGAGTTCCAGGATGTCGCCGAGCGTCACCGGCCCCTTGAAAGCCGGCTTGCCGGGCCCCTCGCCCGCCGGCGCGCCCGCGCCTCCCTCCTCGATGATTTTCACGCCCAATTCCTTCTCGATCCGCCGGGCCAGCTCGGGCAGCGGCCGGGCCTTCTCGTGCTCGATGCGCTCGAGGTACGATTCCTTCTCCGAGAGCTTCTCGGCGATCACCGCGAGCGGCAGGCGCATGCGCTGCCTCGCCTCCGCGATGGTTGTCCCGTACCCTTCGACCAGCTCGAACGACTGCTCGCCCCTGGCCATCGCGTCCATGCCCGGCCCGGAGCCCGCGCTGCCGAAATCGGGTTTGGCCGGGCGCGGGACGGTGGGGGCGGATACGATCCGGCCCATGTGCGCGCACGTGGCGCAGGTCTTCAGGCGGGCGCCCTCGATGATTGTCACGAATTGGGCTTCCTCAGCCCCGCAAACTTCGCAATCCATGTGATCAGCCCTGATAAAATCGATTTTCGCCCTGCGGTTGCCTTATCCCTTGCTCTTTTCTCCCGTTCTCCGTCCCAATCCACATTCTCCCGCCTCTTCAATCATCGGGCCCCAATCCTTTTATGCATTGTGCTGGTGGTATTACGATGAGTCTCAAACCCAGTCCCGAGCCTAAGCCCCAAGGGAGGAAGAAGATCGGGCCCAAGCATGCCGTCTCAAGCGAGTCGGCGTCGCCCGGATTCCCGGATGTTTTCAAGCCCATGCGCGAGCAAATCGGGAAATCGAGGCCGAAGAGCGAATTCGCGAAATGGTCCGCCCTGACGGTTTTCTCCGCTCTTCTTATTTTCCTCTTCGCCTCCGTCTGGGACAAGGCGCTCGTGCTGCCCGTGGTGCTCAAGCTCACCCTCACCCTCGTCCTGCTGGTGCTCGGCGGCGAGACCATGCGCGGCTGGATGGGCTGGGACGGTTTCTACGGCCTGATCATGTTCAAGGACCGGCGCACCCTGGACTGGATCGACCGCCAGGCGCGCAAATACGCGAACGTCTGGAACGTGCTTGCCGACCTGGGCATCGTGCTCGGCTACGGCCTGTGCGGGTATTTCCTGTTGGGGAAGAAATCCCGCCAGCCCGCCAAACTCGTCCTGCTCTACGGGGCGGGCATCCCCCTGCTACTCATCCTCTCGCTGTTCGTCTCGCAGATGGCGGTGGGCATCGTGGTGGGGATGGTGAGCCAGAACAATCCGGCCACCGCCACGGACCTGGGCACCGCGACCTCGCAGGCCAAGGCGAGCCTGGACACGCTGGATTTCCTCAAAATCACGCTCTTTGACGGCTCGATCGCCGGTTCGCCCGTCCATCTGACCTTGTTCGCGGCCCTCATGATCGCCATCCTGATCATCGGCGGGCTCGCGGCCACCACCACCCTGTCCATCCTGGCCTATGCGGCCATGATCCTGCCGGCCATCCTGCTCAAGTTCGGGCACATCCTCCTCTCCATTGCCACCGGCGTGAAGGATTCGAGCGCCCCCGCCCCCGCACCGGGCGGCTCCCCGATCATCCCCGGCGTCACCATCCCCCTATTCGAGGGCATCCTCGCGCTCGCGATCGTGCTCGTGGTGCACGAGATGTCGCACGGGCTGCTCGCGCGCGTGAGCAAGATCCGCCTCGATTCGGCCGGTGTGGTGCTCTTCGGCATCCTGCCGTTCGGCGCGTTCGTGGAGCCGGACGAGAAGGAGATGGACAAGGTCCCCAAGCACGAAGCCAACCGCGTGATGGTGGCCGGGGTCTCCGCCAACCTGATCACCTGCCTCGTCCTCTTCATGCTGATGATGGCCCTGCTCGTGGCCACCACCCCCCTGCGCCTCGAGGGATGGCGCGTGCTCTCCGGGCCCCTTCCCGAAGGCGCCGTCGTGTATTCGGTCGGCGGCCATGCGCTCCTGCCCGGCAACAACAGCTTCGAGCCGGGTTCATCGCTCGTCATCAACACCAGCATGGGCGAATTCGCGCGCACCGCCAACGCGCAAGGCAAGATCGGCATCCAGATGGACTACGTGACGCTCGACGGGGAGGGCTTCAAGTTCCAGTACGTGCCCGGATTCGAGTGGCTCGGCTTCATCCTGCGCACGCTGGGCCTCGCGTTCGCCCTCAACCTCCTCGTGGGCATGGTCAATCTCCTGCCCATCCAGCTGGCCGACGGCTACAAGCTGGCGGAGAACCTCGTGGGTTCGAAGCTCGTCGCGCAGGTGATCGGCTGGAGCGTGCTCATCGCCTTCGTGGTCAATTTCCTGCCGTGGCTTTTCCGGTGATTTTTTAATATCTCATCTGCTTAGAATGGACCATGTCCACCTTCCCCATCACCTTGCCGGACGGCAAGATCCTGCCGGTCCCCGAGGGCGCGAGCGTGCTCGATGCCGCCAAGCTCATCGGCCCGAAGCTGGCGCAAGTCGTCATCGCGGCCAAGCTCGACGGCCAGCTGGTTGACCTCTCGCACAAGATCGGCGGCCCGGCCAAGCTCGTCCTCCTCAAGGCCGACTCGCCCGAAGGGCTCGGGGTGTTCCGCCACTCGTCCGCGCACGTCATGGCGCAGGCCGTGCTCCGCCTTTTCCCAAAAGCCCAGCTCGCCATCGGTCCCGTGGTGGATGAGGGTTTCTATTACGACATCGGCGGAATCCCGCCGCTCTCGCCGGACGATCTGGTCAAAATCGAGGCGGAGATGAAGAACATCGTCGCCGAGGACCAGCCCTTCGAGCGGGTGGAGATGCCCAAGGACAAGGCCCTCGCCCTTTATCCCTCCAATGCCTACAAGCGCGAACTGATTAACGGCATCGAGGGCGGCAAGGTTTCGGTTTATTACAACAATTCCTTTTTCGATTTGTGCGCCGGCCCGCACGTGCCATCCACCGGCCGTATCAAGGCCTTCAAGCTCACGAAAGTGGCGGGCGCCTACTGGCGCGCCGACGCCAAGAACGACCAGCTGCAGCGCATCTACGGCATCAGCTTCGACGACGAGAAGAAGCTTTCCGAGCACCTCATGCGCATCGACGAGGCCGAGAAGCGCGACCACCGAAAGGTCGGCCTCAAGCTCGGGCTCATCCACTTCTCGGAGATGGCCCCCGGCATGCCGTTCCTCCTGCCCAAGGGCATGGTCATCCGCAACGAATTGGAGAAGTTCTGGCGCGAGGAGCACCGCGCGGCCGGCTATCAGGAGATCAAGACCCCGCTCGTCATGAACGAGCAGCTCTGGCACCAGTCCGGCCACTGGGACCATTACAAGGAGAACATGTATTTCACGCAGATCGACGAGCAGGCCTACGCGGTCAAGCCCATGAACTGCCCCGGCGCCATGCTGGTGTTCGGGAGCACTTCGCGCTCCTACAAAGAGCTGCCCCTGCGCCTGTGCGAGATGGGCCTCGTGCACCGGCACGAGCTGTCCGGCGTGCTCTCGGGCATGGTGCGCGTGCGCGCCTTCACGCAGGACGACTCGCACCTCTTCGTGAGCGAGGAGCAGATCGAGAGCGAGGTCGTCGGTGTCATCCGCCTCGTGGACAAATTCTACAAGACCTTCGGTTTCACCTACACGGCCGAGCTCTCCACGCGCCCGGAGAAATTCATGGGCGAGAAGGCGACGTGGGACCGCGCGGAGGGAGCCCTGCATTCGGCCCTCAAGGGCATCGGCCTGCCCTACGTGATCAATGCCGGCGACGGCGCGTTCTACGGCCCCAAGATCGATTTCAAGATCAAGGACGCCATCGGCCGCTCGTGGCAGTGCGCCACCGTGCAGGTGGACTTCCAGATGCCCATGCGCTTCAACCTCGCCTACACGGGCTCGGACGACCAGCTGCACACGCCCATCGCGCTCCACCGCGTGATCTACGGCTCGATGGAGCGATTCATGGGTATCCTCATCGAGCATTACGCCGGCGCCTTCCCGGTCTGGCTCTCGCCGGTCCAGATTTCCGTGCTTCCCATCGCCAAGGAGCACAAGGCGTTCGCCAAGGCATTGCACGAGAAGTTCCTCAAAGAGGGCTTCCGCTCGGAACTGGACGAGCGCGACGACACCATCTCCTCGAGGATCCGGGACGCGCAGATGCAGAAAGTGCCCTACATGCTCGCGGTGGGCAAGAACGAGATCGACACGGGCCGCCTCGACGTGCGCGACCGCAAGGGCAAGCGCGTGCCGATGCAGGTCGATGAATTCATCAAGCACATGAAGGCGATGATAAAAGAGAAGAAGCAGATCGAATGAAAAAGAAGAGATGGGTCGAATAAGCTCGAAAGAAACCTATCGAATGAAGCCCGGAAGAAGCAGGTCGGATAAACCTAATTTTTGCCCTCTTGCGCCAGCGAATCCAGCAACGGGAGATAGTCGGCATGTTTCTTGCTGCGGGCGCTCGCATACGCCAACAGCGGGCCGGCGGCCTGCGGAAGCAGGAGCCGGTCCTCGTATCTGCGGTTCTTGTCGTTATCCACGACGCCCCGGTAATATTTCTCAACGAACGACACGATGCTTTTTTCGTCTATCGCCACGGGCTCGAATCGGATGTGCTCTCCGGCATCCGGGTATCTTTTAGGATCCTTGAGGCGTTCGGCATGCCTCTTCTCGATCTCGGCGAATTTCAGGCCGGTCTTGAACAAGAATACGTATGATATATCCCAGTCCCCGCCATGGAGCTGGAGCCTGTATTCCAAACTCGCGGACGTTATCTCGCGGGCCTCGATCGGGTATTCCACGAGCTTGTGCTTTGCGTAGAAATCCCATATCGTTTCGGTGCCGGCCTTGAGCTCTTCCGTCAAGCCGAGGGCTCCGGCCGAGTAATAATACGTCATCGGGTAATTCCGCCCTCCTCTCAACCCCATCACGAAATAGTTGTCCTCGCTCACGGCCAGCCCGACGACTGAGACCGCGTTCATGCCCTCAATCTCAAAGCCGGCGCGCATCGCCTGGGTCTGATAGGAATGCCTTGGCTCGATCATGACATGGCAATTGTGGAAAATCAGATCGTATCCGGCCTCCTTTGCCGCGATCTTGTTCCACCACGGGATCTGGATGTTGGAAAGCTGGCTCTCAGGAAGCCCGAGCGCGCCAAGCACTCTTATCATGCGCGCATCGTCGTGCATGTGCTTGAGCATCTCCTCCTGATGCGCCGGGTTCCACTGGTCGAAATCAACCCCGTTCGCGAGCCTGAAGGTTTTTCCTGCGGCCTCGCCTATTTCCCGGATCGTTTGGCGCGCGGCGTCGTACGAGCCTTTCTCCAGGAAAGTGTGGGTCAGCCGGTGGGCCGGCACCTGGATGGCGCGGATGGACTCGATGCCCGTTCTTGCCTTGTTCGACGGTATGAATTGGTGGTTCATGCAATCCACTCCAAGAATTATTCCGCTTCCAAATCGATCGGCAGAAAAATACCTGCCGAAATCTTCCTATCCCAGCTTCCCGGCGATTCTCTGCGCCTCGTCCATTATCTTCTCCTCGTCGAGCGTGACCAGCTCTTTTTCGCGCATGAGCCACTTCCCGGCCACCATCACATCGGTGACGTTCTGCGGCCCGGCCGC
>JAZDHB010000081.1:0-2683 GCA_043806415.1 Microcaldota archaeon | reverse complement strand
ATAACAAACGCGAATTCAAATCCTGCCTTTCCATGCTTTTGAGCCTCTTCTTTTAATTTTACCAGCTCTTTTTCAGGCAGCAATCCTGCATCATAGACAAGCCTGCCTATTGTTGTAGATTTTCCGTGGTCTACATGCCCTACAAACACAACATTAAAATTTGGTTTTTCTTGTGCCATCTTAAATTTCTTTGAAATTTAATGTCTCAAACTCGTGAGAAGGCGTGCCGGGCAGGCATCGCCCGGTATCCCTGGTACGCGACAGGATACTGGGTTCTCGGGAAGTGCTATGAAGCACGGGGCGACCTGGCAGCAGCCGGAGAACAGTACGGGGAGGTCGAGGCACGCATCCCGGGCGTGCCCTCCGTGAAGGATGCCATGGAACGGACGCGCGCAGCGGGAAGCACGCCTGGGGGAGACCGAAGGGATGAGGGAACAGACGTCGAAGCCCTGTTGCGCCGGTTGCAGGAAGCCAAGAGGCCGTTCGCCACGCCGTCCGGGACAGAGACGCCGCTTGTTGACATATCCACCCCGAAGGGGGAAGGCTCGATCGCCACAGTGACGCTGGCGGAGATTTACGCAAAGCAGGGAGAGTACCGGGAGGCGCTGGAGGCGTACAGGAAATTGATCGGGCAACGCCCGGACGAAGCCGGGCGCCATGCCGTGCGTATTGCCGAACTGGAACGGCTACTTCAAAGTGCTGACAAACTTCGTCAGGCGTGACTTCTGGTTGGACGCGTTATTCCGGTGGATGACACCCTTTGCCGCCAGTTGATCCAGCAGCTTCACCGTCTTCTGCAATTCCAGCTTTGCCTTCTCTTTGTCCGTCAACGACCGTACACGCTTGATAGCGCTACGCATGCGTGACTTCCACTGGGCGTTGCGTGCGGCGTGGCGTTTCGCCTGCCGGGCTCTCTTCTCTGCTGATTCGTGCTGAGCCATCCGGCTGTTGTCTCCAGAACTTTGTGAATAGATGCAATGTGAACACTTAAGGTAGTGAAAAAAGGGCACAAAGTCAAAGCGCGTTGCCTTTTGATCGGGGTATCGGTATATTTTTTGGACGCAAGAGGCATCGCGGCCAACGAAGGCATGCACAGAGGGAGCTAAAGAGTACCTATGAAGATCGCTGTATGTGTCAATCATGTTCCGGATACGGAAACCAGGGTAAAGATCGCCCCCGACGGTACCTCCATCGACCGGACAGGTGTAAATTTTATGCTGGCACCTTATGACGAGATCGCCGTGGAGGAAGCCCTCCGGATGCGCGACAAGTTCAAGGGTGAGGTCACGGTTCTTTCCCTCGGGAGCGAAAAACACAAGGAGACGTTGCGAAAAGCGCTCGCGATGGGGGCGGATAAGGCTATCCTCGTACGAGATGACGGCGAGCGGGACTCCTACGGCGTTGCCATCGGGCTGGCCGCCGCCTTGAAGCCGCTTGCGCCTGAGGTGATTCTGTTCGGGAAACAATCCATCGACTATGACAACGCCCAGGTCGGGACGCTGGTCGCCGAAATGCTGGGAATGCCCTCGGTCAGCGTTGCCGTGCACATTGAGCTGCAGGAGGGGAAAGCTGTGTGCGTGAGGGAGATTGAAGGGGGGCACGAAATCGTCGAAGCCAGGCTTCCTGCAGTGTTTATGGCACAAAAAGGACTGAATGATCCCCGGTATCCTTCATTGAAAGGCATTATGGCTGCAAAGAGCAAGCCGATCGAGGAACAGCCCGCGGCACCCGCCAGGCCCCTTGTGGAAACACTGTCCATGAGCAAACCCCCGGCAAAGACCGCCGGCCGGATTGTGGGGACAGATAAAACAGCCGTTCCGGAACTCATCCGTCTCCTCCAAGAGGAGGCAAAGATCATCTAGACTCACACCCTAACGCCCAGGCCCTATGAAAATCCTCGCCTTCATCGAACAGCGTAACAACGTCATTAAGAAGTCTTCCTTCGAGACTGTCCGTGCCGCACGCGGGATCGCCGATGCCCTGGGTGGCGAATGCATTGCGCTTCTCGTGGGAAGCGGTGTAGAGGGCATTGGTGGAACGCTGGGCGGGTATGGCGCGTCCCGCGTGCTGGTCGTCGACGACCCCGCACTGGCCGCGCACTCCGGTACCGCGTATGCAGAAGCCATCGCATCGGTTGCCGTGGCTGAAGGAGCTGAGCTCGTGCTCCTGCCGGCGAGCCAGATGGGAAAAGACCTGGCGCCGAGGGTTGCGGTGAAGCTGAAGGCCGGTCTCGCTTCCGACTGTATTGCGCTCCGCGTCGAAGGGGGCGACGTCATCGGCACCCGGCCCGTGTATGCCGGCAAAGCCCTGCTGGATGTGCGTGTGAACAGCCCCGTGAAGGTGTTCACCCTCCGGCCCAACGTCTTTCCCGCAACGGTTGCCGAGGCACAGGTTCCGGTGCAGAAGACCACCGTGGCTTTTGTTCCGGAAGATTTCGGGTCGGTGGTGTCAAAAGTGGAAGTGGCGGCCGGACGGCCGGACGTCACCGAGGCGGATATCGTGGTGTCCGGTGGTCGCGGCATGAAGGCGGCCGAACATTTTTCCCTGATCGAATCGCTTGCCGAGGTTCTGGGTGCAGGCGTTGGAGCGTCCCGCGCGGTGGTCGACGCCGGCTGGCGCCCGCATGACGAACAGGTCGGCCAGACGGGGAAGACCGTTTCGCCGTCGCTGTATGTGGCGTGCG
>JAZDHB010000080.1:0-7096 GCA_043806415.1 Microcaldota archaeon | reverse complement strand
GATGAAGAATTCCGAGGTCAGGGCGCTGCGTTCCATCCCGTCTTTGGAGCTTACTCTCTTCACGCCAGCGTCCGTGATGGCGACGAGGTCCACGATGTCCGGCCAGTGCGAGACTGGGGCGATCTGGGAGGCATACGAATCCTCTCCATCTCCCCGGCTGCCGCCATTCCATCTCACGAACCCGCCATACATCGAGCGCGAAGCCGAGCCGGAGCCCAGACGGGCGATAATGGACTTCTCTTTCATGTCCTCGATGCCCAGTGCCGATGCGATGGCCTGCGCGAGGGCCGCGAATCCGCTCGCCGAGGAGGCGATGCCGGCCGAAGTGGGGAAATTGTTGGAGGAGACGATCAGCATCGGCTGTGCGATGGGCGGGTATCTGCGCTCGAGCCTTGCGCGAATGAGCTTGAGCGCTTCGGCGATATGTCCGTCATCCGTCTCTTTTCCATTGATGAAGAAGATATCCTTCCCAAGCTTATCGCTCATCATGATCGTCGTCCTGCTTGCAAGAACGCGGCTGTCCAGCGTGATCGATATGCTGTCATTGACCGGCAACTTGAGCAAATCGTCCCGTTTCCCCCAGTATTTCACCAGAGCGATATTGGGGGCAGCTACCGACGAGCGGATAATCTCCATGGAATCAACAAGTTGGTTTCTCATCCGATGTTTTATAACCGGCCGATTACGCTTCCGTAATATCTGCCGGCTCCCATTCATTCCCGCTCTTCGGCGATTCTGATCCTAGAACACCAGCGCCTTCTCCCCCAGGAATTTCGCTTTCTTGCCCAATTCCTCCTCGATGGCCAGCAGGCGGTTGTATTTGGCCGTGCGCTCGCCCCGGCAGGGCGCGCCGGTTTTTATCTGGCCGCAGCCGAGTCCGACCGCGAGGTCCGCGATCGTGGCGTCTTCCGTCTCTCCCGAGCGGTGCGACACCATGACTCCCATATGATGCGACAGGCAGAATTGGGCGGATTCGAGCGCCTCGGAAATCGTGCCGATCTGGTTCACCTTCAAGAGAAGGGCGGAGATGCTTCTCTCCTTGTGCGCTTTCTTGACCCTTCTCAAATTCGTCACCGTCAAATCATCGCCGACAATTTGCACTTTGCCGGCCAGCTTCTCGCGCAAGGCGCTAAACGAGTTGTAATCCCCTTCCTCGAACGGGTCCTCCAGGCTCACGATCGGGTACTCCTTGCACAAGCCGGCCCAGTAATCGATCAGCTCTCCCTTCTCAAGCTCTTTCCCGTCTATTTTGTAGAATCCCGTCTTTGCGTCGTAAAACGACGAGGCGGCCGGATCGGAGGCGAGCTTCACCTTGCCCGTATAGCCTGCCTGGGCGATCGCATCCTCCAGCACCTGCAAGGCTTCGGCGCTGGTGCGGATCGGCGGCGCGAACCCGCCCTCGTCGCCCACGCTGGTGCCCAGCGGGCCGTACTGCTTGGCGACGATCCCCCGCAGCGAATGGTACGTTTCCACGCCGGCGCGCAAGGCATCCGAGAAATTCGAGAAACCCACGGGCGCAAGCATGAATTCCTGCACGGCCAGTCCGGAGCCGGCGTGCTTTCCGCCGTTGATGACGTTCATGAATGGCACCGGCAGCGTGAACGCGCCGCCCGAAGAACCGCCCGCTCCCTCGCCAATCTGCCTGTACGCGCCGACTCCCTGCTCCCTCGCGGCCGCCTGGAGGCAGGCCATCGAGACGGCGGCGGTGGCGTTCGCGCCCAGCCGGCTCTTGTCCGGCGTTCCGTCCATCTCGCACAGGCGCAGGTCAATCTCCTCCTGCTTCGAAACATCCATCCCTTCCAGCGCGCGGGCGATGGGCCCGTTCACGTTGCTGACGGCCCTTAAGACGCCCTTCCCCCCGAACCGCGCCCCTCCGTCCCGAAGCTCCAGGGCCTCGAACGTGCCCGTGGACGCTCCGCTGGGCGCGTTCGCACTCGCGCTCAGGCCATCCTTGAGAAAGACGGTCGCCTGGACGGTCGGGTTGCCCCGGCTGTCGAGCACTTCGCGTGCCTGGATTTTGCTGATTTTGCTTGCCATACGGCCCCTTCGTCCCCGAGCTTTTAATAACTTGCTTCAGGCGCTTGCAAAGGGGGGTATTTTAAGTCTTGCCTGACAAATATTTCCAATAGATTTCAACTTATATTAGGTGATGATTTGATTTGCGAGCGTTGCAGCCAGCAGGGGCATTTCCTCGAGAAATGCGAATACTGTTCGCGCATGGTGTGCCTCGCGTGCGAGAAGAGCTCCAAGCGGGTGAAGAAGACCAAGCGCTTCGTCATCTGCAAGGACTGCTGGGGCAACCTCAAGACGCGCTCGAGGTTCAAGGCGCTCTAAAGAAAGAAAAAAGATAAAACAAGAAATCGCGTGGGCGGTCGGCAAACGCCCGAAGGCGGTTGCCGATAAGGCGCCAACCGGCGCCTGTATCGGGCGCCCCTCGCCCATTCTTTCATTTTTCGTTTCCTTCTTTTCCGGCTCCCATCACTTTTTCGCTTATTTCGCCACTTTGCGGACCGTTATCTTCACTTTCATGTCCTCGATCTCCCATTCGCGCGTCAAATCCCCGTCCGCTCCCTCGCCGTCCGTTTTGAGCGATTCGGCATTCACGCTCTTGGCGATGCTCTCGGCGTTCTCCTTCGCCACCTTGAGCAGTTCCGCGTCCCCGGCCATGCGCACGAGGATCCGGTCCTCATGCTGGAGGCCCATCTCCTTGCGCATCATCTGGACGCGCCGGGAAAGCTCGCGCTCCATGGCCTCGGCGTAGAGGGTGGCGTCGATGACGGACTTGACGTACACCTGGCCGTCGTCGAAGGAGGCGATGGCGAAGCCCGCCGCCTTCTCCGTCACGCTCACCATGTCGGCGTCCATCTCGTATTTGTTATCCAGCTTCCATTCGCTCTTCTTGAGCCCCTCGAGGATATCCGAGATCTTGAGCCCGCGCAGGATGGCGAGCACCTTGGGCGAGTCGGCCTTGAATTTGGCCCCGATCTTGGTGGAATTGAACTCCACCTCGTGGCTGGAGCGCGGCGCGCCCACCGCCACCCGCTTGACGTTGGCCATGGACTCGATGAGCGTGGAGGCGCGCGTAAGCGCTCCGGTCACTTCGGTGGATTCCGTGAAAACGCGCAGCTCTTCGACCGGCCAGCGCAGCTTGATGTTCGCTTTCGAGCGCGCGTTGGCGGCCGCGTTGATGATCTGGCGGGCGTGCGCCATCTGCTGCCCGATGAGCGGCTCGCGCCATGCGGGTTTGGCCTCGGGCCATCCCAGCAGGTTCACCGACTCCTCCGGCGAATATTTCCTGAAGATCGAAAGGTAGATGTGCTCGGCCACGAAGGGACAGTAGGGCGCGAGGAGCTGGATGCACGCGCGCATGCTCCCGTAGAGCGTGGCCATGCCGGCCGCCACCGACCGCCCCTCGTTCATGCGGCTCTTGAGCCTCTTGAGGTAGAAGCGGCTGATGTCCTCGACCATGAAGTCGCGCAGGCGCACCAGGCCCGTGTGCGGCTCGTATTCCTCGAGCGAGTGCGTGACGGCCTCGATCACTTCCTGCGTGCGCGAGCGCAGCCACCGGTCCTCGAACTCCAGTTCCTTGTCGTCGACCGGCTTGTCGGACGGCACGTAGAATTTGTCCATCCAGGCGGCGACGTTGAGCATGATGTCCAGCACCCGGTGGTTCTCCTCCAGCTCGCGCCAGGAGAATTTCAGGTCGTCCCAGATGGTGTTCGAGAGCCCCCAGAGGCGGAACGTGTCGGCGCCGTGCTTGCCGACGATGTCCTCGAGGCCCACGAAATTGCCCAGCGATTTGGACATCTTCTCGCCCTTCTCGTCCACGAAGAAACCGTGCATGAGCAGGGCCTTGTAGGGCGATTCGTTGTTGAGCACCACGCCGGAGCCCAGCATGGAGTAGAACCATCCGCGCGTCTGGTCCTTGCCTTCGGTGACGAAATCTGCCTGCAGCTGCCCGCCCTCGCGCGCCCAGTCGTCACCCTTGACCAGCTGCGCCCAGACCGCATTGCCCGAGTCGAACCACACGTCGAGGATGTCCGGCACCCGCCGCATCACCCCCCCGCATCCGCACGGGAAGGTGATCTCGTCGATGTAGGGTTTATGCAGCTCCTTGACCGGGCGGGGCAGCTCGGCGCGCGAGCTGACGATCCTCTTCCCCTTGCATTTTTCGCACACCCAGATGGGCAGGGGCGTGCCCCAGTAGCGCTGGCGGCTGATGCACCAGTCCGGCGCGGACGCGACGAAATCCCGAAAGCGCGTCTTGGCGAAATCGGGGTGGAACGTGATGGTGCGGTCAATCTCCTCGAGCATCCGTTCCTTGGTCTTGGAGACGGCGATGAACCACTGGTGCGTGGCGATGAAGATGAGCGGCGTCTTGCAGCGCCAGCAGTGCGGGTAGCGGTGCCTGATCTTCCCGGCGTGGATGAGCGCGCCGGCCGCCTCCAAATCGGCGATGATGTCCTTGTTGCTCGCCTTGGCCTCCCTTCCCGCATAATCGCCGGCGTCGGCCGTGTATTTTCCGGAGCCGTCCACCGGGCAGAATACGGGGATGGAGAACCGCCGGCCGATGATGAAGTCCTCGGGGCCATGGCCGGGCGCGCAGTGCACGAGGCCCGAGCCGTCCTCGAGCGTGACGTACTCGTCGGACAGCACCACCTTGCGGGCGTACTCGTGCCGGATCTTGTGGGTGAGCGGGTGCTCGTAGGGCGTCCCCTCCAGCTTCTTGCCCGACAGCTCGCCCAGCATGATGGGCGAGACGAGCGGGGCGAAGGCCATCATCGCGTCCAGCCGCTCCTTGGCCACGATCCAGACCTCGGCGCCCACCTTCACCTTGACGTAGGTGTGCGTGGGGTGGGCCATGACTCCCATGTTCGCCACCAGCGTCCAGGGCGTGGTGGTCCAGATGACGAGGTATTCGTTCTCGCTCCCCTTCACCTTGAACTTGACATAAAGCGAGGGGTCGTCCTGGTCGTCGTATTCCAACTCGTAGTTGGCCAAGCCGGTCTGGCAGCGAACGCACTGCGGCACCACGTATTCGCCTTCCGTGAGCAGCCCCTTGTCCGAGGCCGCCTTGATGGTGCGCCAGACGGCCTCGATATACTCGTCCTTGTAGGTGATGTACGGCTTCTCGAAGTCCAGCCATACGCCGCAGCGCGTGAACTGGGCGGAGATCACGCCGATGTATTTGGAGGCGAAGCTCTTGCATTTCTCGATGAACGAGGCCACGCCGATCTCCTCGATCTGGTTCTTGTTCGTGATCTTGAGCTCCTGCTCCACCCGCACCTCGATGGGCAGGCCGTGCGTGTCGTATCCGGCCCGGTCGTTGACGTGGTAGCCCCTCTGGCGGCGATAGCGCACGATGCAGTCCTTGAGGCATTTGTTCAGCGCGGTGCCGGGGTGGATCTGGCCGGTCGCGTAGGGCGGCCCGTCCACGAAGAACCATTTGGGCCCGTCCTTGTTCTTGAGATTGGCTTTCTGGTAGATCTTGTTCTCCTGCCAGTAGGCCAGGATTTTCTGCTCAATCTGGTTCATATCACTCATCAGAACACCTTATGACAAACCAGGCTAGGCCATTTCCGGGCTTTCATCCTGCGCAAAGTTCTCCTCGCTCTTGAACCGGCCACGGCCAAGCGCATACTCGCTGACGACCGGGATCAGCATCGAGAGCGCCAGGGCCGCCGGCAACGCGTTCATTCCGGAGGGGGCATAGAGTATGCCGAAGAGCCCGAAGGAGACGAGGATGAGCAGGGCATACGCCATGATGGGGAACAGGCTCTCCTCGCCCGCCGCCTCGCGCCAGGCGCGCAGCACGAGCAGCCCGACCAGCGTGGCCACCGGCATCGCCAGGTAAGCCAGGAACAGGGCGCCGGGGATCAGCTTGAGAGCGCCCGCGCACAGGCCGATGCCCAGCCCCAGCGCGAGCGGAAATGCGAATCGAATGCGGCTCAGATCCATGAAGATTCCCTCATCGCTCGTCGTGAGGGCGTTCCCGCCCTCCTTCGTATTCATGCAATGTAACGTCTGGCTGTCGAGATAGATTAAGGCGGGCTAAGCTATTTAAGTTGATGTTCCGAAAGCCATCCATCAATCCGCCCTTTTGCTTCTAACGTGATTTCATGGACATTTCCGACGTGACTCCTTGGACCGAGAAATACCGCCCGAAAAAGCTCTCCGAGATCGTCGGGCAGGTCGAGATCGTCAAATCCCTCTCGGCCTATGTCAAGTCCAAGAACATGCCCCACCTGCTCTTCGCCGGCCCGCCGGGCTGCGGCAAGACCACGGCCACCCTGTGCCTGGCGCGCGAGCTCTACGGCGATTCGGTGGGCGAGTGCCTGCTCGAACTCAACGCGTCCGACGAGCGCGGCATCGACGTGGTGCGCGGCAAGATCAAGGATTTCGCGCGCTCGGTGCCCCTTGCGAGCGTGCCCTTCAAGCTCATCTTCCTGGACGAAGCCGACTCTCTCACGGCCGACGCCCAGTCCGCCCTGCGCCGGACGATGGAGCTCTACGTCTCGGCGACGCGCTTCATCCTGGGTGCGAACTATTCCTCCAAGATCATCGAGCCCATCCAGTCCCGCTGCTCGGTGTTCCGCTTCACCATGCTCTCCGAGGAGGAGATGGCCCGCATGGCCCAGCACATCGCCCAGGCGGAGGGCCTCAAGATCGACGAGAAGGGCATCAAAGCGTTGCTCTACGTCTCCGATGGCGACATGCGCAAGCTCATCAACGCCCTGCAGGGCTCGGCCCTCCACGGGCCGCACGTCACCGAGGAGACCGTGTACAAGTTCGCCTCCCGCGCCCGGCCCAAGGAGATCGTCGAGATGATGCAGCTGGCGCTGGACGGCAAATTCGTCGAGGCGCGAAAGCTTTTGCACACCCTGATGGTGAGCTACGGCCTGTCTGGTGAAGACGTGCTCATCCAGATGTACCGGGAGCTGGACAACGTGAAGATGGACGAGCGCGCCAAGGCCACGCTGCTTGACCGCATCGGCGAGTACAATTTCCGCGTGGTGGAAGGCGCGAACGAGATCATCCAGCTCGAGGCCTGTCTGGCGCAGCTGGGATTGATCGGGAAGAAAGAGGAGAAGAAAGC
>JAZDHB010000079.1:0-2358 GCA_043806415.1 Microcaldota archaeon | reverse complement strand
CGAGGGCGGGGCCGTGCTCACCTCCGGCGCGCTCGTCGCGAAGGCGGCCGAATCGTTCCGTGATTGGGGCCGGGACTGCTGGTGCGCGCCCGGCGAGAGCGACACCTGCGGCAAGAGGTTCGGCTGGAAGCTCGGGGAGCTGCCGTTCGGATACGACCACAAATACATCTATTCGCATGTCGGATACAATTTGAAGGCCACGGACATGCAGGCCGCGGTGGGCTGCGAGCAGCTCAAGAAGGCAGATGCGTTCGTTGAGGCGCGGAGGAAAAATCACTCGTTCCTGCTCGGGCGCATGAAGGAATATTCCGAGTATTTCATCCTGCCCCGCTCGCTGCCCAAGGCGAATCCATCCCCGTTCGGGTTCGTGCTTACCGTGAAAGAGGACGCGCCGTTCAAAAAGAACGACATCGTCAAGCACCTGGAGGCGGCCGGCATCGCCACGCGCATGGTGTTCGCCGGGAACATCATCCGCCAGCCGGCCTACAAGAACGTGAAATACCGCACCGTTGGGAAGCTCGAAGGCGCCGACACCATCATGAACAGCTCGTTCTGGGTGGGCGTGTATCCGGGCCTGACGGAGAAGCATCTGGAGTTCATGGCGGATGCGTTTGATGAATTCATCAGGATACGGACAGGTGTGGTCCGATGAGGGGTTCCTGCTGGAACGGCTTGCCCGCTCCGCTCAGACATGCGGCCAAGGGAGTCCGCTATCTGGGCTACGAAGCCCTATTCTCGGCGCGAAAGGCGCTCGGCGCCGCCCACATCGATCCTCCGCCGATCGGGAAGGACAAGCCAGAGCGCATACGGCGCGTCCTCCTCTGCCTGAACCGGCACGAATACGGAAACCCCGCTTGGGGGGATTCATACGAATACCTCAACTGGTGGCCGGCCATCGGAGAGATCACGTCGGCCGAATTCTTCGACTTCGGGGAAATCCGCGAAAAACAAGGCTCGGCGGCGATGCACGAGCAATTGCGCAAGAAAGCCGATTCTGGCGAATACGACCTCCTCCTCTTCTCGCTCATGGCGGACGATTTTGATCGGGCGCTCATCCGGCGCATCAGCGAGACGAGCCCGGCGTTCACCCTCAATTGGTTCTCGGATGACCAGTGGCGCTTCGCGTCCTTCTCCGGCCGTTGGGCCGGGGCGTTCAATTTCTGTTCCACGACCTGCAAGAGCGCGCAGGCGCAATACCAGGCGCTGGGATATCCAAACGCCACCCACACGCAGTGGGGGGTGTATGCCCCGCGCTTTGCGCGCACCACCCCGTTCGGGTCCGGCGTCCCGGTCGCCTTCGTGGGCCAGCGGTACGGCGGGCGGGGCGGGATGGTGGACGACCTGCGCCGGGCCGGTGTGGACGTACAGGCGTTCGGAAGCGGCTGGCCGGGCGGGCGGATCAGCCACGCGCAGATGGCCGACCTGTTCGCCAACGCGAAAATCACGCTCTGCCCGGCCGAATCCTCCATCCTTTTCGCGCCGGCGCAGATGAAATCCCGCTTCTTCGAGGTGGCCGCATGCGGGGGCTTCCAGCTTGCCGGGGAGGCGGACGAATTGCCGGATTACTTCGTCCCGGGCAAGGAGATCGAGACGTATGCGAACCCGGGCGAGCTCATCGCCAAAATCAGGCGCTATCTGGAGGACGAGGATGCGCGCCGTTCCATCGCAGCGGCGGGCCGCCGGCGCGCCCTGCGAGATCACACTTACCAGAAGCGTTTCGAAGCCATTTTCCACGCGGTGGAGGAAACCGCGGCCGCCTCGAAACGCGCCTGAGCGCCAGGCGGCGAGTAATTAATCCTTTCGCCCCCTTAAATGTACGGTGAAAACATGCCCAAAACAGACAATGGCAAAGTAGCGCTCCTGACCGGTATCACGGGCCAGGACGGCTCGTATCTGGCGGAGCAGCTGCTCGCCAAAGGGTATATGGTGCACGGTATCATCCGGCGCGCCTCCACGTTCAACACCAGCCGCATCGACCACATCTTCAAGGACCCGCACGACCCGAATGCCCGGCTCTTTCTGCATTATGGAGACATGTCGGACGCCTCCTCCCTCTGGCGCATCCTGGACGACGTGCAGCCGGACGAGATTTACAATTTGGGCGCGCAGAGCCATGTGCGCGTTTCTTTCGACATCCCCGAATACACGGCCGACATCGTCGCGATGGGCACGGTGAGGATGCTCGAAGCCATGAGAAGGGCAAAGAAGGAGATGCGCTTCTACCAGGCCTCCTCCTCCGAGCTGTTTGGCTCCAGCCCCCCGCCGCAGGACGAGAAGACGGCATTCCATCCGCGCAGCCCGTATGCCTGCGCCAAGGCGTATGCCTATTACATCGTGCAGAACTACCGCGAAAGCTAC
>JAZDHB010000078.1:0-5802 GCA_043806415.1 Microcaldota archaeon | reverse complement strand
CCTACTGCCTGTTTTTGTTATATATGCAACATTATGTATTAATAATAAGGGAGCGCCACTCCTAGTGCCGACTATACACCGGCACCCGCTTTCGAATGTTTACGGAGGTTTATCTTATGGCTGAATCCGAATGCCCCGAATGCGCCGCGCACCTGACGAGCCGCCCCGGACTCGAAGTGGGCGAGATCGTCTCCTGCCCGGACTGCGGAGCGAAGCTCGAAGTCAAATCCCTCTCCCCATACCGCCTCGAGAAAGCGCCGAGCGTGGACGAGGACTGGGGCGAGTGAAGCCCTTTTCCTTCTCAAGAACGAAAAGGTCTTCTATCCCAAAAGAAAGAGCAAAGCAAAAAGAAAGAGCAAAGGCTGGCGCTCGCGCGCCAGAATGTAGGTTTTGTCTATGCGTGCCGCCATCCTCTACACCATCCTCAATCCCGAGAACAAGCTGCTCCTGGAAGCCGCCAAGGAGCGGGGCCTGGAGCTTGAGCGCCTCCCGGACAGCGAGCTCTCGCTGGAAATCACGACTCCCGCGATTGACTTCGACGCCATCCTACAGCGCTCCTCCTCCTATGCGCGCACGCTCTACACCTCGTTCTGGTTCGAGCAGGCGGGCGCTCTCGTTGTCAATCCCTACAAGGCCCATCATTTGTGCGGCGACAAGTTTTTGGCCTCGACGCTGCTGGCCAAAGCAAAAATTCCGACCCCTCGCACCTTCGGCGCCTTCGCGCCGCAGACAGCCACCAGCTCGGCCGCCAAGCTCGGCTTTCCCCTGGTGATGAAGCCCGTGTTCGGCTCCTGGGCGCGCATGGTGCACAAGATCAACGACCGCGAGGCGCTCGAAGCCGAGCTGGAGAACCGCGAGGAGATGGGCCACGCGTTCCAGAAAGTGTATTATTTGCAGGAGCACGTGGACAAGCCCGGGCGCGACATCCGCGCGTTCGTGGTGGGCCACCAGTGCATCGCGGCCATCTATCGCAATGCCACCGAGAAGTCGGGCTGGATCACCAACACCGGACGGGGCGGCACGGCCACCAATTGCCTGGTCACTCCCGAACTCGGCGAGCTGGCCGTGCGCGCGGCCAACGTGTTCGGCGAGGGCATCTATGGCGTGGACCTGATGGAATCCGGCAACGGCCTCGTGGTGCACGAAGTGAATCACACCACCGAGTTCCGAAATTCGATTGCGCCGACCGGCGTGGACATCCCGGGAAAGATGATCGAGTATTTTGTTTCGAGAGCCAAGAGGTAAGCGGCAAGGCTGGGGAACCCCACAACTCTTATTCTACCAATCTTATCACAAATGATATGATTGGCGAATCAATGCGCGCCGCTCTCCTCGAAGCTTGACGAGAAAAAGGAAAGCTGGGAAAAGGATTTGGGCTCGCTTGTTGCAGGCGAGCTTCCACCCTTTGCGCAGGTGAGGAAAGAGGTGGCAGATGCGATAGAATCTTTTGGCGTAAGCGTGTTTTTGGACGCATCCGAGGTCCACACAAACCTATTTAAGCATATCTAACCATAATAAAACACATCTGATGGAGGGATACTCATGGCACAACCGGTTATTCTCACTGGCGGAAAAACCAATCTGAAAGTCGTAGAGAGATACGACAACGGCGGTTTGATGCTTGCGCAGCTGAACAAGAAATATGGCAACACGCTGGCACCATTCAAAGACATCATGGAGTATTTCACCAATGACAAGCTCTTCCAGGAAAACAAGAAAATCCTCTACGCTGCCTCCCCCATCGCTTCCGGGACCATGATGGCCTTCTCCAAAGAGAAGCCGCTCTGCGACTTGGCGGACGAGAATGGCATTATCGTAGTTGAGGGCACCTACAACGGCATCACCGGCCGTTTTGGCGGCTTCACGGTTGACCAAGCCCGCAAGGCGGGCTTTGTTGTTGACAAGCCGGGCGCCCTGCTTGTGGCCCAAAAAGGCTACTCCATAAACGAGGATGGCTGTTTTGATTACACCATCAACTTCACGGTCCAATCCCCTGAGCACCTCAAGGAGATTATGCGCGTTTTCTTCTCCCCGGATGGCGAGTACAAAAACGGCCAGTTGAGGCAAGTCGAATCTGAATTCAACCTTCCACTTGGGAAATTGTCAAGTTCTGGTCCTGACGGAAAGAATCTTTACCTCTACATTAGGCGGCCTGGCTCTGCCGTCCCCGGCTACATCGACTTCCGCGACTACGGCCGGTTCGGCGCCAACCTCGGCGGCGGCGTCATCGACGGCGGTCGTTTCGGGGGTGTGATGCCAGAGAACACCGGCGCGCAAGCGCCGGCCGCCAAAATTTTGGCACCGACCCCCGCCCAGTTTGAGGCGGCACTCCAAGAAGCAAAGGAGCTTGGGGTGAGCGAATCTGCGCTTGACGTCATTCTGGCGTATGCCACGAAGCAATAAATACCTCTTTTCCCTTTCTTTATCTGCCCCAGGAAACCTTGGAGCCACACGCCCAACCACGATGCCGCATTTTTGGCGGTATGAAATACAGCGGCGACACATAGTAAGCCGTCAAAAGCCCAAACCGTGAAGCCGCAGTGGAAGTCTTTGCATGGATGGGCTATGGCTGGCTCTGCCGTCCCCGGCAACTACAACAACTTCGGCGACAACAACCGGTTCAACGCCAACCTCGGCAACAACTACAACAACAACGGTCGTTTCGGAAATGACTCCAATAGGTTTCGGGGCATCTGCATTTCCATGAAGACCTATCACCATCTGTTCGAGAAAATTTCCAGCTACGACAACCTTCTTCTGGCATTCCAAAACGCCAAACGCGGAAAGACAAAGAAGCCGTATGTCATCGAATTCGAGCGCAACCTCCAAAACGAATTATTCCGACTGCAATGGGAACTGATGACAAGGACATATACGCCAAGGCCGCTCACCATTTTCACCGTCCGCGACCCAAAGACAAGGAAAATAAGCGCCTCCCATTTCCGTGACCGCGTCATCCACCATGCCCTCATCAATGTCATCGGCCCAATTTTCGAGAGCCGTTTCATCCACGATTCCCATGCCAACCGGAAAGGAAAGGGCACGTTTGCCGCAATGGAGCGGTTCGATTATTTCCTGCGCAAAGTTTCAGGAAATGGGAAACTGATTTCCAGAGAGAGAGAGAGGGAATATCTGCCAACGCGAACCACGTCGTCGGCTATGCGCTCAAGGCCGACATCAAGGCATATTTCCAGTCAGTGGATCACGGCGTGCTGCTTTCCATCATCAGCAACCGTATTTCGGACGAAGACGTGCTTTGGCTCATCCAGGCCATCCTGCAAAACCATCGGACGCAAACCCCTGGCAAAGGGATGCCATTGGGGAATCTCACCTCCCAATTCTTCGCCAACGCCTATCTGCACGAGCTGGACATATTTGTCAAGCACGAATTGGGCGCAAAATACTACCTGCGCTACGTGGACGATTTCGTGCTCTTGTCGAGGAGCCGGGGCGAGCTTGAGGAACACCAGAAAGCGATCGCGCGGTTTCTGTCCGATAGGCTCAAGCTTTCGCTCCATTCCCAGAAGACCAGAATCCTCTCCCTGTGTTCCGGCCTCACGCTCCTGGGCTTGCGCGTGTTCTACCATTTCAGGCTCCTGAAGAGGAGCAACCAGCGGCGCATCAGGAAACGCCTGGAGAAATTCGGGGCGAAGCTGGCGCGCGGCGAAATCAGCTGCGAGCGCGTCCTCTCAAGTTTCGCGGGCTGGGAAGGCTATGCGAAGACAGCGGATGCGTATTCGTTCAGGACAGCCCTTCGCCAAAGCGTCGAGCGAATGATGACATTGAACTAATTTGTTATATCTGCAACATTATGTATTAATAATAAACAGGCCCAATCTATTTTATCTCATCGGTTCATCTTATCCAAGAGGTTATTTCCATGTCTTACAAAATTTCCATTGTCGGCGCGTCCGGCTACACGGGCGGCGAGCTCATGCGCTGGGCGCTCATCCATCCAGAAATGGAAATCTCGCAAGTGACTTCCGAGCGCTTTGCCGGCACGCCTGTCACCAAGCTCAATCCCAATCTAAGGGGCTTTACTCAAGCCGAATTCGTCTCCTCCAAGAGCCTCAACACCGATGTGGACACCCTTTTCCTCTGCCTCCCGCACAAGGTGTCTGCTCCGTTCGTGAAGCAATACATCGAAACTGGCGTGAAAATCATCGATCTCTCGGCCGATTTCCGCCTCCATAACCCCAAGACCTACGAGCACTACTACCAGCCCCACCCCTGTCCCGAGCTTTTGCCAAGGGCGGTCTATGGCCTGCCTGAACTGCACCGCGAAGCCATCAAGAAGACGCAGCTGGTGTCTGGCGTGGGCTGCCTGGCCTCCTCGGTTATTCTCGCAGCCGCTCCTCTGGTGAAAGCCGGCCTCATCGACCCCTCGCACATCATCGCGGATTCCAAGATCGGCTCCTCGGCCGGCGGCGCGGCGTTCGACATCTCCACCCATCATCCCGAGCGGCAGGGCACGGTGCGCGCCTACAAGCCCACTGGGCATAGGCACACGGCCGAAATGGAGCAGGAATTGGGCAAGTTGGCGCAGGCGGCCATCGCTTCGGGAGCGTGGGCCCCTCCAGCCGGCGCCCGGGCGCCCTACGTCTCGGTCGGTTTTTCCCCTCATGCGGTGGAAATGGTGCGTGGCATCTTATCCACCATCCACGCGCCCGTCACCCGACCGCTCAGCGACATCGACGTGTGGAAGGCCTACCGCTCCTTCTACGCCAACTCGCCTTTCGTCCGCCTGGTCAAGGACAAGGGCACGCTCTACCGCTACCCCGAGCCCAAGCCTCTCATCGGCACCAATTTCTGCGACATCGGCTGGGAGCTTGATGCCGACCATCCGCGCATCGTGGCCATGTCTGCCATCGACAACCTCATGCGCGGCTCGGCTGGACCCGCGATCCAGTGCTTCAACCTCATGCACAACTTGGACGAGAAGATGGGCCTGTGGGTGCCGGGTTTCCACCCGATATGAAAATGCTTAAATACCTTATTCTACTTATTTAAGTAGATGATTTTATGGTCAATGTAACATTCTCCGTCCCCCTGCCCATCCATCGCGTCATGAAAAAGCATCGCGAGATCCGCTGGACCGAGTTGGCCCGCCGGGCCGTGGTCCAGAAGGCGGAAGATTTGGACAAGGAAAGCGATCCCATCCGTTACTACAACGAGCGGCGGCTGGCCGAGGAAGGGGAAGATGCCGATGAATTCTTCGACCTTTGAGGCTGGCGACATCGTCATCGCCGACTTCCAATTCTCAGACTCGGCCGAAGTCAAGCGCCGGCCCGTCCTGGTCCTGGCCCAGCGCGAAGGCCTGATGGATGTGGCGGCCCTCAAGATCACCTCCATCAACCGCCAATCGAGGTTCGACGTCCTTTTGGAACCTTCCGACCTGTCTGGCGAGCATCTGAAAAAAACCAGCTACATCGTGGCCGATTTCATCTCCACCATCGGCTCAACTCGAGTATCTCGAAAGGTCGGAAAACTATCTCCGTCCAAATTGGCGGAAGTGCGAAAAAGGGTGCGCGAGTTCTTGGGCCTCTGAACGACGCTATGCTCCAATCCGATGCATGGGCTCGATGGGAAGACGGGTTATCTGTGCCGGGTATCACTCGCTCTGATTTTGTAAAGTTTAGGTGGCGCACCATGATTTTTATTCATAAACCTATTCCTTTTTCTCCCGGGATTCCCGGTAAATTCGCGAAATGACTCAATGACCCGGGGGCGCAACCTGCCGCCCGTGGGCGGCAATTCGCCAACCGCTTCGCGCTTGGCGACGCCCTCTGCTCCAGCAACGCC
>JAZDHB010000077.1:0-38921 GCA_043806415.1 Microcaldota archaeon | reverse complement strand
AGCCAGAGCTGGTTGGTCTTTCCCAGTTTCTCGATGCGGACGATTTTCTTTTCGGCCAGGCGCAGGACGGTGCGGTGGGCCTTGAGGCGGGTCATATCCTCCAGTCGCGAGACCTGGGCCTGGGTGGTGTGCCCCTCGTTGGAGAGGAGAAACTCGACCACTGCTTTCTCTTCCGTGGAGAGGAAGGAGAGGAGAAGCTTGGCGTTCCCGGTCGCCTCCCGCGTTTTCACCTGCACTTGCCCGGACATGAGGAAATACATCGAGGCGCCCACCACGATGCCCAGCACGGAGACGAGGATCATCACTTCCAGATGGTAGTTATACAAAAGCATGAGGATGGGAGATGCGGCCATTCCGTTCGTGACCAGGATCCAGCTCAGAAGCATGGCCAGCACCAGCAGGATGAAACCGGAGAGAATGGAAATGGCGATTAACAGACGTTGGTTTAAATGCATGTTTCCGACCATTGAAACACCTTTTTGATGGGGATTGCGATTGTTTCACGAATCTATATGTATTGTTTCATGCAAATGAAATATTAATAAGATATGTCCGCGAGGACACGTTCGAGATATTGAAAACGGAAAAGAAATGAACGGCTTGGGATAGAAGAAAGAAAAAGCAGGATTGAAAGATGAAAAACAAAACGCCCGCGAGGGCGAGAAGGAGTGGGAATATGGAAATGACCATACATATAGAAGGAATGCACTGCGCGAGCTGTGAGAACCTCATCCGGATGGCGGCGGAGGACATCCCGGGCGCCAAGGTGCTTTCCATCAGCCACAAGGGAGGCGAGGCGAAGGTGGCGGTGCCGGACCGCGCGACTTATGAGGCGCTCCTCAAGGCCATTCGGGCGGAAGGATACAAAGTCAAGGAGTGAGAAGGGAGCGAGCGGATCGTGATTATATGGAACACTACGAAGCGAAAATCATCGGCATGACCTGCGTCTCGTGCGAGCACGCCATTTCCAAGGCCGTCTCCAGAATCGACGGAGTGCAAGTCGAACACATCAGCGCCGGAGAGGGACGGCTCGTCTTCAAGGCCAGGGAAGACCGGCTCGAAGACGTCAAGAAGGCGATTGCGGATGCCGGCTACAAAGTCGGGGACTGCTGCCGCAGCGAGGGCGGCATGGGAAAGATGGGAGGGGAGGAGAAAGGCACGGAGATCATCGGCGAAATCGTCAGCGTCAAGGAAGTCATCTATGGCATCCTCGATGAAAAAGCGGAATGGAAGGCGGAAAGGAAGCTGCTGATCAGCTCGGCCGGCTCGCTGGCCGCCATGCTGGTGCTGCTGGCCTTCCTGTACTTGGGGGTGTGGCAAAGCGTGCCGGGATTCTGGCAGGCCCGCATGTCCCTGCTGGCGATTGCGGCCGTGTCGGTCGTTTCCATCGTGGCGGCGGGCTATCATTTCGCGTCTTATCACAAGCCCATCTCCTGCTCGCTGGGGATGATGGAGGGCATGACGTTCGGCATGATGACCGGATTCCTCGTGGGCGCGCTGTTGGGGGCCACCAACGGCATGTTCTGGGGTACCGTCCTGGGCATGATCATCGGCTGCATCGCCGGCGTGTGGGCGGGGCGGTTGAGCGGCGTGATGGGCATCATGGAAGGCCTCATGGCCGGCGTGATGTCCGGCACCATGGGGGCGATGCTTTCCGTGATGCTACTGGGTTCGCCGCTGATCCCGTTCCTTTGGCTGCTGACATTCTTCTGCGTGCTTATCCTGGCCGCGCTGGCCTACATGCAGATCAAGGAGCTGGGAAGGCTGGGGGAGAAGATGGAAGTGGAGGACATGAGCTCCATGGCCAGCACGTGTTTGATTTTCTTCGTCATATTGGCGGTCTTGATGATTTACGGGCCGGTTTCCGGTCCGGTATTCGGAGGATGAGAATATGGCAAGGACATATGGTGATTGGAGGGTGAAGACATGGCAATGAAACTGCATGAATTCACGGCGATCGTGGTATTGATCATGATGGTCGCATGGGTCGGATTCACGGCGATGGCTCCGGGGCTTTATGCCAGCGGCAAGAACGCCGGACTGGCCACGCCGAATTATGCGGGCACGGCAAATGCGCCCGACGCGGCCGCCGGAGCGCAAACGCCAACCACGAACGCGGGAACCGGAACAACGGGCTCGCCGACCGGCAGCGCCGCTGGAACGGGAGGGAGCGGACAAGCGGTGACCATCCCCATCAAGGTGGTGAACGGCGTTTACGAACCGCGCGTGATCACGGTCAAACAGGGGGACAAGGTGAAGCTGGTCATGGACGCGGCCACCTTCAGGGGCTGCATGAGCACGTTCAACATCTGGGGCATTCAGGAGCGCTTCCCGGTGTCGGCCGGCAATAATGTGATGGAATTCACGGCGGACAAACCGGGAACCTACCAGATGTCCTGCCCGATGGGCATGGGCAACGGGCAGTTCATCGTCCAGACCAGCGACGGCAAGGTCGTGGCTCCGGTCCCGGGCGCGGCCAAGCCCGCCGGCGGCTCGTGCGGGATGGGCGCGGGATGCGGATGCGGGATGATGGGATAAGAGCGGTGTGGAAGATGGGGAGGGGGCGGATGGAAAACGCCTCCTCCCGTTCATCTTGAGCGAAAATGGGTTCGCGTTCGGGGATCATGGATTTGAGATTCATTGCGTTCATCGATTACAAATATGAAAAATGGCAGGTGGGAGAATGAAGAAGGTTGATTTGACCATTTCCGGGATGCACTGCGCCTCGTGCGCCACGCTCATCACCAGAGGCTTGGGCAAGGTGAGCGGCGTAGCGAAGGCTAACGTGAATTACGCGGCCGGGAGGGCACAGGTGGAATACGACGAAAAAGAGATTGCCGACGAGCAGGGGATGCAAAGCTCGCTCGTGCAAAAGGTCAAATCGCTCGGATACGGCGCCAGCGTGGGCGTGTCGCACGAGCACGAGAAGGAATTGCGGGCGGCCGAGATCTCGGAACTGAAGATGAGACTGCTGGCCGGCGCCGTCCTTTCCGTGCCCGCGGTCGCGCTGGGCATGTTCCTGATGGACTTCCCTTACCGCCTGCCGCTCCTCTTCCTTTTGAGCACGCCCGTTCAGTTCATCGTGGGCTGGTCGTTCTATCAGGGAGCCATCGCGGCCGCGCGAAACAAGACGGCTTCGATGGATACGCTGATTGCCCTGGGCACCAGCGCGGCCTATCTGTACAGCATCGCCGCGCTGCTCGGCTTCGCCCGGGAGCAGTATTTCGAGGTGGGCGCGAGCCTCATCACGCTGGTGATATTGGGCAAGTACCTGGAAGCCATGGCCAAGGGGAAAGCCTCGGAAGCCATCCGCAAGCTGCTGGATTTGGCCCCCAAGCAGGCCACGGTCATCCGAAACGGAAAGGAGATGACCATCGACGCCGCGCAGATCGTGGTCGGAGATGTCATGATCGTCAAGCCGGGCGAGAAGATCCCGACTGATGGCACGGTGGTGGGCGGGCATTCCTCAGTGGACGAGGCCATGCTCACGGGAGAGAGCATGCCGGTGGAGAAGATAGAGGGCAGCCGGGCGTTCGGGGCCACCATCAACAAGCACGGGGTGCTGAACGTGCGGGCCGAGAAGGTTGGTTCGGACACCGCACTCTCGCAGATCGTGAAGATGGTGGAGGACGCGCAGGGCAGCCGCGCGCCCATCCAGCGCTTCGCGGACGAGATCAGCGCGGTGTTCGTGCCGATCGTGATCGTCGTCGCGCTCCTCGCCTTCGGCGTCTGGTATTTCGCGCTCAGCTCCGGGCTGGCGAAAGCATGGTTCCCGTCCATGCCGATCCCGGCCGACCCGTTCTCGTTCGCCCTCATCATGGCCGTCTCGGTGCTGGTGATCGCCTGCCCCTGCGCGCTGGGCCTCGCGACGCCCACCTCGATCATGGTGGGCTCCGGGCTGGGGGCGCAGAAGGGGATCCTGTTCAAGAATGCCGAGGCGCTGGAGGGCACACACAAGATAAATGCCGTGCTTTTCGACAAGACCGGCACGCTCACGGAAGGAAAACCCAAGGTGACGGACGTCGTTTCCCTGGACGCGAAGCGCGACGAGACGATGGTGCTGATGCTCGCCGCCTCGCTCGAGAAGAATTCCGAGCATCCGATCGCGGATGCGGTGCTGGAGGAGGCGAAGGCGAGAGGCATCGAGCTGAAGAAGGTGGTTTCGTTCAAGGCCGTGCCGGGCCACGGCGTAGAAGGCAAGATCGGCGCGAAACGGATGGGCCTGGGCAATGCCAAGATGGTCAAGACGATGGGGGCCGGCCTGGATGCGGACTCCGCTGCGCGCATGGAGAAGCTCGAGCACGAGGGCAAGACGGTGATGGCCCTGATGGAAGGTCAGAAGGCCATCGGGCTCGTGGCCGTGGCCGACACCCTGCGCCCCACGTCGATACAGGCCGTGGCCGAGCTCAAGAAGCTGGGATTGACGGTGTGGATGATCACCGGCGACAACGCGCGCGCCGCGAAAGCCATCGGGCGGCAGGCCGGCATCGAGAACGTCATCGCCGAGGTGCTGCCCCAGGACAAGGCCGAGGAAGTGAAGAAATTGCAGGCCGGCGGCTCCAAAGTGGCCATGGTGGGGGACGGCATCAACGACGCGCCCGCGCTGGCGCAGGCCGATCTGGGCATCGCCATGGGCTCGGGAAGCGACATCGCCATCGAGAGCGGGGACGTGGTGCTCATGCGCTCGGACGCGCAGGACGTGGCGCGGGCCATCAAGCTGGGGAGGGCCACCATCTCGAAAATCAAGCAGAATTTCTTCTGGGCCCTCATCTATAACATTCTTGGCATTCCCATCGCCGCCGGCGTGCTGTTCCCCTTCACGGGCTGGCTGCTCTCGCCGCTCATCGCGGGCGGGGCGATGGCCCTCTCGTCGGTGTCGGTGGTGAGCAACTCGCTGACATTGAGATGGACGAGGCTGTGATCGCAACGATGAGAAGGAAGAAGAACGGATCCCGCGATCGAAGCGGGCAATGCCGGCGCAAAAAGATTGGCTTGCCCGGATTGCGGTGCGCGGATCCCCAATGACGAGGTGTGGATGATGGGATTTTCGCAATATATCAGCAATAACAGGCTGGGAGTGATGCTCGCTTTGACGATCATGGTCCTGGGAAGCGCAGCCTACGCCTGGCGGTTCGGGTTGGCCGACGCGACGGGAGGGCGGGTTCTGGCAATCGGTGTGGGAGCCATGAGCAACGCCCTCCCGGCAGGCCGATCCGGCCTGTTCGACGGCCTTCGGCTCAAGATGGTCTGGACCCCGGAAGGCGACGGCGAACTGGTCGCGAACGCGCGCAACAACGCGATGGCCAGATTCAGGGCGAGCGAAGGCAACCCCCTGCCCGAGGCGGACTCGATGGTCCTCGGTGCGGACGAGGCGGCGGCGATGCGCAAGGAGAAGGAGTTCTCGAATATCGGGGACCGGGCGCCCCTCGCGCCGGGAATGGAACTGGCCGTGGGTGGGGTGTTGGAGAAGACCGGCAGCTTCCTGGACATGGCGCATTTCGTGGATGCCGGAACCTATGAGCGCATCAAAGGCGATGACGAGCGTCCATTCGTCGAATTGTCGGATTCCGATACGCCGGTGCTGTTTTACCGGCTCGATCCAAGCGAGCTCGGATCGACGAGGCTGGCGTTCGCCCAAGGCAAGCCGGTGGATTATGTCGTCCATGAGCTGGGCGGCGGGAAGTATTACCCGCTCGTTCTGGGCGCGGACGAGGCGAAGGCGATGCGGGATGGGAAAATGTTCGCCACGACCGGGGACACCATCAAGGGATTCTTCGGCCGGAACGTGTTCGTCGCCGGCGTGCTCGATAAGACCGGCACGCCGCTGGACGCGATGATCTTCAGCCCGCTCGGGGAGAAAGAACTGCAGTAGACCGGTTTTGGAGGGGAGAGGATGGATATTCGAGGCTGGATGGAGAGCGGCCGGGTTTACCAGGCCGCCGTGGTGCTATTGGCCCTTTTCATCCTCACCATCATGGCGCCGCCGTTCCTGATATTCGCGGGATTCGGGGACCTGGGCGGCATGCTCTACAACCTCCACTCCTACGACCACCAGTGGATTTACCGCTCCCAATGCGTCTTCCGGAGCCCGGCCGGCGTATTTTCGATACAAGACTGCATCGTGCAGGGCCGGGAGACGGAGGCGAACATTTCCACCATATACACGCTGAACGGGAATCCGGCCTACAACGGCATATTCACCCATTACGCCCAAAACCAGATCGGGCGCAACAAGGCCGAGAAGGTCGAGCGCAACGGCTTGGTGGGATACAAGTTCGCCAACGACACGAGGGACTATTCGATCTACATTCCGATGCTGGCCGCGATGCTCGTATACCCGGTTGTCCGGGGCGGGCGGCGGCGGGGCATCCCCTCGCCAGTATGGCTTGTCCTGGCGCTGGTGCCGATGGGCATCGACGGCACCTCCCAGATGCTCGGCTTCTGGGAAAGCACCAATTTCATGCGCATGCTTACCGGGGCCATCGCCGGAGCCGCGATGGGAGCATATTTCGCGGCCCTGCTCGAGGATATCATGCGCAAGTAAGTAATAGGAGCTGGAAGAGCGCGCATTCACATCTTCCGCACCGGGCACCCGCTGGCCACGGCCTGCAGGCTCTTGTGGATCGAGAAGGCCAGCAGCAGGAGACTGGCCGCGAAGATGTAGATGCTCCAGTCCACCAAAAAGGCAGACACGCTTCCGAAACCCAGCCAAAGCAGCCAGACGGGCTGGCAGATGGGACAGGCGCTGGCGAACGCGCCCATGAAGCCTCCGGCCGCCCCGAGCTTCGAGGCGGGCGCGATCCGGGAGAGTTCGGCCATCTGGAATGCTGCGATGGAGAAGCCCAGCGCGGCAAGGCCCGCCAGCAGCACGGTCGGCACCGCATCCCACCAGGACAGGCTCGAATTGAGAGAGACGGGGGGCAAGGCGTGCCCGTCGGGCGCCGGGAGGCCGGCATAGAACGGATTGAGGACCACCACGTCATTGAGCACGGCGTAAATGGAAAGAAAAACGAAAAAGAGGGCCAAGGCTAGCCAGGCGTACTTGCCCTTGGAGAACACGGTCTCCAGTCCGGTCGCCCAGATCTTCATCATCATTTCCCCTTAGCTGGCCGTGAGCACGCCGCGGAACATGTTCATGCCGCAGTGGTAGGCGTATTGACCCGGTTTGGGCGCCGTGAAGGTGGCCGAGACGGTCTCCCCGTTGCGCGAGATCAGGTTCACCCCCACTCCATCGATGATGACCTGCCGCCCGCACCCGGCCGACGCGTCGGCCGAGAAATCGAACTTGACCGGCTGGCCCGCTTTCACGTACAGCACGGGGTTGTCATACCCGTAGGCGCCGGCGTGCAGGCGGATTTCCTGTACAACCGGGGCAGGAGCTGGCGCCGGGGCGGGGGCCTGCGCCTGCGAGCCTGCCGCATCGTCCACCACCAGCTTGCCGGACATGTCGAGGTGCCCGCTGCCGCAATAGACCGTGCAGGCGAAATTGAAGGTGCCGGCCTTGTCGGCCACGAACTCGGCCGTCTGGCTCTGGCCCGAGCCGGGCTGGAGGTTCACTCCGTATTCGGAAATTGACAGGCCGTGCGCGCCGTCCACGTTCTGCAGCGTGAGGCGCACGCGGTCGCCCTTGTTCACCGCGATGGTGGACGGGCTGAAGGCGAACTTCGTGGCCTTGATGACGAAATCCTTGAGGCTGGGATCACCCAAGGCCATGCCGACGCAGCCCTGCGGCCCGCACGGCGCGCCGTTGCCGCCTGCCAATCCGCCTCCGGCCGGGCCGCGCCCGTATGCGGCTGCGGATGCGGCCGATGCGGAAGTGGCCATGAAAGCCACGAACGCCAGCGCCAGCACGCAGACTGCGATGAATACATGCTTCATTTCAACCATATGAACACCCCGGAGTTTGAATTTAGGTTATGACATAAACGCCCGACCGGCTCTCAACCGGCCAGTTGCGAATCGATGAGCGACTTGAACGCGCTGTAGGGCTGCGCCCCCACCAGGATCTGGCCGTTGACGAAGAAGGTCGGCGTGCCGCTCACGCCGTTCCGGGAGCCTTCGGCCTGTTCGGCGGCCACTCGGGAGGCCATCTGGCCGCCATCCAGGCACGCGTCGAATTTCGCGGTGTCCAGCCCGAGCTGGGCCGCATACTGCTTGAGGCTGGCCGTGTCCAATCCGGTGCCGTCCCCCTGCCCGTTGGTGAAGAGTGCGTCGTGGTATTCCCAAGGCTTGCCCTGCTCGAGCGCGCACTCGTACGCTTCGGCCGCCTTCTGGGCATTCTGGTGGAAGGAGAGCGGGAAATTCTTGAAATAGAACCTGACCTTGCCGTTGTAGTCGCCCATCACCTGCTTGACGGTGGGATACGCCCGCGCGCAGAAGGGGCACTGGAAGTCGGCGTATTCGACCACGGCGACTTTGGCGTCCGCAGGCCCCTGGAAGGGGAGGCCGCTCAAGTCGATTTTCGCGGGGGCGGAAGGCCGAGGAGCGGCAGCTGGAGCCTGAGTCGGAGCCGCGGTCGGTGAGGGGGACGGCGCGATGGCGTTGGAAGGGGCCTGCGCGCCGGCAGAGGCGGACCACGCGCCCATCGTGGCGGAGAAAGAGGATACCGAGAAGAAAACGGAAGCGGAGATGATCACGGATGAGATAAGAATCACGGTGGCCAGCAGGTAAAGGACGGAATCGGCGCTGGAGGGATGGGCGCCGGCATGATGAATGCCTTGATCGCCGGTGGGCGAATGGCCGCCGGCATGATACCCGGAATGATGGCCTTCGCTTTCGTGGCTGGAAGAACGGAACTCGCCTTCGGAGATATGGACTTTCTCGCTCTCAGACATATCGCTCACTCAAACCACCCAATGTTCTTGTCGGTCTCTCATTTTATCTTCGTCTTGCCTTCCCTCGGTTTATCTTCGAACTGTCTGTCCATCATCGACAAGCCGGCAGAGAAACCGTGCCCTTCAGGACACGGAGTGAATGTCGACCGGCTCAACCATCGGCCGCGAGCCGATGGTGCAACAAGGCTCGATGCGTCGAGCCTTGTTTGTGTCGAGTATTCGCTAAAATGAGCTTCAAACCCGGCACTTTAGTGCCGGGTGCTCTTCGGCGAATCTGATTTTATCTTCGAACTCTTGTGTCAGCTTGTTTTGTTTTTCATGCTCTTTCCTGCGAATTGGGCAGGATTATAAATCCTCATATCGGATTAAATCCATGCATCCTATGGTTACATATGAATGAAACCATACTTATGAGTGAGTGAAACCATGGCAAGCAACGAAAAAAAGTCGCTGGCTGAACGGATGCTGGATGTCTTGCCGGGCAAGAACCGCAAAGAGGCCCTGCTGCTCATTTTCATGATGTCCGGATTCGTCTTTCTGGTGCTCACGCTCATCTTCACATATCATTTGAGCGCCGAGCATATGCAGACGTCCCCCGTGTTCGGACCGCTCGTCAGCTATCACGTCGAATTCATGGTGACCATCGCCGCGCTGGGGCTGGCGGTGGGGGCCGGCGCGTTCTACCTGCTGAGCGGGATGCTGGAGAAGAAGGGGGCCGAGGTGAGATGGAACGCCAATCTCCTGCTCAAGTTCCTCAACGACGACGAGCGGGCGGTGGTCCGGCTCGTCTTGGAGAGGAAAGGCAGCATCTACCAGTCCGAGATCGCCATGCTGGACGGGATGGGGAAGGTGCGGGCCCATCGCGTTGTGGAGCGCCTGCGCTCGCGGGGCGTGGTCGAGGTGCGCAGGGTCGGGAAAATCAACCTGATCCAGATGCCGTCCGAGCTTATGGACGGCCTGTCAAATGAGGTGGCGCAAAAATAGGAATTAACACGCGAGGGAGGTAATGACATGAAAGCTCAGGTGATATTGGCAATGCTCGGCCTGATGGGCATGGTGCTGGCGCAGATGGACGATTTCTCGGCCGCGCGCCAGCTCGTCAGCCAGAACGTCAGCTGCGCGAACCTGAATGACAGCCAGCTTGAGCTTATCGGGGATTATTACATGGAGCAGATGCACCCCGGCGCCGCGCATGCCTACATGGACAGCGTGATGGGCGGCGAGGGCTCTGCGAGCCTGCGCAATACGCACATCCAGATAGCGGAGGCGTTCTACTGCGGCCGGACGGACACGCCCGTCACCTATGCCGGCATGATGGGCGTGATGCCCATGATGGGACGATATGCTTATGGCAGCGCGGCGGATTACGGGAACGCGCCGGCATGATACTATGCAGGCAATGGTTCGCAACAGTCAGCTTACCCGGTGCGATACGGCATGATGGGCGCCTATGGAGTCCCGTCGGCCGGGGCGGGATACGTGCAAGGCTATGGAATGATGGGAGGCTTTGGCGCATCGATGGCATACGGCTATGGCTGGATATTCAGCGGCATCCTTTGGGTGCTGGCCGTGGTCGCGCTGGTGCTGGCGATTGTCTGGCTCTACCGGAATGTCCAGAATAAAGGCAATGGAAAAAAACCGAGAAGATAGGGTAGAAGAGGCCGACTCCCATCTTTTGTTTTTCATTCCAGTTGACTGGTGATTCGCATGGCATCTCCAGAAATTTTCAAATGCGGCGACTGCGGCCTTTCCTATAGGGAGAAGGAATGGGCGAAAAAGTGCGAGGCGTGGTGCAGGCGCCACCACAGCTGCAGCCTCGCGATAACATCGCATGCGATAAAATGACAAATGGACTTGCGCGCCCTGTTTGATACGCGAGATGCCCGCAGCCGCGCATTCGCCGGCATGCCCGCGCAAAAAACCCTGCCTTACAAAGCAGGACTGCATGCGCGGTCCACGACGGCTTTGAGCTTTTCCTCCACCGCCTGCGCAATAGGGGCCAGCTTCTCGTTCCCTACGCGGGACATGGCGACGGTGGGGCGGACGGAAGATATCCACGTTAGGCCGTTCTCATCATACACTATGACATTGCATGGGAGATAGACGCCGATGTTCTTCTCGGATTGCAACGCTTGGTGGGCCAGAACCGGGTTGCAGGCGCCGAGGATGACATAGTTTGCGGATTCCACGCCCAGTTTTTTCTTGAGCGTGGCCTTCACGTCGATTTCCGTCAGCACCCCGAACCCTTCACGGCCCAACTCCTGCTTGAGACGTTCAACGGCTTTCCCGAAGCCTTCCTTGTTTTCCTTGCGATAGTAGTATTCCATTCCAATCCCCCTCAGATGCCAATCAATTCCTTCTCGGCGCGCTTGAGAAGCACTGCGTTCGTTGCGACGATGATGGACGAGACGCTCATGAGCAGGGCGGCAATTTCCGGCGGAAGGACGATGCCATAACCCGGATAAAGCATGCCCGCCGCGATGGGAATGGCCAGCAGGTTGTAGCCGGACGCCCAGACGAGGTTTTCCTTCATCTTGCGCACGGTGGCCTTGGAGAGCCGGATGGCCCGCAGGATGTCGGCCGGGTCGGATTTCATCAGCACGATTTTCGCCGTCTCGATGGCCACGTCGGTCCCCGCGCCGATGGCGATGCCGATGTCGGCCTGCGCGAGCGCCGGGGCGTCATTGACCCCGTCTCCCACCATGGCGACGAATTTCCCCTCCTCTTGCAGCTTTTTCACGTATTTCGCCTTGTCTTCCGGCAGCACCTGCGCGAACACCCTCTCGATGCCAAGCTTTTTTGCCACGGCATCTGCGGTCTTCTGATTGTCCCCGCTTATCATGGCGACTTCCAGCCCGAGTTCGTGCATCCTTTCCACGGCCATCTTCGCGGTCGGCTTTATCTGGTCGGCGGCGGCCGTGACACCGGCCAGCTTGCCATTGACGGCCAGCAGCATGACGGTCTTTCCCTCGGACACCAGTCGGTCCATCTCCCGGCTCAATGGCGCGATGTCCACCTTGCGGTCCGTCATGAGCTTGGAAGTCCCCACAAGAACGTGCCGGCTGCCCACTTTCGCTTCCACGCCATGCCCGGAGATGTTGGAGAATTTGGCCACCTTTTGAGGGAAGCTAATTTTCCGCCTCTTGGCCTCTTCGATTACAGCCCGGCTTAGCGGGTGCGTCGAGTTGGACTCGACCGCCGCTTCGAGCATAAGCACCTCGTTTGCGCCGAAACCGGCAGAGGCTATGATGTCCGTCACCCGGGGCCTGCCTTCGGTCAGCGTGCCGGTCTTGTCCATCACGACAGCTTGGATTTTGGATGCCTGCTCCAGCGTGGCGGCGTCCTTGATGAGGATGTTGTGCTTCGCGCCCAACCCCGTGCCAACCGCCACGGCGGTGGGGGTCGCAAGCCCCAGCGCGTCCGGGCATGCGATGACGACTGCCGATATTGCAAAGGTGAGCGCCATCATCAGCGGCTGCCCGGCTACGAAATACCACGCCGCGAACGTGACAAAACCGCTGCCCACCGCCACAATCACGAGGTATCCGGCGAATTTGTCGGCCAGCCTCTGCCCCGGCGCCTTGGAGGTCTGGGCCACCTCCACCATCCGCACGATTTGCGCCAGCGCGGTGTCTGCCCCCACATGGGTGGCCCTGAACCTGACCGAGCCGCTCTGGTTGATGGAGCCCCCGATTACCTTGTCCCCGCGTTTTTTCTGCACCGGGATGGATTCGCCGCTCACCATGGACTCGTCGATGAGCGTCTCCCCGCCCATGATGACGCCATCCACCGGAACCTTGTCCCCCGGCTTGAGGACGAGGACGTCGCCGGGCTTCACATCGCTTGTCGGCACGAGCGCCTCGCGCCCGTTGCGCAGCAGCCTGGCTTGCGGGGGCACGAGGTTGAACAGCGCCTGCAGCGCGTCGGTGGTCCCGCGCCTGGATTTCATCTCCATCCAGTGGCCGAACAGCACGAAGGTTATCAGCATGACGGCGGCGTCGTAGAACGTGTCGCTGCTGCCCATCAGCGTGAGCAGCGCACTGAAGCCGTAGGCGGCCGTGATGCCGACGGCAATCAGCACCGCCATGTTAAGCTTGCGCTCTCGCAGCGCCACGAACGTGGAGTAGAGGAATATCCAGCCGCAATAGAAGAATGCTGGAGTTGAGAGGGCGAAGAGCAGCCACGGGATCGGGATTGGGGAGGGAAGCTTCAGGCCGAGCGACTGGCCCAGCGGCGAATAGAGCACCACGGGGATAGTCAATAAAAGCGATACGAAGAACTTGTTGCGTATGTCCTCTTCCATGAGCTTGGCCATTTCCCGGCCCGCCAGGCCGGTGTGGTCCATCCCCATGGTCATGCCCATACTCATCCTGAATTTTTCCCACCAGCCCATATTTTCGCCATGGGTCATGCCATGTGATTGAAATTCGTAAGTGGAAACCGGGGGGCTGCCGCCCCCCGTTTTGACAAGCCTCGTGCCGTCCATCTCGCACTTTCCGGGTTTGTCGTATTCCATCCCGCATTTCTGGCATTTGTACTCTCCCATGCTCACACCCGCCTCCGTTGCTTGGCCGGTTGCGCCAGCCTTGACCAGAAAACGTGCTCGTATGCGCTCGACCACATCATGCCGAATGTGAATGCGAACATAAGCTCCTCCAGCGGCACGCCCAGCACCAGAATGCCGCTGAGCGCGGGGAGGTTCCAGACCTGCTGCACGAACCCCGGATAGGCCAGGTTGAAGGCTAGGAAGAAGCCGAAATAGAGGGCAAGGAACAGCGCCCCGCCGACCAGAATCTTCTTCGTCAGGTCAGGCCGGCAGAATATGGCGGCAATCCCGCCGACAAGCATGGCCAGGCTGGACGAATGGATGGGGTTGATGCGGGTAAACGCCATGAGGGGCAGGAAGACGATAACCGGCGCCGCCAAGGCCAGCTGGTGGAAACGATGGCGATTGGCATGCATCGCATGCGCACCCATCCTGCGATGCACCACGGGGAACAGCGCCTCGTAGAGAACCACGCCGATGCCCCCGATGGCAAAACAGAAAATCAGGCTCTCCAAATCGAATCCGGTCCGGGCAGCCAAATCAAAGAGCGAGGGGGGATTCCAGTAGGCGGGGACGAAGAGCGGCTCGGTCAGCCCGAACAGCGAGGTCAGAAGGCCAGCCATGAGCATCCTCCTGCGCGAGGAGGGCATCACGGCAAACAGCAGGGCCCAGACGCCCAGCAATGCCAGTGAGAAGACCAGCCATCCGTTCGCCCATGCGGGCAGCAGCCAACCTGTCACGCGCTCCACCCCATGCGCCTGCTATCCAGCACGTTCATCACCTCGAATTGAGGTAGAGCAGCACCGATGCGGCGATGAAGGTGAAGATGGCGGGCAGGAACTGGAATGAACCTCCCATCATGCCACGGCCGGCCATGACCTCGAACAGCGCCGGGCTGGCCATGATGGAATGGGCCAGCAGCACATAGGCCAGGATGATGAGGCCCAGCGTGAACTCGCTGTGCAACTGCCAGTAGAGGTCGGTGTATTGGGCAAGCAGATAAGCTAGCAGGCCGAGGTTGAGCAGGTTTAGGCCGACACCCACCCACAGCGCCGTGTCTCCGGAGAAGGACATGAAACCGCAGGAGGCGGGACCCGGGAGAGCGAACTGGCCGAAGAGGGCGATGGCGAGGATGGTGAGCAGCACGAGCGCAAGCGAGATCGCGATCGAGGAGAAGCTTACGCCTCCCAACCCGTCATCCTTTGCGGTTTTTGACAAGTTTTCGGATTTCATCCATCATCCCCTCCATTTCTGGCGAAAGCGTATAGGCTTTTCCATAGCCCTCCCCAATCGCGTCCAAGAGGCCATGCTTGAGCAGCAGTTCGACGTGGTGTTGGACTGTCTTGTAGTCAAGCTTCAGCGAGTCGGATATCTGCTTGGCATTTGCTGGGCGGTCGGAAAGCAGCATGAGCAGGCGCGCCCGGTTGGGGCCTCCGCGCGAGCCGGCCACCAGCCAGTAGAGCAGCTTCTTGAGCGTCATCACGGTCCCCTACTCCAAGCCCGAATTTAAAGCCTTGTGAAGTCAGTGACATGAACCCGATTCCTCTTTTTCGTGCTTTTCCCCAGCCTTGCCCCTCTCGTCTGCATTTTGAGAGTCCCTGGCTGCGCCATGCTCTTGGTGCTTCCCGTGTCCGCCCATCATCATCAGGTGGCAAACCACCATGGCGGCGATGAATAGGAATGGAAGCCAGCTGCCGGGAATCCCGAAATAGGGAAGAGCGAAGAGCAGCAGGATGGGAATCAGGCAGCCCAGTGCCATCCACAACATGTGATTTTTCGAAAAGTCCATGAAAAACACCTCACGCCCAACAGAATATACCGGCCCTTGAAAGAATGGTTAGTTCGGCCCTCCGGATTTCATGGCGTTTGCCGGTCCTCGGAGCACCAGCAGCCGGCCCAGCAGGTTCTCGGCGTTGCACGCGTCGCTGTAATGGACGGCGCTTATCTCCAGCATGGGCGTCCCGCTGCTTGCCAAGATGGTCAGATTGGCGGTGCCCAGCACGAGATCCCAGCCCGAACGGTCGAGTCGGTAGCCGAACACTTTGCCCAGTGGAATGGTCCGCTTCTCCCTTCGTATCAGCCCGCTGATTTCGTTCACGTCCCGGTCGGATATCACGTAGATGCGCCGGCTCAGATCGAGAAGGTGGAGGAAGATGACGGTGAATGTCCCCAGGATGACGACATTAGCCCAGAACAGCCATGGCAAATCCCCGGAATAAAAACCGCTCAGATGGGCCGCCAAGAGCATGAACTGGAGAACGCTCAAGACCAGAACGACGGCCAGAATATGATGGAGCTTGGGCTTGAAGACCATGAGCGCTTTCGCCTCATCGGTTTTTGAATCGAAGGGGTATGCCGTTCCCATCACCTCGCCGCCGGTTCTGAATTTGAAAAATGGAAAAGGACCGCTTAATGGCAGCCAAATCCGCCATCACCCGGCCCGTACTGCGCCATGCCGGCGGCATGTAGATTGGCGAATTGCTCGGCCGGATAGTCCGTCCCGTGCATCGGGTTGTGCATCCGCCTCATCGCCTCCCATCCGCCTCCAGCGTCCTGAGTGCCGGTGCCCGGCCAGCCAAAACCTATCATGTTCACCGAGCCGCCGCCCATCATGCCGAAGCCGGGCGCGAACGTATCCTGCCCGGAACCGGCATAGGCCATCGCGATTGGAATCGCGCCGACCAAGGCCAGAAGGCCCGGGGCCACCATCGTTTTTCTTTCCATATCCCTCACCTCTGCGGGTCCGCGCTTTTGCGCGTCTTCGCAGTAGAAGGAACGGATGGCCGCTTAAATAGAATTTACCGATGTTAGGGTATAATTTGACCAAAATTGAACCGTAATTGAAAAATCCGGAGGCGGCCCAGGAAACGAAACCGTAACTGGTGTATTTTATACCCCGACCCGGGAAAACAGAAGTATGATCGCTTCGCCGGCCGCACATGGAGGTGGGAATATGGAACTCGAAGAAGGGGCCAAGGCGCCCTCATTCAGCCTTCCGGATGCCTCCGGCAAAATCCACCGGCTTGAGGATTACAAAGGAAAAACTTTGGTGCTCTATTTCTACCCCAAGGACGACACGCCCGGCTGCACCGTGGAGGCGTGCGGTTTTCGGGACGCCGAACGCCGGATCGCGGAGAAGGGCGCCCTCGTGCTGGGGGTTTCCCCGGACGACGCCGCTTCCCATGTCAAATTCGCCAAAAAATATTCCTTGCCGTTCACCCTGCTGTCCGATGCGGCTCACCAGGCGGCCGAAAAATACGGCGCCTGGGGGAAGAAGAAATCCATGGGCCGGGAATTCGAAGGCATCATCCGCTCCACGTTCGTGATCGGCCCGGACGGGAAAATCAGGACGGCGATCTACGGCGTCAAGCCCGACGGGCACGCGCAGGAGATCATGGAAAAGCTTTGACGCGCGCTCCGCCCCCTCTTTTTCCTTTTTCTTCTTTGACCTGTTCTTTCCTCCTTTTTCTTTCTCTCCTTTTACTCCCTCTCCTAGCACGAATTGTTTATCGTCACGTGGGCCTTGGATGTCGAATTGTACACGAGCACGAGGGAGTAGCGGCCGGGCTGGGCCGGCCATTTCCCGCACAGCGGCGCGCGCGTGATGGCGAATACGTCGCCCACGCGCGAGAGGTTGAGGTCGATGGTCTTGTTGTTTGCCCACGCGCCCGTGCCGGGCCGCGAGCCGATGAATGAACTCTCGAGCTGGACGGACTCGGGGATGGACACCCAGACCTTGCGGGTCGCGCCCTCGCCGGCCAGATAGACTTCGTCGGCGGCGGAGGCGAGGTCCTGCACGCTCTGGGCCGCGATTTGACGGGCTTGGGCGCGCTGGGAGGAGAGAAGGCGGGCGTTCGCCGAGACGAAGATGACCGTGACGATGAGAAGGACGGCCGCGAGGAGGATGACCGTCTCGACCGAGCCTTGGCCCCTTTTTGTCATGTAAAAAAGAGGGAAACACCGTTTATAATGTTTGGCGGAAGGGAAAAGGAGCATGAATGCCAAAAAACCGACAGCCCGCGCGTCCGCGGCAGATGGAAAAACGCACGCGTCAAGAAATAGAAAAGGCGTACGGAACGAGCGCATGGTCGGCTCGCGCATTCGTGGGACCGCCCGCATCAGGGCCGACTCGCCAAAACACAAAATCATCCGCATCGCCGTGGGTTCGCTCAACCCCGTCAAATTGGAGGGCGTTCGGCGCGCGGCCGGACGGGCTTTCCCGCAGGCGCGCGTCGAGGTGTTCGGAGTGGAGGCCAACAGCGCGGTGGGCGAGCAGCCGCTCGGTTTCGACGAGACATGGACCGGGGCGTGCAACCGCTCGAAGGGGGCGCATGAGCGTTTCCCGGACGCGGATTATACGGCCGGCCTCGAGAGCGGGCTGATCCGCTTCGGGGAAAGATACTTCGACATCCAGTTCTGCGCGCTCTATGACGGCAAAACGATCAGCGCCGGCTGCTCGATGGGCTTCCCGTTGCCGCATGAAGTGAAGGAAAGAATATTCGGGACGCTTAAGCGCGCTCCGGGCGCGATCGGAACGGACGGAAGCGCCCCGGACGAGCCGAAAGAAAAACCTCTCCGCTCGCTCGGGCACGTGGTTTCCGAAATGGCCGGGGTGGAGGAGATCGGCAAGAAAGGCGGGGCCATCGACTTTTTGTCGCGCGGGCTTCTCCATCGGCGCGAGATGGTGGAGCAGGCTTTCCTGTGCGCGCTCATCGAGAGAAGGAGCCCGGTTTGAAGGCCGGTCGGCCAGGCTCATCCGGGTCGATGATGCGGTTCTCGACCGGTCGGGGCGCGTTTGAAGGCCGGTCAGTCCGAGGCCAACCAGTCAAGGAGAGGTTCGATGCGGCAGAACGAGAACTGGAAGAGGTTCTCCTTTTTGTAGTTTTCACTGAAGGCGTTCGCATGCTCGAGGATGGTCTCGCCGGGAACGAGGACCGCGTGCGTGATTTCCTGGACCCTGTTTTTCGAGTAGTGGATCGTGCGGTGGCGGTCGACGATTGCCAGATCTTCGGCTCTTGCGCCCTTCATTGCCATGTAGAAGAGGACGTAGTAATTGGGATACCGCTGGCTGAACTTTTTGATTTCGTCTTTGATTACGCTTAAGGAGCGCTTGAACTGTCCAGAGGCTATGGCCATGGTATCCCCTCCGGCTATACTGTGGGGGGAAAAGAATAAATATAGAATAGAATCCACAAGGTGATCAGAAACCCAGCCGGTCGCGCACTTTGCCGGTCTTCGAATTGGGATTCGCCCCGTGGCTGGTGAGGTGCACGACTTTGATTTCGTCCGGCAGAGGCATGGGCGTCTGGTCGTATCCGAACACCACGACGTCGGGAGCGACGCGCGCGAGGGTGTCCTGCCAGCGGGAGACGCCAACGATGGCCAGATCCACGGGCTTGAGCGCCTCCACAAGCGCGGAGCGCTCGGCGGCCGAATGGAGCGGCTCGCGGCCCTTGCGCTTCGCCACGTTCTCGTCGGTCGAGACCACGACCACCAGCACCACGGGCTTGCCGGACGCGTTCGCGCCCGCCTTCCTCGCTTCGTTGAGGGTGTGCAAATGACCGGGGTGGATGACGTCGAACACCCCGCCGGTGAGCACTACGCGGAATTGCCGGCGCTGCTCGGGGAAAAGAACCGTGGAGGCGGACGCGCCGGAGCGCAGGGCGGAAAGATAGCGCTGGATGGAAATGAGGGGGTCCATGCCGGATACACGCAAGAGGGGTTTTTGTTGATTTGCCTCAACTTACGGATGCAGCCGGTTGACGAAAGGCTTAAATATAATTAGATATAATGATTATATGTGATTATATGCAAACGACAATCGCTATAGACATGCAGACCAAAGAGCAGCTCAAGCAATTTGGCACCAAAGGTCAGACCTATCAGGACATCCTCCAGAACCTCATGGAAGTCGCCAAGATGCATGGATTTTTGCTCAAACAGAAGTGGATTCTGGAGAATGAGGAATTCGCCCCGGTGAGTAGGTTATGAGCGGTTTTTTGGTCCTGGTTTCCAAGACCGCCCGGCATGCTTTTGACGAGCTGGAGCCGGACGCGCAGAAAAGAATCCGCCGGGGCTGGGATGCGCTGAAAGAAGACCCCTACCGGCCCCGCAGCGGGGCAGACATCAAGAAGCTGCAAGGCTCGTTCGAACCCCCATTCTACCGCTTGAGAGTGGGCGAGTATCGAATCATCTATGCAGTGGTCGGGAAAGAAGTGAAGATCACCGAGATCGTGCGGCGCAACCAAGGTTATAAGTGGCTGGAATAGGACGAGTTACGGATATACCCGGTTGATCGTCCTTAGGGAATCTGATTCGCCTGCTGGCGCAATCGTCGGCTCCTTTGAGCCGACGGTGCCCCATCGGCCAGCGGGCCGATGCGGGAATTCCCGCCAAGCCTTGCGCCGGCTCGGCCTTGACGGCGGGATGGCGTCGCGGATGTGCTCAAGGCCGAAACATTCCTTTACGCCTGAATGAGCCCGGACAGTTTTTCCATGAGCGCCGCATGGACTTCCCGGCGTTTGGCGGGCGGCAGATCGCACAGCTTTTTCTCGATCGCCTGTGCCGTGAGGGTGAAGATGTAATTCGTCTTGATGACGCTCTCTTTCATCAGGCCGTCTTTTGGGCCGATGACGATGCCTTTCATGGCTTTGTTGCTGGTGATGCCGGCAACGACCACATTGCCTAACTCTTCAAAGAGCACTAGGGCGGGGCGCTTCTTCTGCTCGGCCGTGTCGGTGAATTGCACCCACGCCAGCACCACATCACCCGCTTTATGCATGATCCCAAGCCTCGTCGTCTGCGTTATCCCAGAGCTCCTTCATCTTGGCCTTCTGGACGTGGTGCAGATATTCGTCGTATTGGGCAGAAGAGGGCCGGCCCAGGATTTCGTGGAGAACCTCGTTGTAGCTCTGCCGGGCGTGGGCTTTGCGCTTCTTGAGAAGGGCGAGGAGCGACTTGTCGATTTGGATGGTGGTGAAAGACATGGATTATAATAGGTTATAAGAAATTATAAATGTATGGGAGGGATACGACCGAGGAATACGAGATGACCCTGATTTAGGGATACGCCCGATTTATCGTCCTCGGAAACGGAATGGCATCCCGAATGTGGTCCAGGCCGAACATTCATTTGCACAGGCGTTCGATGCCCAAACCAAAACCAGAATGCGGCACCGAGCCGTATTCACCGCATATCAGAGATTGCCGATGGCCCATAGGAGCTTGCGATGCCCCGCAATGAGGCGCTCGAATGAGACCAATTCCTCGGATACGACACGCAGGCGCATCTCATCGGATATAAGGCCTGATTTTTCCATGCTTAATCCACTCCACAATCTCATCATCGAGATGATATCCCTCGCGGATACCCCTGAGAACTGGTGCATTGCCCGGATGGTCTGCCATATTAAGCTCGATGATTTCCTCGAAGCTTGGGTAATGCACGCTCGACATGGAAGAGAAACGGCGGGATAGTTTAAGAGAATTACGGATACGCCCTGCGCGCCAGGGATAAACCCGGTTAATCTTCCTTGGGAACGGAATATTACCTTTTTGGCTTGCCAAGTGGTTTTTTGCGCTGACGCTCCAGTTTTTCGCGCTGAAGCTTAATCATTTCGCGCGCTAGCTCCAGCCTTCTCGAAAGCATGCCGCCTATTCCAAAAGTGGAATCGGGATGCCCGGATTCAGCCGGTTGGCTGCCTTGAAATTCGACAAGGCTTCATTCACGCGGCTGATTGTAATGGGGAATGGCGAGGTTGTAGAATGCTGGGGCATATCTTGGGTTCAGTGCGGCGGCTTGGTCGAGGTCGCTGATGTACCCAAGGTACCCGGAATGGCCGAGGCTGTAGAACACTGAGCGATATATTGGGTCCTGTGCGACGAATTTGTAGTCGGCGATGGCTTTATCGTATTCGCCGAGTCTGAAATAGGCATAGCCACGGTTGTTGAGCGCGTCTACATCTGAGACTTTGCTGTAGTCGGCGATGGCTTTATCGTATTCGCCGAGGTTGAGATAGATATTGCCGCGGCCGTAGAACGCTTGGACACAATTTGGGTTCAGTTCGATGGCTTTGTTGTAGTTGCTGATGGCTTTATCGTATTCGCCGAGGTTGAGATAGACATTGCCGCGGTTGTTGAACGCTTCGACACAATTTGGGTTCAGTTCGATGGCTTTGGTGAAGTCGGCGATGGCGTTCTTGTATTGGACGAGCTCGGAATAGGCATAGCCACGGTTGTTGAACACACCTGCACACTTTGGGTCCAGTGCGATGACTTTCTTGTAGTTGGCGATGGCTTTGTTGTATCGCTCGCGATTGAAATAGACAATTGCACGGTTGTAGAACGCTGTGGCATAATTTGGGTTCAGTTTGATGGCTTTGTTGTAGTCGCTGATGGCTTTGTCGTATTGGACGAGTCTGAAATAGGCATTGCCGCGGTTGTTGAACGCTTCGACACGTTTTGGGTTCAGTTCGATGGCTTTGGTGAAGTCGGCGATGGCCCGGTAGAGTTCGCCGAGGTTGAGATAGACATTGCCGCGGCCGTAGAATGCTTCGGCACAATTTGGGTTCAGTTCGATGGCTTTGTTGTAGTCGGAGATGGCGTTCTCGTATTGGCCGAGCTCGGAATAGACAGTGCCGCGAGCATCGTAGGTAATTGAGTGCACCTGCCAGTCATCAAGCACGACATGATAGGGATAGTGCGAATGAAGTTCGCTGGCCGGAAAATACTTCCCGTTGGTGGTTTCAAGGGCATAAGATGAGAACAGGAGCAGCGCGTGTTTAGTGGTTGAAACCAGATTGGATTTGATGCCCATTTCCCGGGCCACGTCATACAGCAGAAACGCCGAGGCATCGCAATCAAAACCCCCTTCAAGTGCATCCGCCAGAAAACCTGAGGCTTGTTTTTCTGTGAAATGGACGGAAGAGCTGACAGACTTCCATAGCTGTTCTATAAAGCATTTTTCAGACAATCCCGATTCAAGCTTTGAGACGATTTTGGCTACCAGTTCTTGGTAGCGGGAAGCCGCGCCGGAAGCACGCTTGGGATCTGATTCAAGTTCTATCCTGATCCGTTCGCTGCCGATGAACTTGGGCGGAACTTTGTCGAGAAGTTTGGCATTTAAGAAACCGTTATCACGGGTCTTCTGTTGTTCTTTCCCGAAGAAGTTCAACAGGCGTTTATAGCTTAGAGGCATAAAATAATCAGGTAGTTAGTAGTATATAAACGGGTTGGAAGTGCCTTGACTTACGGATATACCCGGTTGATCGTCCTTGGGAACGGAATGGCATCCCTAATGTGGTCCAGTCCGAACATCCATTTGCACAGCCGCTCGATGCCCAGGCCGAAGCCGGAATGCGGGACCGAACCGTATTCGCGCAAGTCCACATACCATTGGTAGTCGGCGAGCGGAAGGTTTTGTTCTTTCATGCGCTCGAGCAGCTCGTCCTTCTGCCAGATGCGCTCGCTCCCGCCGATGATTTCCCCGTGCCCTTCGGGCGCGAGCAGGTCGGCCGAAAGCACGGTGCCCGGATGGTTGGGGTCCTCGCGCATGTAGAAGGCCTTGAATTCCTTGAGATGGTTGTGGATGAAGATGGGCTGGGCCGCGTCCTTGGTGAGGACGGCTTCCTCGTCCGCGCCCAAATCCTGGCCGAATTCTATTTTGCAATCAAGCGAGCGGCATTTCTCGACCGCTTTCTCGTACGTCATGCGCGGGAAGGGGCCCTTGACGGCGAGCAGCTTCTTGGGGTCCCGCCCGATGTCCTCGAGCAGCCCGGCCTGGTTCTTGCCCAGGTCGTGGCAGACGTGCACGATCATATCCTCTTGCAGTTGCATGTTCATCTTCTGGTTGTAGAAGGCCATCTCGGGCTCGAGGTGCCAGTATTCGGCCAAGTGGCGCACGGTGCGGCTGGGCTCGGCGCGGAACGAGGGGGCGAGCACATAGACCTTCTCGAGCGCGGTCATGAACACCTCGGCATACATCTGTCCGGATTGGGAAAGGTAGGCGGGCGAGCCGAAGTAATCGAGTTGGAAGAGGGTGGATCCTCCTTCGCAGGCGGATTTGGTGATGATGGGCGGCGCGAGCTCAAAGAAGGCGCGCTCGTCGAAGAATTGGTGCAGGGAGCGCAGGGCGGCGTGGCGCAGTTTCATCAGTTTGGAAAGCTTCTGGCTGCGCAGCCAGAGGTGGCGCACGTCGAGCAGGAATTCGGTGGACTGGTCCTTGGAGATGGGGAAGGGCTGGCCCTGGTGGATGAACTCGAATTCGCTGGCCGCCAGTTCCCAGCCGCCGGGCGCGCGCTCGTCCTTTTTTGGCGTGCCCGAAAGCATGCACGAGGATTCGATGTAGGCGGACTTGGCAGCCTCGAACGTCTTCTCGCCCACGGCGTCCTTTTTCAGGGCGCACTGCAGCACGCCGCCCGCGTCGCGCAGCACGAGGAATGCCAGCGAGCCGGAGGAGCGGGCGCGGTGCACCCATCCCCGGACCTTGACGAGCTTGCCCTCGGCTTTGCCGGCGAGGATGTCGGCGATGGGGGTGAACGAGTCGGATAGACAGTCCATATAATCGTATGGATATGGGGGAGGAATGTTTTTTACCGCTCGCATCGCAACGGCGCGGCCCGGGGCCGGGTTCGGCGGATAATCTTTTTAGCCCATCTATCCTTCTTTTATCATGCGTTTTTCCGAAGTGGCGGGGGTATGGGCCGAGGTCGAGGCTGCGCCCGGCCGTCTGGAGATGGCGCTCCACCTCTCCAGACTGCTTTCGAGCGCCAAACGGGAGGAAGTGCGGGCGCTGGTGCTGCTCTGCCAGGGCATCCTGGCCCCGCCCTACGAGGGGCTGGAGCTGGGCCTCGGGGAGAGGCTGGCCGAGCAGGCCATCGCGCTCGTGTCGGGGAGGAGCGATAAGGAGTTGGACGCTTATTTCAAGAAAAGCGGGGATTGGGGCGCCACGGCGGAATGGGCGTTGGACAAGAAGAAGCAGACCAGCCTCGGGGCCGAGGAGCTAGAGTTGACCGGCGTGTATGCCTCGCTTGTGCGGCTCGCGAGATTGTCAGGCCACGGCTCGCAGGAGGGGAAGATCAAGACGTTGGCCGAACTTTTGAATTCCGCCACCCCGCTCGAGGCGAGATATATCGTGCGCTTCTGCGTGGGCAAACTGCGCTTGGGCGTGGCCGAACCCACCATCCTCGACGCCCTCGCCCTCCTGCGCGTGCCCAAGGTAAAAGAGTGCGTGAGGGCGCTCAAAAGCCTGCCGGACGGCAAAAAGATCCCGATCGAGCCCGAATGGGATTACGAGACAGGGGAGAAGGAGAAAGAGCTCAAGAACGAGGATTCAGACGCCTCGCTCGAATTCGTGTTCGTATGCTCTGATGCCAAATCGATCGAGGGACTTGCAGACGGCTCGAAGATCGAGATTTTGCTGGACGGCACGCTGGAGCCGCTGCGCGACATCACGGTGCAGAAGATTAGGCCGCTCAAGGACAAGCCCGAGCATTACCGCGCCGTGCTGATGGGATTCAAGAAAAGCGTGCGCGCGCCCATGGAGCGGGCCTTCAACCTCAGTTCGGATTTGGCGCACGTGGCCGAACTGGCGCTTTATGACTATTCCCAAGTGGAGAAATTCCGGATCCGGCTGTTTTCGCCCATCCGCCCCGCGCTGGCCGAGCGCCTGTCCACGCCGGCCGATATCATCGAGAAGCTCGGGCTGTGCGCCGCCGAGGGAAAATACGACGGGTTCCGGCTGCAGGTGCACAAGGACGGCGAGCGCGTCGAACTCTACTCGCGCAAGCTCGAGCGCGTCACCCACGCGTTCCCCGAGGTGGTGGAAGGGGCCAAAAAACTCGGTGCGCGCCATCTCGTGTTCGAGGGGGAGGCGCTGGCCTACTCGAAGAAGGAGAAGCGGTACTATTCGTTCCAGACCACCATCCAGCGCAAACGCAAGCACGGCGTGGCGCAGATGGCGGAGGAGCTTCCCCTCCACCTGTTCGCCTTCGACCTGATGTACGCGGACGGGGTGGACTGGACGGTGCAGCCCTATTCCTCCCGGCGCGCGGCGCTGGAGAAACTGGTGGCGGGCAGCGAGGCCATCGAAGTGTCGTCCATCAAGCAGGTGAAAAGCGCGAACGAGCTGGAGAATTTCTTCAGCTACTGCCTCGCGGCCGGATTAGAGGGGATCATCGCCAAGGACCCGTCCGCCCCCTACACCCCGGGAGCGCGCGACTGGGCCTGGATCAAGCTCAAGAAAAGCTACGGGGCGCTGGCCGACACGCTGGACGTGGTGATCGTGGGCTACTACCGCGGCGAGGGCGCCCGCACGGGATTCGGGTTCGGCGGGCTGCTTGTGGCCGTGAGAAACGAGCAGAACGGGCTTTTGCAGACCATCGCGCGCGTGGGCTCGGGCTTCACGGAAGACGAGATGGTGGAGCTGGAGAAGATGCTCTCCGGGATCAAGCGCAAGACCAAGCCCGCCACGCTCGAATCCTCGATCGAGCCCGATTTCTGGGTGGAGCCCAAATTAGTTTGCACCGTGTCATCTGACGAGATCTCGCTCTCTCCCCAGCACACGGCCGGCTTGGTGGACGGGAAGGGGTACGCGCTCCGCTTCCCGCGCCTCGTGCAGATGCGCGAGGACAAGGGGCCGGCGGATGCCACCACGGTTTCGGAAGTGGAGAAGCTGTATCATTTGCAGAAGACAAGGGGAAATAAGGAAAAGGAGGCTTACTCGTGCAGCGCAATCTTTCCCCCGAAGAATTTCTAAAAGACCCCTCGCGCTACCTCATGGTGGACGTGCGCTCGCAGGCAGAATGGGACGCCTGCCACGAGGAAGGGGCCGCCCATATTCCATTGATCGAATTAGAGGAGCGCTCCAAGGAGCTTCCAAAAGACAAACCGCTCTTGCTCGTCTGCCGTACCGGCGGGCGCTCGGACAGGGCGTGCCAGATCCTCGGAGCGCTGGGCTTCGATGCGCTCAACCTGTTGGGGGGCCTGCGGATGCTCGCGCGGGCGAGGATGGAGCGGGGGCAGATCGCGCCGAAAGAGGCGGCAAGGGTGCTGGAGCGGCTCGGATGAGCAGCTGAGCGCAGGATGAACTCGGTCGAAGGCTACCCCACCCCAAGGGCGATTGCTGCGGCAATCGGTCGACTGCGGCCGACGTGGGGTATCCGCCGTTCGACCGAGATATTGCCAACTGGGAATGCCGCTGCAAGCAGCGGAGTATCAACCCAGTTGGCAATGAACGGACGGGCGAGGGGCCTGCCCGCAAGAACGCCGCCTGCGGATGCGAACATGAGCAGGGGGCGTTCCGCAATGGCCTGCTCCGACGCGGGCTTCTCCTTTTAAGTATTTCTTCCCCATAAAATGACGTGGACGAGCCTATCGTAATCACCAGCACCGACTTGGTGGACCATACGGTGTTCAACCGCAAGCGCACCGAGACGATGTTCAGGCGCGACTTCCTTCTTCGCAACGGCGCGAACGCCGATGACACGCACGTGGCCGCGCTGGGCACGGTCCTGGGCGAGATCGACACGAAACTCAAGCCCATCGAGGAGAAGATCAAGGCGGTGGATTTGATCACCGTGGTGCCCAAAAAAGGGGAGATCACGGCCTTGAGCGAGCAGATCAACCAGCACGGGCGCGAGCAGCTGGATGCGGCCGTCCGCCAGAAGAGCGGGCCGGTCTATGAGCTCATGCGCCAGCGCGCCGAGATGACGCGCAAGAACTACGAGCACAAGGAAGAGATCGCCCGGCTCACCATCATGCTCAACATGCTTCCCCGAAAAGAGGCGCAGAACCTCAAGGCCGTGGTCGAATCCGACTTCTCGCAGAACATCACGATCGACGCGTTCAGCACCGAGCAGCAGCAGGAGCTGGTCACCCTGCTCGGAAGGCTGGGCGTCGCCGCCTACGTGGCCGACAACGCACTCTCCACGGATAAAAAAAAATTTGAAGGAAGCCCGTACGTGGGCTCCCTAGAGGAAGTGGAGAGGAACGTGCGGGTGCAGGGCACGGAAGTCAGGGCGTGGGTGCTCAAGGACCGCTTGGGCGAGTGGGAAGAGAACGAGCAGCATATTTCCGACGTGACCAAGAAGATCCAGCTGTTCATGGCCAAAAAGCAGGCCGGCGAACTGTCCGAAGAGGAAAGCAAGGAATTCGACGCCATGCAGACGCTCTACCTCGAGCTGAAGAGTCGGCGCATGAAACTGGCCAACATCAAGCCGCCGGCCTACGTCTCGTTGCCGCGCGCTCTCATGCACCACGCGCCGGTGGGCGAAGTGGAGAGCATGGACCTGGGGCCGCAGGCTCCGTCCGCTTAGAGGCGTTTTTGATGGCCGCAAAGAAGACGACGGATAAGGCGCCTGGGGCAAGCCCGGGAGCCCGGCGCGATTCGGACGCTTCGGCGCGCCCGCCCATCGAGGGCATCGCGCTCAAAGAAGACATGACCTTAGACGAGCTCTTGCGCTCCATGCGCTCGTGCGGGCTGCAGGCCAGCCAGCTGGCCAAGGCGGACGAGATCATCGCCGAGGCGCAAGGAGCGAAGGCCAAGATCATCCTCACTTTTACCACCAACCTCGTCTCCAGCGGCATGCGCGAGGTGTTCGCCCGATTGTGCAGGGAGAAGAAAGTGAATGCTATCATCACCGCGATCGGCTCGATCGAGGAGGACGTGATGAAGACGAGGGTCCCGTTCCGTCTCGCCACCTTCGAGGAGGACGACCGGGCGCTGCACAAGGCCGGGCTGAATAGGGTGGGCAACATCATCATCCCCAACGAGGCATATGTCGAGCTGGAGAAGATGCTCAAGCCGTTCTTCTTAAGATGCCTCCAGAAGCAGGAGAAACTTAAGCGCCTGCTCGCGCCCCACGAGATGATCCGGGACTTGGGGCTGGAGCTCGATGACGAGGAATCGTTCGTTTATTGGGCCGCCAAGAACAACATCCCCATCTTCTGCCCCGCGCCGACCGACGGCGCGTTCGGGCTGCAGATGTACTTCTTCAAGCAGGCGTACCCCGGATTCGGAGTGGACGCGTCCGGAGATTTGCCAAAACTTGGGCAGATTGTGCTGGATGCGGAAAAGACGGCCGGGATCATCTTGGGCGGAGGGGTGGCCAAGCACCATGCCATCGGCGCGAACATTTTGCGCGAAGGCTTCGATTATGCAGTCTACGTGAGCACGGGCACGCCCTACGACGGCTCGCTCTCCGGCGCGCGCACGTCGGAGGCGGTGAGCTGGGGCAAGATCAAGGAGGGGGCCAAGACCGTGCACGTGGACGCAGATGCCACGCTGGTCTTTCCCATGCTGGCCTATCGGATGCTTAAGCACGGCAGTGCTTAAGCAGACGTGGCTTGACAGAGCCACGAAGATGCTTAAGCGCAACAGCGGTTAAGCAGACGCAGCACCAGATAAACGGATTTTCGATCGTCGTCAGGGACGCGCGAGCGAGAGGCGTTCTGTTTTTTCTTGGTCTTTTTCCTTTTTCGCGGTTTTCCCCGTCATCGAGCGTACGCCTTTTTATTCTGCGCTCCCGCCTAACCCTTCATGGCCGTCGAGCTGGAACTGGACAAGAAGGACAAGCTGGTGCGCGTCACGCAGCCCGCCAGCGTCAGCTCGCTGACGAGCGGGTATTTCGGGTACATGAAGAAGGGCGTGATCGAGCTGTTCGAGCAGGAGGCGCTCTACCTCATCGACATCCGCAACGCCTCGTGCCGGGACGCGGCGCAGAACGGGTACAATTTCAACCAGGTGGCGGCCGTCTATGACAGCCCCAAGCAGATGGCGAGGTATTTCACCTACAAGGATTGGCGCGACCGGGGCCTCATCGTCCGGCAGGTGAGCGAGATCTCGCAGAATTTCGGACGCAACCCCTCGCGCAGCTACCCCAAGGGGGAATTCACGGCGCCCAAATTCTCGGTGAAAGCCCGGTTCTACGAGGACGACCTCGTCGCCGTGGTGGACGACGACGCGGCCGCCAAGGAACTTTACCAAGGCTGGTGGTTCGGGCAATACGCCACCTACAAGGCCGAGCAGCGGGGGAAGCTGGGCAAGCTGGACGTGTACGAGACGCTCTTCTTGATGAAGCATTCCGGACTCGTGCTCGAGAACGCCAGCCTCAGGAAGGTGATGAAGGTGGCGCTGGAGAGGAGGCCGGACTTCGGCTCCCTGTACGAAGTGTACGAGGACTGGAGGTTGCAGGGGTTCACGCTAAAAAGCGGGTTCAAGTTCGGCACGCATTTTAGGATCTATTTCCCGGGCGCCTCGCCTGCGAAAGGTGAGGGATGGGTGCACAGCCAGCACGTGCTGCACGTCTTCCCCCGGGCGCAGCGGCTGCTCATCTCCGAATGGGCGCGCGCGATCCGGGTGGCGCATTCGGTGAGAAAGACCTTCGTGCTCGCCATCCCGGGCCAGAAGAAGGGCGCGGACGAGAAGACGGAGAAGGCGCACGAGAAGGAAAAGAAGGGCGTGCTGCACACGATGCTGGATTTCCTGCTGTACCACCGCAACGGCACCAACATCGAGAACCCCAAGAGCGGCAAGCCCCGCTACCTCATGCTCTCGCTCTCGGAAGAGGAATACCTGGGCGGCGAGGAGATGGCGGCGGCCATCGAGGACTGCAAGCGCATCGGGCTGGAGCTGATGATCGCCATCGCGGACCGGGAGACGAGCGTGACGTATTACGCCGTGCACCGCATCCAGATACCCGGATCCTTGTTCGAGTATTACGAGATCGAATGGGTGCAGCCGTAAAACGGGCAAGCGCAGGACGGACAGGCAGGCGGGGAAGACCCGGAACAGCCGGCGGACCGGGCGGTCTTTCGCGCCTCGATTGGGAGGCCACCAGATAAGGTTCCACAAGAGAGATTCCATGCCGCGAAGCGAAAAATACCCGATCAACCCGGGCCTGCGGGAAGAATACCTCCAACGGCTGTTTTCGAAAGAGGCGCGAACGCCCGACTCGGAATGGCGCGGGGCGGCGGACGGGGCTTTTCTCTCCCGCCTGCTAAGCACGCCGTACGGCAATGACCCGACGAGGTTCTGGAAGCTCAACGCGCAGGTGCAGGACCGGCTCGGCGAAGAGGGCCGGATCCGGGCCCTCGCCTGCTGGGCCAACTGGCTGCGCACCAAACATCCAGGGGAAAATGCCCATGCCGCGGATGCGGACGAGATGGTGCTCCGGCTGGCCGCCGGGCCGCCCGGGCAGGAAGGCGCGGATGGGTTGGGCGCTTTCCACAAAAGGCTCGCGCTCTCGTTCGGGCTGGACCATGCCGGCTTGAGCGCCGCCGGGGCTCAAGGAAGCCGGATGGCCGGATTCATCCGCGCGCCCCAGAGCGGGAATTTCTACCTGGTGGAAGAGGATGGGGCGTATGCCCTGGGTCCGGACCCCTACGAAGCCGTCGAGAAGGCCGGGCGGCTCCTGGCCCGCTCGACGGGCTTTGGCGCGGACGGGAGGATGGCGACGTTTTCGGACGCCTCCGATCCCGCCCTCGTGCGGGGGATGGGCTGGATGGAGGAGAGCGTCCGCGAGGCGGGGGGAAAAATGGATGCTGGGAAATTCGGAGAGGTGAACGCGCGCTTCCCCGCGCACGTGCGCTCGTTTAGGATGGGCTGCTTCGCGTTGAGCGGCGGGCCCGCCTTTTCGCTGGAGAGCATGTTCGGGGCGATCGTCCGCTTCAAAGGAGAGGACATGGCGGGACGCGCCTGCAACGGCAGGATCTGGCTGCCGCGGGTGGACCTCTCGTGCATGGCCGCGGGGGCGCCGGGCGCCCGGCCGTTCGGGTTCTCGTCCTACCTGAGCCGGGACGTGGACATCCGGCTGGATCCGGCGGGTGAGGCCACGGATGTGGACGGGATGGCGCTCCCGCCGGACGGAGACGGCCGCGAGCTGGGCTTCGTGCTTTACGGGGAGGGCCGGACGGAGCAGACGTATATCCGCGTGAAAAAAGCATATGGGGACGACGGACTGGGCTATTACACCCCGCCCAAAAAAACGGCGCTGGAAATCGAGGGGGAAGTTGAGAGCGGGAAAACAGGGGGAGAGGAGGATGGGGCCAAAGGAGCGGCCCGCCGGGCGGGAATTTCGCTTTCGGATTCCAGAACAGCCTCTGCTGAAAAGGAGACGGACCGCCTTTTGCACATGGTGGCGTTCGGGCAGCTTGATTACGCCGGCCGGATCTACAAGCCCTATTTCGGGATGCAGATCCGCACGAACGGATAGAGAGTCACTTCTTGTATTTCTCGCCGACCTTTTTGTAGGCGTCCCGGAAAGGCATGCCCTCTTTCACCAGTTTGTAGGCCTCTTCGGTCGCATACAATTCAGGCGTGAGCGAGGCCTCGCACTTCTTCTTGTCGAACTCAAGCTTGCCCAGGACGAGCGTGGCGATGGAGAGGCTGGCCTGGGCGATGCCCATGGCGTTCACCAGCGGCTCCTTACACAGCTGCAGGTCCCGGCTGTAGCCGTGCATGAGATTGGAAATCAGGCTCTTGACCTTGAATTCTTCGCCCAGCACCACGTGGTATTGGGCCCGCATGAGCTCGCACACGTCGGGGTTGCGCTTCTGGGGCATGATGGACGAGCCGGTGGTGAATTCGGCCGGCAAGCGGACATAGCCGAACTCGGACATGCTAAAGAGCGTGAGGTCGGTCGCGAATTTGTTGAGGTCCAGCATCACGGCCGAGAGAACGGAGAGGGTGCCGGCCGCGAACTTGCCGCGCGCGTGCTGGGCGTAGATGGGGTTCTCCTGCACTTTTGAAAAGCCAAGCTCTTTGGCAGTCATCTTGCGGTCCAGATTGAACACCGGGATGCCGTAGCCCGCGCCGGTGCCCATGGGATTCTGGTCCAGCAATTTGAGCTGCGCGTCGATGAGGATGAGATCGTCGGACAGGGCATCCGCATACGCACCCAGCCAGAGGCCCACGCTGGAAGGCATGGCTTTCTGCATGTGGGTGTAGCCCGCCATTTTGATGGAGCCGTATTTTTTCTTCGCCTGGACGGCAGCCGCCACGAAAGCCTTAACCGATTCCTTCACTGCTTTGAGCTGGTCGATTTGGTAGAGCGCGAGCGCCACGAGCACCTGGTCGTTGCGCGAGCGGCCGGTGTGGATCTTCTTGCCCGCCTCGCCGTATTTGGAAGTGAGGTATTTCTCGATCGCGGTGTGGCCGTCCTCGTCGGATTGCTCGATTGAGAATTTGCCGGCCTTGGCCAGCGAGAGGATTTCCTGCAGGCCTAAAACAAGCTGCTCCTGCTCCGTCTCGCTCAGCACGCCAATCTTGTGCAGCATGCGCGCGTGCGCGATGCTGGCCTGGCAGTCGTAGGGCAGCAGATGCAGGTCGGTTTGGGGGTCATGGCCCACCGTGTAGGCCTCCACCTGCTTGTCAAGTTCGATGCCTTTGTTCCAGAGTTTCATGAGGATCACCGATGAGATGATATATCGGGGTGAGACTGAAATCATTCCAGACCCACGCTAATTAAGCCTATCGAAGATGGGCGCGCCCGGCCCTATTTAGGCGTTTGTTTAAAATAAAACAAAAATGTTCTTTTGTGTTTTATTCTTGCACCAAGGGCATGGTGGAGCAGCGCGGGCCGGTTATTTAAATACCATTCCAAAGGAGACAGAAAATAGGAAAATGTATGAGATGAAACAAACAAAAAGATCGAACAATTAGGGATGCAGGCTCTCTTTGGATTCGAGGCGGGCGCTGGAGAGAAGTGCCGAGCGGTCGGTCTGCACACCCCACATGCCCAGCAGGATGAGCGCCCCGCCCGCCCATTGCAGCGGAGCGAGCAGGACCCCGAAGAACAGCCAGCCGAAGAGCGCGGCGAACATGGGCTCGAAAAGGAAGAAGACGGCCACTTTCTCGGCCGGCAGGCTTTTTTGCGCCGTGGTCTGGGCCCAGTAGGCGAAGGCGGACGCGAATACGCCCATGAATCCGATGGCCAGCAGGGGCTGGAGGGGCAGCTCGACCGGAATGGCACCAAGAGCCGGAATGGCCAGCACGCTCATTAGGGCGCACGTGCCCACCTGCAAAAACGCCAGGCGGGTGGAATCCATGTGCCCGCATTTGGAGAGCATCAGGATGTGCACCGACGCGAAGACGGCGCAGATCACGGTGAGCCATTCACCGATGCCCATGCTTAACTGCGCCCCGGAGAGCAGGAAGAGACCCAAGAAGGCCAGGAGGGCGCAGGTCAGGAGGCGCCAAGAGGGAGTGCGGGCCTGCACCAGGCCGGCCAACAGGGGGACGAAGATGACGTAGAGGCCGGTGATGAGGGCGCTGGAGGTCGGGCTCACGGTCTTCTGGCCCACGATCTGCGTGGCGAAGGTCAGGAAAAGAACGGCGCCCACGAGCAGACCGATTTTGAGCTCAGCGGCGCTGAACGTGAAGCGGCCCGTGAATAACAGATAACCACCCAGGATGAGCAGCGCGATGAGGAAACGTAAGGAGAGGATGAAAAAAGGGTCAAAAAAATGCAGGGCATAGTCCGTGAGCGGGAAGGTGAGCCCCCAGACCGCGCAGGCCAGCAGTATCAGTAGGGCGGGGCTCTTGGGGATTTCCATGGACAACCCATTCTCGCAGGGGCGGGCTTACTTCTTGCCCATCTTGTTGAGGATGGCCCGGTGCGCCATGAGGCGGATGGCGTTGATGCGGATGAACCCGACCGAGTCCGTCTGGTCAAAGCCGCCGGCGATGTGCATCGAGCCCAGATCCTGGTTGTAGAGCGAGGAGGGAGATTCGCGCGCCACGGGCCAGCAGTTGCCCTTGTAGAGCTCCACCGTCACCTTGCCGTCGATGAGTTCCTGACTCTTGTCGAACGCGGCCTTCAGGAAGTCGTGCTCGGGGGAGAACCAGAAACCGTTGTAGATCATCTCGGCATAGCGCGGGGAGAGCATGTCGCGCAGGCGCATCACTTCGCGGTCCATGGCGATGGATTCGATGTCCCGGTGCGCGATGTGCAGGATGGTGCCGCCCGGCGTCTCGTAGAGCCCGCGGGACTTGATGCCCACGAAGCGGTTCTCCACCATGTCCACGCGCCCCACCCCGTTCTCGCCGCCCACCTTGTTGAGGTAGAGGAAGAGATCGAGGGGCATTTCCACCGTGGTGTTGTCGTTCTTGTTCACCACCTTGACGGGCAGGCCGTCCTTGAAATGGATCTCAAGGAGCGTGCTCTTGTCCGGAGCCTTCTTGGGCGAGACGGTGCGCGAATACACCGACTCGTCCGGGATGTGGGCCGGATCCTCGAGGATGCCGGCCTCGTGCGAGATGTGCATGAGGTTCTCGTCCTCGGAATAGGGCTTCTTGGAGGTGGCCTGGATCGGGATGCCGTGCTTGTTGGCATAGGCGATCATGTCATCGCGGCCCTTGAATTCGTCCAGCCAGTCCTGGGTCTTCCAGGGGGCGAGGATCTTGATGTCGGGCTTGAGGGCCAGGTAGGACATCTCGAAGCGCACCTGGTCGTTGCCCTTGCCGGTGGCGCCGTGGCTCACGTATTCGGCGTTCTCGGCGATCGCCACCTCGATCTGGTATTTGGCGATGAGCGGGCGCGCGAGCGACGTGCCCAGAAGGTAGCGTTCTTCGTAAATGGCGTTGGCCTGCACGGCCGGGAAGATGTAGTCGGTGACGAATTCCGCCTTGAGGTCCTTGATGATGACTTTGGTGGCGCCGCAGTCCATGGCCTTCTTCTTGGCCGCCTCGTAGTCCTCCTTCTGGCCGATGTCGGCGATGTAGGCCACGACGTCGTAGCCTTTGGCATGCACCAGCCAGTGCAAAATGACGGAGGTATCGAGGCCTCCGGAATACGCTAGGACGATTTTGGGTTTGGACATAATGCACACCTCGCATCGCATTGGCTGGGTCGATATGCTGGATAGGATGAATTTTCCCTCTTAAATATGGTGTTTCATATAAGACAATGACATGGATTTCAGTTTTTCATGGCGGATTTGAGTTTTTCGACGAGCTCTTTGTTGCCCAGGTAAAGAGGCGAGCGCGCGTCCGCATCGCCGGCCCCCCGGTCGAGCACGGACGAACCGGATGACGAGCCGTCCCAGGACAGGCCGCCCGCCTCCTCGCACAAGTAGGAGAGCGGAATGCACTCGTAATAGAGGCGGAATTTCCCTTCCGGGCTTTTGGAAGTGGCCGGATAAGAGAAAAATCCGCCCTTGTGCAGCACCTGCGAGAAATCGGCCACGAACGAGCCGCAGTAGCGCGTCTTGAGATGGTGAGCCGATACGAGCTGCTTGGCGAAGGCGCGGAATTTCGGATCCCATTCATCTGGATTTGCCCCGATGCCGAAGACCTCGCCCTTCTTGGGCAGTTGGATGTTTTCGTTCAGAAGCAGGAATTGCGCCGTCCCGTCGTCGTGATAGTGCTTGACGAATTCGTGCACTCCCATGCCGTTCCCGGCCGAATAGACGAGCGTGTTGACCGGGCCGTAGAGCTTGTACACGGCGGCCGTGAGCTGGCGCCCAGTCTGGGGCAAATCATCGCGGTAAATGCCCAGGATGATGCCAAACGAGTTGTTGGTGACGATGTTGGAGGAGCCGTCGAGAGGGTCGAGGGTGATGACAAAAGGAGAAGTATCGTTGTGGTAAAGCGGCTGGACGAGCTCTTCGCTGTGGATCGTGCGCACCAGCCCCGTCTTGATGAGCGCGTCGCACAAATGCCCATTGGCCCATTGGTCGAGCTTGGCGGTGGCCTCCCCATATTTGTTCTTGTTCCCGAATGCCCCGCTCAGATATTTCGGGAACTGGGTTTGCATGTCCATGGAGATTTGCGAGAAGGCAAGGATGAGCTTCGCGAGGTCTTTGGGCAGGGATTTGAGGTGCTGTTCGAGCGCGGGCGTGTCTATGGTATCACCATCTAAGCTCATTTCAGGATGAAAGAATAAGAAATGGATGGGCCGCCCTCGTTTATCTGACCTTCTCGATTGGAAGGGCTTTGGAAACATATTGCCCATCCACTTTGAGGCGCACAAAATAATTCCCGTTCGCCATTGCGCCCGACTCGAAGAGGATTGAATCTTCTCCGGCCTGGCGCGGGCTGCTCTCAAGCGGAGTGGCCACTTTTTGGCCGGAGGAATCGTAAATCTCGATGGAAACGTTTCCGGCCTTGGAGAGATGGAACAGGATTTGGGTGTAGCCGCTGAATGGATTGGGGAAATTCGGAAGCAAGCCGGATTCGGTCAGATGGAAATCGTCCCATACACCAGTCGTCGAGCGGGGGTAGAAAACTTTGGGGTTGGTCAAATTTTCATAATTCCCAGCTGTTTCCAAAAGCTCCAGGGTCCAGCCTTTTTGGGTCTTTTTGAAAGGAAGGTGATCAAGAGCATACGCCGTGGTGGTGGCAGCCACCACGACGGCTGGCACATTGTCGGCCATGGCCTGCGCGAGGGAGGTGTAATCCCCCAGTCCCGTCGCGCAGGCATTGTTCACGCCCACGGGGTAATAATATGGCAGACTTGAGGAAGGAGGCTCAATCCAGTCCTGTCCGATGATTTTGAGAAATTCGGGGTTGTCGCGCAGGATAAGATACTTCGAGTAATCTGTTATACCGACTTGTCCGCCCCCCTCTCCGATGTTCATCACCATTCTCTCTGGAGAGCCGTGCATGCTGAACATGAACATCGAAAACTTCCGGGCAGAGAGGAACGGCTTATTCCCGTCCTTGATATGCTCGCCCAGCCATTTTCGGATGCGGGCCAGCTCGTCGGTGTTGCCGGGCTGGATGGAAAGGAAGAATATTTCGCCGTCCGAGTAATTCTTCTCCGGGGTGCCGCCATGTTCATTGAAAGCTGCGTCGGCCGTTGCATCGATACTTCTTACGAACGAGTCGAAACATCCCCGCGTGCCCAGGAAGTTGATGAAAAGTTCCTTATTGGAGATATTGATCTGGCCGGTGAGGAAGCGGAAGAGATAGTCATAATACTTGGAAGTGTGGATGGAGTCATACACCCAGCCGGCTCCCTCATACAGGGTCTGGGCCCGATGCTCGCCTGGATGGTCCTTCGCCAGCTGAATGATGGCTTGGAGGTCTGGGATATAATGCACCTTTTGTTCAGAGGCAGCGCCTCCGGGCTCGTCAGGCGGCTGGATGTGGCAGGGCCAGTCGGGGGCTTTTGCGATCATACTGCCGAACGTAGTGGCATCCAAATCAAATCTGGAGCTGTATTTGAGGTTGACCATGCGCGCGGGCTCCAGCGCGAGGAGCAGGAGGGTGGTGAGATCCAGAACATTGGGGTCGGCCTGTCCATCCTCTTTGGCTTTGTCCAATCTGGCCAGCAGCCGGTCAATCTGGGGGGATGGGAGGCGGCGGGGTTTGGTAAGATTGATGATGACCGGTATGAGATAATAATCAAATTCTGAGTTTGGAATAAATTGCACCAGAAGGTCCGTGATGTCGGTGATATCGTCATATAGGAGAAGGATCCTGTTTGGAGTCGTAAGAGGGACGATAACACGGGAGAGATTGTCCAAGGGTTGTGGTGCTTTCTGGCAGTAGGATTTGAGGATGCCCAGCGTCTGTTTGACATCTGAATTGTCGACCACGGCTGAAGAATTGTCGACCTCGGTCCGGCCGTAAAAAATCATCCCGAGCGCATCGAAGGCGTTGAACGAGCCGAAGGAACCGACCGAGCCGGATGCATCTGGATTTGCGTCAATAATTCCCGACAATGCGGCAAGCGCCTTTTTCGTGTCGTCCGGCCCGTAGGTGACTTTACCATAAGCGGAGTTGAAAAACGCGTAGATGGAATGCGCGGCATAACCGCAGACACCTGCATCATAGGAGAAATTATTGACTGCCTGACAGGTGGCGTCGAGAAGCTGACGGACCTGTTCTTCGCTCAAGTTTTTGAATACACCAGACACCCAATGGAAGGCAAGCGCGGCAATGGTCAGGGCAGATGCGACGACCTCGCGGTTTTCGTGCGCATCATTTAGGATGGATAGGAGGGTGGGAAGAAATGCGTTGAGCGATGCTTCTGAAAGCGTGCGACCCGTTGATAAATTGAAGAGAGAATTAATCGCGCTCAGCCTCAGGGATACGCTTTGGCCAGTATCCCCGATAACCCCGGCGAGCGTGCTCAAAGCGAACGTATCGTGGGTTTCGTCGAAGTATCTTCCAAAACGCCAGATTACATCGCAGGTCGTACTCTTGACTTCGTCGCCCACCTTGCTGCTGCGCGATAAAAGGTCGGCAAACACCTGCAGGGTCTGGCCGACGTCCTCGTTCGTGATAGTGGACGTGGAATAGAGGTTTTGGATGTCCTTTAGCGTCTGAAGCTTTTGCGCATCCGTGTATATGCCTTTGGGGTCTCTCAGAACGTCCAGTAAGGCATCCAGCACCGGATTGACGGCCAGCGTTTTGGTTGCCGGACGGGATTTCTCGATATATTGGACAGGACCCATAGCCTGTGTTTCTGAACTCATTTCGGCTTTGTAGTGAGAACCGGCACGTATCTTGACAGGTCCAGTTTATCGACGATATTTTTCTGGATTTCGTTGTTTGGAACCATCTGGAACTTCCTGTCTTCACTACAATCCCCATACTC
>JAZDHB010000076.1:0-23085 GCA_043806415.1 Microcaldota archaeon | reverse complement strand
TGTATGCGGTCGTATTCGACGGCATCATCACCCAGCGGCTCGCGGACCTGGCGCAGGGCAAGGGCGCGCAGGCGCTCGTGGGCATCAAGCTGGGCAACGTGTTCAGGAAGCCGGCTTCGGTGCTGCTGCACACGAAACAGTGAGCGAAAAACAAGCGCAACCGCTTTTTGGCGGTTGCGAACTTCTTTTTAATTGGTTTATTTTCATTCGTTCTTTTCTTGTGCTGGAACGTTTTTGCATGAAAGTTTTTTCGCACGGGGATAATTTTTGTATTCATAAAAAAGTTTCTTGGACCCGCGGAGAATCGAACTCCGAATCTCTCGCATGTCAAGCGAGCGTCTTAACCATTCGACTACGGGTCCATTACGGGATGCTATCTGTTTGAACGATTTAATACTCTTTTCGATGCCGCGTGTCGAGCGAGCGCCTCCATCAACGCGAAGCGTTGATGGCAGGTCGGCATCAGCCGACCGTGTAACCATTCGACTACGGGTCCTTCGAAGAAGCATAATTCCTTGGAAAGAGAAATTAAAAAAGACGTCTATGGCATCGCTCGGAGGACCGGCGAAATGCCGGGATGCGTCTTGCATTCTTTCGAAAGATCGTTTTAGCCCGTCGCACCCGGGCCTTCGGTCTGCAGCCATTCCAAGCCCCTCAATTTGAAAGCCGGGCAGAAATCCTCAAGCTCCTGCTTCTCGTCCGGGCTGAAGCGGAAGGGCGCCGGGACCTGCCGGGCTCGATAGCGCTGCTCGTGATCCTCGATAAGCGCGAGCAGCTGCTCGACGTATTCGCGCTTGTGCGCGGGGAGGGGGCCGAAGAGCTTGGGCCCTCTCGCAAGCAGCTGGCGCAAATCGGCCACCAGGCGTTGCAGCCGCTCGTCGTATTGCATCTGCTCCTGTGCTTTGGAGGAGCGCGCGGGGACGAGGGAGCGGATCGGGACGGAGAGGCGGGGCTTGGCTTTGCCGGCGCGCCCGGATGATTCCGATTTCGCGGCCGGCGTGGGCGGCTTCCGGGAGAGCGGAGAGGCCTTGTTTTGTTCCGCTGACGGCATTTGCGGGATGGGCTTGAATTTGCGCACGCCGGGCCCGGAGCGCGCCGGGCTTTGGGCGCGCGCCGGATTTTGGATCGCCGGGCGGGTCGGAATCGGTGAAGGGGATGGGACGGCCGGGGTGGCCGGAAGGGTGGCGGAGTTGCCCGAGATTTCGCTCATCAGCTCCATGGAAAGCTCGTCGACCACATGGTCCGCCTGCGAGAGGGGGATGAGCGAGTCGGCGCAAAGGCGCTCGAGCCGGGCGGCCAGCGAAGCGGCGATGGCATCCATCTTCCGGGCGGCAACGGAGGGGCGGAAGGGCTCGCCTCCGATGTTCGGGATTTGACGGGGGGCCGACCGCCCCATCTTGGCGGGCAGCTGGTTGAGGATGAACTGGTACGTGGTCGCCCCTTCGCTCACCCCTTGCGCGCGCATGGCGGCTCGCAGCCACGAGGCGGCCTGGACGGCCGCGGAGCGGAACGAATCCTCCCGGGCGGCCCGTCCCGTTTTGATTGGCGGACGGGGTTTTTTGGATGATGCCATGGGATTCACCTCATTTTCATCATTACGGATTCCCCTCTTTCCTTATTAGGGATTCTCCTCCCTGCCATCGGACGGCTTCGGGCCGCCGAAAAGCTTGCGCTCGATCTGCGGGCGGTTGTCCAGATTGATTTTGGCGTATGGGTCGTTGATGGCGGGCGCGCTCTTGCCGCCGAAGACGTACTGGAACTGGAGGTTGAAGCCGGGAGCGAACGTGGTGCCGAACGGGTCGTCCCGGATCATGCCGTAGAGCACGGTGCCCACGTTGAGGTTCTTGGTGATTTGGGTGTAGGTCGAGAGCGAAGCCTGGGCCGACGGGGCCAGACGGCCGATGGCCAGCCCGCTGAAACTGCCCGTGGTGTTGAGGCTCACGAGCGTGTTGAGGCCGGGAACCCGGACGTCCTGCTCGACGGACACCCCGACGTGGCTGAGCCTGAACGCGCTCGCGTCGCCGGCCAGGTAGAGGCCGGTCTGAAGGCCGTAATTGGCGCTGACCTCGAAGGCGCGGTCAAGCTGGATTTGGAAGAGGAGCGGCGGGATGGGATTGCGGAACAGTTGCGCAGACTGGTCCATCGCCTGCGCCGCGACGCTCCCGTTCGGGACGAAGGGGGAGGCAAGCAGGGCGGTCAGGGCGCCCGGCGCGCACAGCATGCCCCGGATGTCGAGGCGGAGGGCGGCGCTCTGGGGATCCACGCCCAACTGGGGCAGGAGGCCCCCGAGCGAGGATTTGTCCTCTTCAAAATGGAATGTGACGCCCAGCACCGGCAAGGGAACCGGGGTGCCGATCGGCAGGTAGTCGCGGCCGACGTACTGGGCCAGGCCGTTGACATAATTGCCTTCCACCGCCTCGGTGTCCGAGGTCTCGCCGCCTAGGTACATGGGGGAGAGGATGTGCTCGCGCAGGCCGCTATCGGAAGTGATCAGGTCGGAAACCTGCTTGCCCCGGTTGGAGACGTCGGGATTGTTGACGTCGCACAGCGCGATGAGCCGGTTGCACATCGTGCGCCCGTCGACGTCGTCCGCGCCAAGATTGTCCTTGAGGGTCTGGGCCGCCTGTGAGAGCGCGTAGAAATTGAGGTTGTCCGGATCCTGATGGTGCTCGAGGAACAGGTCGTACACGCCCATGGGCTGGGCAGTGTTCGCGCGGGAGAAGGCCTGCTGCACGGCGGAATTGTACTCGTACTTTTTGAAATTCTGCGCGAAGTTCAGGTTGATCTCGGCGTAGAAATCGAAACGGAAGACGGATTTGTCGCCCTTACTTTTGTAGAGGTTGACCATGTAGTCGAGCATCAGCATGGTGCCGTTGTTGACCTTGAGCGCCATCGAGGCGCCCGGATGGGTGATGACCTGGCTGAAATAATTTTCGTCCTTTGGCCCGATGCCGCGCGAGAAGGTCAGGCGCAGGCGGCTCTCGCGCCCGGCCACCGGCTCGTCGAAGAAGAAGATCGCGCTCAGGCCCTGCTCGCGTGCCGCCTGGTTGATGCGCATGAGCGATTCGTAGATGTCGCCCAGCATCGCCACGCCCGAGAGATAGTCGGGGGCCAGCGCATTGACGGGGGTGGAGATGTACCGGGCCTTGGCATACTTGATTTCATCGTCGATGACGTTCAGGAGCTTCTGCTGCTCCGGCACCTTGGGGTCCAGGCCGATCTTGAGGCTCAGGAGGAAACCCTGGTAGAGGGACCAGCGGGAGAGATCCGCGTGCATGGGCGACCACTCGCGGATCTTGCCGAGGCTGTCCAGGAAATCCTTGGGCTTGTCTTTCATGTAGGGGTGGGCCGACAGCTCGTCGAAAAGGTTGGCGGTGTAGCCGTTCTTGACATAGCTGTCCACGTTCTGCTCGAAGATGCCGAGGGCCGCGGATTTGAAGAGGTCGGTCGAGGCATACTGGCCGGCCCGGTAGGCCGCGATAAGCGGGCTTGCGTCCGCATCGAACAGGCCACGGCCGAGCCAGTATTCTGGACGCTGGTGCCGATCGCTCCAGTAGGTTCCGAAATAGCAGTGCAACAGGTCCTTCATCGGATTGTACCCGACCATGGAGTAGAAATCGAGGTTGCCGCCCGCGCTCTGGTTTCGCTCGCCGATCGGATCCTCCTTCGGGCTGTTCCAGTTGTTGATGGTGCCGCCCTTGCCAAGTTGTTTGGTGGTGCCGCTCAGCCAGGTGGTGCTCAGGCCCCCGCTCAGGCCGAAGCGGAAATTGGAGGGCACCACTGTGGGAGGAACATAGTTCGGATCCCCCACGTCGGACACGCGGGCCGATAGATCGAGCACCGTGAGCCGCTCGTCGCCCGTGGAATAGAACGTGGTGGGGACCTGGATAATGAGATGGAGGGATTTGACCTGCTCCCGAGAGGTGATGGTGAAATCCTTGAGCACGGGCACCGAATAGATGCGGTATTGCCCGTCATCGCTGAAGCGGACGCCGCTGCGCGGGTCGATGCGCGCGCCCTGCTCGGCCAGGGCCGGCTCGAGCGCCCGGCGGATGTCCTGGCTCATCTGGTCGGGATCCTCCTCCACGATGGATTTGGCCTTGTCCATCCTGACCTGCACCAGCACGCTCGCCTCGCCCGAGTTGGGATTTGAGTTGATGCCCATCGCGACCTTGGAGGTCTTCTGGTCCACCACGTAGTCGGCCTTCTGCAGGGTAAGATTGGCGGGCAGGGAGATGGTGATGCCCCGGCCGATGTAGTTCATGGCGTAGTCCGCTGCCATGTAGCCGGCCGCCTCGCCGGCCGGCAGCGCGTCGGACGAGCCGAAGACGTTCTTGACAATGGCCATGGGCGCGACCGATTTGGCCGAATACTCGTCGCCGCCGGGGCCGTAGCGGCGGGCGGTGGCATACTTGACCTGAAAGGAGAGGAGGCGCTTATGGGCATCGTCCAGCCCGGAGCGGAACGCCGAGTCGGACGAATACAGGCGCGCGAAGGCCGCGTCGATGCCTTTCTCGGAGAGGTCGGCACCGGCCGACTCGATGGTTTGGGAGTAGAGCTTTTGAAGGTCTGAATGGATTCCGTCCAGCTCGTCTTTGACTTTCTGGACCGAAGGGCGGTAATCGGCCCCGTTGTTGTACCGGCCGCTGGCCGACTTCATGTTGTCGACATAGGTGTCGACCGGCAGCACCGAGTAGCGCGGATCCGGAGACGGGGAGAGGAAGACGCCGTCGATGGTCTTGGCGTGGATGCTGGCCTGGTCCAGCAGGATCCCCAGGCCCGTGCCATAGGACCAGTAGCGCGAATCGTAATAGATCGAGCAGTTGGACTGGACGCCAAAACGCTCCTTCACGAAGTCGGCCTCGTGCATGGTCAGGAGCAGGTTCTGGTTAAGCAGGTCGTCGTCCACGGCCTGCCACTTGGTCTGCACGCCCGCCGACGAGAACCCGTCCCCGGAAAGGCTGCCGGCCCCGGGCACGCCGCAGTGGTCCGAGTAGCTCTGCACCTGGATGGGGCATTTGGAGAGCTTCTCGAGGCTGTTGCGAATCTTCTCGAGCTTTTCGGCCGAGACGTCCGTGCGCGAGCCAAGGCGCTTGAGGATGACGTCCTTGCACAGGGTGGGCAGGTCCTTGTTAGCGATCTGGTAGTCCGCGTCCTTGAGCGCGGCTTTGACGTCGCCCTTCACTTCCCCGACCAGCTCGTCGGTCGGGCTCCAGAGGCGGCCCATCACCCGCTCGATGGTGTTGCGGGTCATGAACTCGGCCGTCCGCTCCGCCACGTACAGCCCCTTGGAGAGCTCGTCTGAGAGCGTGTCGTCGATCTCGTAGTTGGAAGCCACCGAGCGGGGGACCGACACGTCGAAAAGCTCGGTGTCGATGTTCAGTGCGCCCTTGCTGCTGGAATAATTGGCGTCGAAGAGCACGTCGGTTTTCTGGGGGGCCGGATTTTCGGCCGAGGAGAGGGGTATGGCATAAGGGGGTGATGAGACATGGCGCTTGTCGTCGTCCAGCTTGCTGGCCTGCTCGCGCACCTGCACGCGGATGGATGTGTCGAAATTGCGCAGGCACCTCACGTGGGTTTGATGGTTGAGCGCCTCCTGGCCGATGGAAAAACCGCTCTTGATTTCCTTGAGGCGCTTGGCTTCCTCCAGCCGTTCGGCCTTGGTCTTGAATTTCTTTGGACCGGATTCAACGAGCATGACGGACACCCAACAGATGCGAATGATGCGACAGCCTACTTACTTGCGAGATGGTTGGCCAGATGCTTCGTATTCCTGGCGATACTGGCGTGCCTTGTCGCTTAATTCCGCGGAACCGTATTTAAGGCTATCGGCGCGCAGCCGGCGCAGGAGGGCGGGATAAAGGCTGGAGAGGGCCTGGTCGGCCAGGGGCGGCGCGTAGCCGTCGCTGACGGACTTGTCGCTCCCGAAATCCTGCAGGGATTGGGGCCCCTTGCCGGCCCGCGTGGACCGGATTGAGTCGTCAAGGAGATCGAGGAACAGGACGGCCGCGGCCGGGTCCATGGACGATGAGGGGGCGGAGCCGGACGAGAAGCCGAATGCGGTGGCCGGCACGTATCCGGCGCTCACCATGAGCGCATGTACCAGCAGAGAGGGGCGGGTGGAGATCCATTGCAGGAGCCCGAGCGGATCCTTATCAATCAGGAACTTCTGGGAATCCGCGTCGTATTCGTGCGCGCCGGGGGGCGCGATGAGCCGCTCGGACGGCTCCAGACCCGTATCGAGGCGGATGGCCGCCTCCAGCAGGGCGCGCTGCTGGGCCGGATCCAGCGCAACCGCCGCTCCCTTGGTTTGCGTCCGCTCCTGCAAGGCGCTGGCAATGGCGCCAAGCACCTCGCCGGCGGACCGGGACGTCTTGTCATAGGTCAGCGCACTTAAGGCTTCGGCCGCGAGCGCGCATGGGGCCGGATCGCCGTTCTTAAGGATTGAAAGCAGCGCGTCCACGGCCTGGGAGCGCATGAGCGCCGCATCCTCAGTCTCGACCGGAGTGATCGTTCCCAATCCGCCGGTCTTGAGCAATAGCCGGAGGACGGGTTCGAGCGAGGCGGCGTTCGCATCCAGCCACGCTTGGGCCTGCGCCCGGGTGGCGGATGGCTTGACCAGGCTGGAGAAATCGGCCGGCTGCTTCCCCGCGGCCAGCTCGACGTAATCCGAATACTGCCGGAGCAGTTCCACCCCGAAGGCCAGGATGCCCAGGCGCATCTGCTGGCGGCGCGCGATCCCCTCCGGGCTCACGGACTTGCCGAACGCGAGAGCGTATTGCGAGCCGATATAATCCAGGAGGGAAGCCGACTGTCCTGGTTGGTCCTTGACGCATTCGGAGGCAAACACGTACATCTCGACCAGGCGGGTCGTTGTGGTGGCCTTGTTTTTCGAGCGGACTGAAATGAGCACATTGCTGGACGAATCCAGGGAGGCGGCGCCGTCCGCGATCTGCTTGGCAAATGCGAGCGCGCCGGCCGGATCCTTGCCAAACTGGGAGAAGGACGCCAGCTGTTTGGCCGCATCCTTGCGGGCCCGGTATTCGTCGTTATTGAGAAGAAGGGTCGGATCGGTGATGGGCGTTAGGACGTTCTGCGCGGCTTTGGGATCGAAGGCAGTCAATTCGGTCGGGGCGGGCGCGGACGGCTGCTCGGCGGCGCTTTTCACCCCGGAGTCCGGGGCGGCGCCGGATGGCGATTCGCCCTCTTTTGGAACGGCTCCGCGCTGGGATTGCGACGCCGGCTTTTCCCCATCCCGTGCCTGCACCGGCGCCTCGGCACCTTTCTGGGACTGCGCCGCCGACTTCTCGTTTTCATCGATCAGCAATTGCGGCGGGCCGGACGGGAGGGGAGTGGAGATGGGGCCGCCCTTTTCGCCCTTGGGCTCATTCGCATTTTCATCATTTGCCGCCTCTTTCATTTTTTCATCATTTGCAGTCTCCTTCTTTGCGTCGTTCGCTTCCTTTTTCTTTTCTTCGCTGGCCTTTGGTTTTTCTTTTTTCGCGATTTCTGCGCTTGCCTCCTCTTTCTTTTCGCCGCCGGGTTGCTTTTTCTCTTCCCCTGCCCGGGATGGTGAAGTGTCCTTCTTTTGGATCGGAACCGGCTTGCTCTGCAAGATGACCTGGCGGTTGAATTCGTCCAGCGTGGATTGCACGTAATCGGCCAGCGTGCCGGCGGCCGGATCGGAAACGAGGCCCTGAATATAATCCAGCGTGGATTTGGACAGGTCGGAGTTGCCGGCGCAAGCGCGGTAAGCCAGCGCCAGGAGGCGGGCGGCTTGGATCGGCGAGAGCAGGGGCGTCTCGCCGCTCATGGGGGTGACGATCTGCTCGCGGATGCCGGCCGCATCCATTTTCCGGAAAAAAACAGAATCCAGGATCGCGTGCACGCCCTCCTCGGCTTCGTCCGGCTCGACGCCCGGGGCGCTGCAATGGGCGCTGATGGCCTGCGCGGCATTCACGCGCTGCTCGAAGGATTTGGAGCGCAGGCTGTTTTTGCTGGTTTTCCAGTCGAATTCGGCGGCCGGGATTTGGGAATCTTGCCGGGACCGCATGAGGAGGAAGAGAACCATGTCCAACCCCCTCAGGCCGTCCAGCCTCCGAACCCGCCGTTGCGCATCGGAACGGATTGGAAGAACCGGTCCAGCAAAGACGAGGACTTGACCGATGGCTGGGCCATCTCCTGCAGGAATTTGTCGAAGTCGGCAGATGGGATGGGCACGACATCCCACATCCCGTTCCCGGAATCGCTCGCTTTGAAGACATCCACCGTGCGCCCGTCCTTGAGCGGATAGCTTAGGATGACCTGCCGGAGGCCGGGCTTGGAATCAAGGCTTTCGCGCACGCTGAAATAGCTTTCCTTGTCCTTGAACTTGCGCAGCCAGGGGGAGAGGGCGGATAGGTAGGGCGAGATGTCCTTGTTGACCTCGTCCAGGCGGCGCGTGTCCAGACCGGTGAGCATGAATATCTGGTCAAAGTCCCCGCTGATAAGCAGGCCGGCCCCATCTTGGCGCTCGCCACTTTCGGAACGGGTGAAGAAGCCGGTCGGCTCGCCATATTTGCCGGTGGTCGTATACTGCAGATAATCGGCCTTGTTCTTTTCCGGCAGGGTTTGGACGAAGTTCCGGTCGGACTGGACGTTCTTGAGGATGAATTCCTTTTCCTTGGCGTCGTAAGTGTAGATGGCGCTGCCCACCTGGACCGATTGGCCGTCCAGCTTCATGGAGAGCGGGACCGAATAGTTGGGCTGGCTAAGGTCCTGGTCGGAGATGTTGAACAGCCCGCCGCTCCCGAACTCGAGCTCGATGGGCTTGCCGGAGCTATTCTGCAGGATAAACCCATTATGCTTGTCGGGGTCGTGGTCGTAACTGAGGGAAAACATACCCCTGCTTTCATCGTAATCCACATGGAGTTCTCCCTTTTGACCCACAATGGCAAAAGCCATCGGCATGTTGGAGAGCGGGATCCTGTTGGTGAATTCACCGCCCGGTTTGTCGATGAAGCGGAAGGGATAATCCACCGACGGGTCGATGCCCTCGCCCTCGAGGTAGAAATAGCCCTTGGAGTAGGTGTCAGTCCTCGCGTCGTATTCGATGGCACAGCCGATCTGGACGCCTGGATGGATCAGGAGGTGGTTTATGCCTGCTTCACCGGGCTGGAGCGAGACCTGGAGATAAGGCAGGCCAGCCTGATCGGACTCACCAGGAACCTGATCGGACCTAGGAACAACGGATAGATCAAGCGACCCATTGCCATTATGGATGAGATTGTTGATTCGGAGCATCATATTGTTGGTGAGATCGTCCAGCTTGGCATCGCTGACGGGCTGCCCCGTGAGCTTAAGCGCCTCGCGGATGGCCTTGGCCTGGGTATAGTTGCTCTGACCTTCCAGCTTGGATTTGATGTGCTCGCGGATGGTCTGGTAGAATTCGCTTGGCGCGAAAACGACGTCGTACGTGGTTGAGGGGAAAGCGCCGGCCGTGTTGCTCTTGGAAGAGGAGCGGAGCCAGACCTGGTAGCCCCCGACCTCCAGGCTTTTCTTTTCCTTTAGGAGTTCCCAATCCGAGGCGCTCAGGGACGGGCCCCCGTTCTTGGTGAACTCGTCGTTCAGGCGCTCTAAGTCCGAAGAGGATGCCCGCCCGTTGCCCACGAGCTCCTCGTAGCGCAGCGCACCCGTGCGGGGAACGACATTATCGTACACCACGGAGGAGAGATCGGGAATCTTGCGCTGCTCGGAGTCGATCGATGATAATTTGGATGTTTCGACCCAGTTGCGTTGGCGGTTCCAGGACACCATGCTGTGCTTGAGGCCCGTGAGATCGAAAATGAGCTGAGGGCCCTCCTGTTTTTCGATGCTATAGGACATCTTCTGCGGGTTGCCCAGCTCGATCCAGCTGCCGGGGTTGCCGCCCATCACTTCCGTGGAAAGTTTGCTGGGGGTCGTAGATTTGCCGTCGCTCATGGACTCGCCCACGCGGATGCTGAAGGCCTTGTTCTGCGGCCGGGCGTACGTGCCTTGGGCCATGACCAGGTATTCGTCAGACTTGTTTTCGTTGACTATGAAGTCGGCCACGAAGTCGATCCGCTTCCCGCCCTGCGAATAGGCGGCTGGATCGGGGATATAGGATTTTTCCAGGCCGCCGTCCGAGAAGGTGACGCTCGAGAAGTCGGTTTCCGGGAAGTCCGTGGTCTTGAATTCGAAGACGGCTTTACCATTTTGATCCACCCAACAGAGGGCCGGGATGGTCTTGAGCTCCTGCGTGGCATGGACATTATACACCACCACAGAGATGGAGGCGCCGAGCGTGGTGTGGAGTTTGCTGATGAGCTCGTTTTGCAGCAGGTTGGTGGAGGACTTGTTGGACAGGTCGAATTCCACGGTGATGACCGGCTGGGTCCGGTCGTAGTGGTAAACCGGCTGGGCGGCCTTGAGCTCCAGATGGGTGGGGGCATAGGCGCCGATGCCGATGAAGCGGCGATTGATATCATTGAGGTAGAAATAGACCGGGTGGCCCTCGATTTCCTGCGCATTCTCCCCCGGCCGGTCCCTGCGGCCCGCCATCCAATTGACGAAAGCCTGCCGGTTGGCTTCCTCCAGATAATAACGACCGAACGAGTCTTTGGACAGGACGGAAAACAGCGCCTGCGCCTGCTCGTTAAAACTCGACCGCTTCCCGTTCTTGTACGAGAACACGGACGTGTTCTGTATCTTGAAATCCGTTCCTTGGCGCTCGAGGTGGTAGGTCAGCCCGCCTCCCAAGTCCAGGTCCGTGCTGGGATCGGATGACGAGATGAAAGTGGTAAGCTTGGCACGCAGGTTGGCCTGGTCTTTTTGCGGAATGCAGAACAGCTTGGGCTCCAGCCAGTCATTCATGTCGGGTTTATGAACAACCTGCTCCTGCTCGCTCGAGATGAACCGGGCCAGCCCATCGATGGTGTTTTTGGACTCTGACATCCCTTGGGGCACCTCGGCTGATAGGAACGCCAAGTCGACTTTCGGGTCGCTGGCGATGTTGCGGATGAAGACGCTATTCTTGCTGTTCTTGATGACCGGGTCGTCGGCAGGATTGAGGGGAAGGGGCTGGACGCCCGCCTTGCGCACCGCATCGTGGTATATCTTGTTCGTGTCCATGTTCAGCAGGACGGCTTGCGCGCTGGCAAGCAGGGCGCTGTCCGAAGCGAAGACCGCCGGTTCGTTGGTGGCCGAACCGACCGCGATGAACTTGGATGCCTTGAGCACGTCCAGGAAGCCCAGCGCGTCGCGGCGCAGCAGCAGCCGGCCTCCGGTACTTTCCTCCACTTCGATGAGCGTGCCCGGGGCGGCGCCCAGCAAATCCTCGATCTTGTTGCGGTTGAATGGCGAGCTGAAATCGATCGAGAGTCCGTTGGAGTCGCCCAGGTTCTTGTTCAGGGCGTCCTTGATTCTGTCCGCGCCCAAACCCTGGATGCTGAATTGGGGGATGGTCTTGCTCAACACGCTCTGGGTGAGGAAGGTGAGATAATCAGAATCGAAATCGAAATGCTTGACGGTCTCTACGCCGGAGAGCTTCCTGAAAAACGGGTAGAGCACGTACTCGTTGACCAGTTTCATGGTTTCGACGGCCAGGCCGTAATTCATGACAAACGCGGCCATCGTGCCCTCTTGGGTACCGCGTTTGCTGCCATCCTTTCCAAACGCAGTATTGCCCTCCACTTGGATGCCGACGCGGGCATCGTCCAGCGCATCCTGAATCTTTTTAATGACTGTATCCAAGTTGTTTTCCTTGAGATGGTTTTCGCGCACGATGGCGGCGGCCATCGCGTCAATTTTGTCCGAATCCGGGACCAAGTCCCCGTTGTTGTCCTCGTGCACCAGGCTGTTTCCGAGGCCGTCGCTGAAACATAATTTGCGGATTTTTTGGTTATCTGGGTTGCCTTTATCATCTCGTAGACTGGCTTCGCCATACAGGATCAGGTCGTTCAAAAGCGATTGGATGCCGTTGGCGATGATTATTTGCGGGTCAGACACCCAGGTGGGCACGTAACTGCGGTTGGTCGGCATGTAATAAGGGAACGGAACTTCTGGAGATGTGACATCTTTGAGAGGCTGGAATTTGAAGGCTAGATTGCCAGGGGTGGACAGGAAATGGCCGGCGGGCGGTTTCTCGACCAGATGGTGGGGGGCGAACGTCTTGCCCGGACCGGCCAGGTAAGCGCCCGGCTCCTTGGCGATGCGATCGACGAGCAGGAGCTTGCATTGGCGCAAGATTTCGAACTTCTGATCGTCTGGCGCGGCGGCATAGCCGCCGGCCGACTGCTGGAGCGCCGCATCCCCGTACATGCGGCCCAATGCGAGCAGGTTGGATATGCTCTGGGCGTATTTGGACGGGTCCGGGATTTGGTTGCTGACGCTGTTCCCAAACTTGTCCAGAAAGTCGTCGAGCTCCTTGACGGCCGGATCGTCGCTTTGCAGGAGGGCGGAGCCGGGCGGCTTGGCGCGGATGTAGCGCACCATCACCACGATGGCGCCGCGGTCCTGGTTGAAAAGGGACTGGAAGAAATTGCCTTTGTATTTCTTTGGGATGTCCTCGGTTTTGATGGCGCTAAGCACATAGTTCTCGAGCGAAGAGAGCGAGGGAGGAGACGTGGCTTTGGAAAACCAGGTTTTGATCTGGTTGGGGAAAAACTGGTCTAGGCACTTCTGCGTCTGGGACATCGTGGCCGGCGAAGGATTGTCCTCTTGCGCTTGTTTGTACCGCATGCGCTCACCGCGAATTTCCGGCCCGGATTTGATCGAATTCACAGGGTCGGACATAATGAAGGGTCGCGAACGGGCGGACCGGCTGGAGCGCCTCTTGCGTTTGGGGTTCGCCCATCTTTTTGGCGTCGGAAACGGGCGGGAAAAGGCCTTCGGGCGCTACGCCCGGTTTCGACCGCGATAACTGCTCCTGAAATGAGAACGCCATCCACTCGCCCGCTGGGCGTTTCGGCCCGGTAGTTTTTAAACATTCCTGAGACGAAGGGAGAAAATCGGTTTGGCGCGGGAAACGGAAGACCGTCTCGGCGGTTCGGCTTGGGTTTTTTGCCCGGACAGGCGTTTGCCAGTTGCCAGGGCAAGAGATGCATGCAGCTCGCACGAGGTCGAAAAAATCGGCGCGCGCCATAGCCTTTTAAGCGCTTACTTCCCCTGTTCCTTAGGTGGTCGGATGCTCGCAACGAGGATGCGCACAGCCAATGATTATACGCAGTACGACTCAAGCACCCTTTTCCGGGCCGCCATCAGCCCCACGAGCACGCCCGACGAGCGCATCGCCGCCGCTTGGGAATACGCGGCCCGGGCGGCCGTGGACAAAAGCCTGCTCAGCATAAACATCGGAGGGAACGTCTTCAACGCTCCGGATAAATTCATCGAGGCGGCCAAGAGCGAGACGGGCGAGGTGAAAACCGCCCTTTACGCGGCGGCAATGGTGATCGCCACCGGAACGAACTTCGAGCAAGCCACGAAAAATGCTATCGACAGTGATGGCATGAAGGAGCTGGCGGAGCATTACATCACCGACAACCCGCTGCGCAAAATCCAGACGCCCGGTAATACGGCTTCTTCTCTTCCTTCTGCTCCGTGTCCCCTCGAAGCGCAGAAGAGCGGACCGGCGCCCGAGAAGTCGTACGAGGGCCAGTCAGGCGGGAGCTACGATGTCGGCGCGGGCGATGTCAGGCAGATCGGGCAGGGACCATGGATCCCGCTCGAAAAGCTCCGCGATTCCTTCTTCGAGGACCCGAATTTCCGCTTTTCCGCGTTCATGCAAAACTATCTGAACGGAGACAGCAATGCCGCGAATGCTCTGATGAACCAGGTGCTGGCCAAAGCGTACCGGGACTATTATCAGCGCGAGAGCGGAGGGCCAGTAGACAGTGCGGCCGACAAGCGGCTCGGGGAAGCCCTGCTCAAGCACCTCAAGAAGGAGTTCTTCGACATGTACTTCAATGGCCAAGGCGACAAAGCCCGGCGGCTTCTGGAAGACGGCAATCTCTCAGAATTCTTCGCGATGGTGGCCAATGACTTGGGGAACCCCTTGGCAGCCGATCTGTTGAACAAGGACGCCCAAGCAGATGTGAGCACGGGCCGGACTTATCTCTTGGGCGTGTTCGACATATATATAGAGGGCGGGGGCATACTGGCCAAGATCCGCCACGGCCAGTCTTTCGCTTTCCCTTGGCTGTTCTTCTCCGACTCCTCTGCACGGGTCGAGATGTATGGGAAGGATCTTGAGACCACCCGATACGGCCTGACCAGCGACTTGGCGCACCCGATCCAGCCGGTTGCCAAGGCCAGCGTCGAGGGACTTAAATGGTACCGTCAAAGCGTGGCCGGCACTTGGGCGCTTGACTTCCCAGAGTTCATTTCCTTCTTCGTCGAGACGAGGCTTTATCACTCCCATGTTCCCGAGCGCCTAAAAATCGTTGACGTGGACACCAAGCGAACCGAGACCGAATACGGAGATTACGGAGGCATGAGCATCCGCATCTCCAAGGCCAACACCCTCACGGGCACCAACCGGCATGAGGACGTTTTCTTCGGCGCCGACCTCTCCAAAAGCCCGGTGCTCCCAGATTGGGATCTCGGCTATTTCAAGCAGGCTGACCAAGCAGGACTTTATTATGCCAATCTCAACCTCAAATCCGCCATCCCGGTCGGCTCTTACGTGGCCATCTACCTTCAGGGTGGCGCGGAGATGCAATACAGCAAAGACAATATTGCCTCCAACAAAATCGTTTTTATCCCGCGAGCCCAGATCAATTTCGACAAGCAGGGGCGTGGCCGGGTGGTGGTTGGCGGGCATGTGGATTACGATCTGGGCTCGAAGGCGCCGCAATACGGGGCAGAAGCCGATCTTTTCGTATCGAAGCCGCTCTCGTTCATCGACCTGCTCTTCCTGCGGGGCCAGCTCAACTACGTGAAACAGAATTGGCCAGACCAGAACACGGCCCAAGTGACGTTCGGGGTCACGTTTAAGTAGGGAGTTGGAGGAAAGATAGATATGATCGCTCACATCGGGTTTGGGCGCCGGGGCGCTTGGCCTGCCTTGGCATTATATTTCACGCTCGCGCTTCTTTTCGCCGCCAGCTTGCCATGGGCAGCCCAGTCCGTCCAGAACCCGTTCCCGCTCTCAATCCCCCATCCGGCCCCTGCGTATTACATGGGCGCGACGCTCAATCTCAAGACCACGGCCACGCTCTCTGCCACGAGCGGCCCGGTTCTTCTCCCAAAACCAGCGAATGCGGCAGATCTGCCGGCCGAAATCTGGGTGTGCCCGAATACGGCGCTTTCCCTGCAATCCCAGGACCAGTCGGATTGGAATCCGGGCGCCACGAAGGCGGAATATCCCCTGCCCCCACCCCCAGACTTGAATCATCGGCTTTGTCCGCGCGTGCTTTATAACCTCGGCGGAACGTGCTTCGATCCCAACCCTTGGCCGTCCGCGAGCGCGGCCGCGCCGGTTTCCTGGAAAGACCAGACAAGCGCAAACCAGATATATTCACCATATATTTACGTGCTGGCGCAGGGGCCCGGGAACGCGGTCTATCCGCTGGCATCGGCCAATGCGAACACCAATGTGGATTATGTCATCGACAATTTGGGGACAACGTACCTCAACCAGAAGGCCGAAGGCGGAATCGACGCCTACGGAAAGGCTTCTGCTTCGCTGGACAACAACCTTATCTCCTCCCAATCGCTTGATAGCGGGCTGGCCAAGACATGGGCCGTCACGCCCGCCACGGTCGGGACGCACACTTTGTCGGTGCAGACGCAGGCCAACACACTGACCGGCGTGGTGCACCTCTTGCCAGACATGAGCGATACAACCAAGAACATCAAGGACCTTTACCACCAGACCACGCCCGCCTCGTTCGCCTCCACGCCCATCAACTATGTCATCCACGTGGTGGACACCACGAACTGCCAAGGAGCGATCGAGGGCATCACGCCCAATCCCATCACCGTCGAGCCTGGCGGGCAGACGGAAGTGAGCATCACGGTGCACAACACCCGCACCGACATGCCCGTCACGCCGACGGGCGCGTCGGCCTCGAACGGCTGGCAGGCCGCTCCGGCCGGAGGGAACGATGGATTCAACCAGCCCATCCTGCCGGACCAGAACGTGATCCTGCACGTGCGCCTCACCGCGCCCAATCCGCCGACCGGGCCGGTGGTGATCACCATAAAATTCGACGACCCGTGCGGACCCCGCGAATGTGATGCCGACGTGAACGTGGATGTCACGCCGCCTGCGGCGAGCGCCCAATGCTCGGCCGACAACTGGGCGCCGGGCATGGTGTGCCGCGACGACTGCAACACGAAGGTGGGCCCCACCTTTGCCTGCAATGCAAGCGACTGCACGTGCTATGACACCGCCCCGAAGAATGCCCGATGCTCGGAAGGCAACGGGGCCGCGGGAATAGCATGCCAAGACGACTGTGCAGCCGCCTTTGGCCCGCAGTTTGCTTGCGAGGCGGCGACCTGCACCTGCTATGACACCCGGTTGCCGGCCGCGAACTGCTCGGCCGGAACGGGGGCGCCGGGCATGTACTGCTCAAACGACTGCTTCAGGCTTGGACCTACCTGGAAGTGCAACACCAACGCATGCACATGTTATGACACAGGCACTTTCTCCTGCACCATCACCACCAACAGCCAGAGCACCCCCAAGAACCTGCTCAAGCAGGGCGAGAACCTGCTCATGAGCGCGTATTGCACCAACAACAGCCGGATCATCGCCTGTCCGACCCTGTCCTGGATCCACGACTTCCAGCTGGCTGACATCCAGGCGGCTTCGGCCAGCGCAGGCCGCTGCCCGGGCATGTCGAACCTGCTGGTCACGGATCCGGGCTTCAGCCCGCGCCAGGCGCGCCTGTTCACCTTCGGCGCGGATTCGGCCTGCGCCACGCCCGTGCCCCAGAGCGGGGACGTGGCGGTGCGCGGGCGCATCAATGACCAGCTTATCAAATGCTCGGTGTCCGGATCGAACAACGGCCGGAACATCAGCATCATGCCCAACTGCTCGGTCTTCTGCCAGCTGGACTACAACAACAGCCTGGATGCCGGGCCGCTCTACGCGCACGACATCCCGATCAAGGCGACCTGCCAGGACACGGTTTCGGGAAGCGACTACTGCCCCCGATTGGGCTGGAGTTCGGATGCCGGCGACATGCTGCCGGCCAGCACGGCGCCCGGATCCTCGCCCCGCTATTCCACCCTGCGGGCGACCAACATGGCCGGCACCCAGGTGCAGGCGACGTATACGGACCTTTTCGGGAACACCTGTGGATGCAGCCTCCCGCTCAACAGATCCGAGCCGAACCTCAAATGCCGCATCGACACGCCCGGCGCGGCGCCCAAACTGGGAGACACGATCAACGTGCAGGTGCACACGTACAATGACGGGAGAGGGGACGCGAACGTCAGCACGTACACCGAATTCAACGTGTCGGGCAGCCGCTACCCGGCCACGAACAACCCCGTGCTCGTGCCCCGGGTGATGCGGTCCGGAAACGAGCAGATCGACACGTACACCTACACGTGCGCGAACGCCGGATTGGCGCAGGTGAGCGCGCAGGCGGATTACACGAAGCAGCAGCCCGAGGGAAACGAGCAGGACAACGTGTGCTGGGGCAGCATCAACTGCGGCGGCGTGCTGGTGTGCTCGGATTACATATAGGACGAGAAGAAGAGCGCGCAAAAACAAAAAAAACGACTCGATGCGCGCCCGGGCGCGCTTCGAGATCGGTTTCGCTTTCTTTCTTTTCCTTTTTCGATTTTTTTCTCCAGTTTCGACCGTCTGTTTTCCGTTCTTTTTTGCCATGTTCAACGACACAAACCATTTTTAAGCGCGGATGAGTGAAAATACCATGAAGCTCCCCGGGCTCCCGTTCTCCAAACCGGCCGGCGCACGGAATGCGGCAGGCGCCTTGCTGTCCGGGGAGGAGGACGAGCTCTCCACCCTCCGTAAGAAGATCCAGGAGCTGCAGCTCCAGCTCGAGCTGCACCATCTGGTCATCGAGCGGTACCGCAAATTCATCGAGGATGGCGAGTCCAAGACCATCGCCGAACTGCGCTCGCTGGTCCGGCCGGCGGATTCGGCCGTCGTGGAGATGAAGATGCTCATCTCAGACCAGTTCCACCCCTACGTCTACGGGCAGAATTTCCTGCATGCCGTGCAAAAAGCGCTGGACACGGTCTTCTCCTACAAGAAGGTGAGCATGCCGGTGAGCTTCTGGACGTCGTTCGGAGACATCACCCGCCTGCACGCGGGGGAGGACATCGACAAGGCGCTGCTCCTGTGCTCCCTCTTGCGCGCGCTCGGCTCGGACGGCGCGCGCGTGCTCATCGGGAAGGAGAAGAACGCCTGGGTGGCCTTCGACTTCGGGGAGAAGCACTACGTGATCGACATCGCGAACCGCACCATGTCCGCCTACCCGCTGGACGACGACGCCATCCATGCCTTCATGCACGCGGTGCAGTATTCGTTCAACGACAAGGAATACCAGGATTTCTCGGAAGCGTGATCTTATGGCAAGCTCGCAGGAGAACCGGACGGCGGACGACCGGGCTGGGCGCGAGGCTCCGCGCCATCTCGACCCCCGGATCAAATGGGTGTGGTTCCTGCCCACGCTCGTGGCCCTCGTCGCGATCTGGCTGGTCGTGAACCTCGCGGTCCTGGTCGCCCAGCCCGACCAGGTCGTTTTCGGGCTCCACGGCTGGGGATTCACCGGCGTCTTCAGCGTGTTCCTGTTCGGCCTGGTCGGCGGGATCGTGTACATGTACAACCATCTGGAGTACATCTCGTTCACCTATGAGATGGGCGGGAAGGAGATCGTCATCCGGCGGGGGGTGTTCACGCGCGAGACCACGGTGATCCCGTACGCGCGCATCCAGAACATCAACACCGAGCGCTCGGTGATCGAGCGCCTCATCGGCCTCGCCTCGCTTTACATCGACACGGCCGGCACCAACATCAAGGGCTCGGAGGCCCACCTGCCCGGCGTGTCGCACAAGGACGAGCTCATCCGGGAGCTCATGGACCACGCCGAGAAGGCCAAACTGGAGCTTGAGCGGGAGGAGAACGGGCTGGGGCCGCTGGAAAAAGACCTTCGCTCGGAGAAGGCGCTGCTGGCCGATATCCTTAAAGAACTTGTCGACCTAAACCATAGCATACAACAATCGATGAAAGGGGGTGCGGGCCGCCAATTCCCGCCCTTGCCGCACAACGAAAAGCGCCTCTGATTATGAGAGGACCTTGGCGGGATGAACAACCTCATAGCAAGCGGTGAGGTATCTTACACCAAAGATTGCCAGGACATGCCGCCGCAAGCGGAGAAGTATCAGACCCAAACCACGCCGGGGGGTGGGTCAGGAAGAACCTCAAACTGGGGAGGGGGTCGGCCCCCTCCGCGGTTCGGGATGAAAGGTGAGCACATGACCGCAGTTCCGTTCCTCAACAAATACGAGCGCGCGCGCCTCATCGGCGCGCGGGCCTTGCAGCTGGCGTTCGGCGCCCCGCCCCTCATCGAGGTGAAGGGGGAGAATTCGCCTATGAGCGTCGCCTTGCGCGAGCTGGACATGGGCATCATCCCGCTCGTCGTGATGCGCTGAATAAGAAGAAAGAAGAGAAAGACCCGCGCCTATTTTTGCTTGTCCTGTTTTCCGTTCTTTTGGCTAAACCCTTTTTGCATGCACCCCTTTCTGGGCGATTTCGAACGCATAGCTGGAAAAGCCGCCGGCCCCCAGCGCCTCCTTCATGGCCGCGCTTCTCTTCTTCTCCACCAGCGCAATCACCACGCCGCCCGGCCCGCCCGCGCCGGAGAGCTTGGCGCCCAGCGCGCCGAATGATTTGCAGATGGCGATCGCTTTCTCGATGCCGGCCGAGGAGACGCCGCTCCCCTGGAGCAGGCGGTGGTTCTGGTCCATGAGCAGGCCCAGCGCCGCCCAGTCCCCTTCCCGGAGCGCAAGCAGGGCATGCACGAAGAGGGGATGATAGGGTTCATACGCCCGCTCCCGTTCTTTCTCATCCAATTCCGCCGGCTTTTTCGTTATTCCGTTGTTCTTGGCGAATCGGGCCACCAACTCGCCGGTGCTCCCGTGCTTTTCGCCCGGGCCCAGCGTGTCGATGAGCAGGAATCGCACGTCTCTCATGGACGCGATTTTCACTGGCGTGATCTTCGGCTTGAACGGGTTTGAAAAATCCTTCTCGAACTCGAGCACGCCCCCGTAGGCGGCGGCGGCCGCATCGATGCCCGAGGGCCGCCCGCCGTGCGCCACCTCGTCCGCCGTCTGCGCGTCCTCGAAGATGGATGAGGGTGCGGGATGCTTTTCTCCGCCCAGACTTCTCAGACCGGCCCCTAACGCGGCCCCTAATGAAGCCGAATTGCCGACTCCTTTGAGCGGCCAGGCTTTTTTCACGCGCGAGCGGATGCGAAGCTTGCATAAAGACGGGAATTCGGCGGCGAGCTTGAGATAGAGCGCCGCGTAGGGGTGCGTGGGGGAAACGGAAGGCGAGGGCAAAAAATCCATGACGATATCATTCTTTTTTATCGTGGATTCGTATTCGAATCCGGCCGGAGCCCCGTCCGCCTCGACGCTCTCCACCCGGATTTCGTTCTCCGGCCGGATGGCGGCGACCAGGCCCGGCGCGCCATAGACCACGAAATGCTCGCCGAAGAGGATGGCTTTGGCCGGCGCGTATGCCATGAAGGACGCCATGGCTGGAATCTGGCAAGGATTTGTTTTAAATGCGACGCCCGCAAATAGGCGCATGGCGGACTTGACAACCCTGGGCCTGCTGGCGCTGGCGGCCTTGTTCCTGGCGTTCCTGGTCTGGCTCATGTACCAGGAGGCCACGAAGAAGGAATGGCAGGACGTTTCGCGGGGGGCGCGGGCCGGGCGCGCGAAGAACGAGAGGGAGTAGAGGAGGGTTGGATGAAAAAAATCCAGATTAGGAAAAAAACGCCCGCGCCCCAAAAAACGACCGAGCCGCCCCACCCGGAAACGGGATCTCCTTCGCTCACCCGCCCGGGCGCGCTGACCGGCCCGAAACCGGCGTCGCCGCCCCCGGGGAGCAACGCCGGCGAGCCCCTGCTTTTGGCCAAGAACATGCAGACCTCGTCGGAGAAGATGGCCCGCTCGCTTACGGATTCGCTCAAGCTCTTCGTCTTCTTCTGCATCGCCTTCATCGTCATCGGGGTGGCGGCTTCCATCCTTTTTTCGGGCCAGATGCCCAAGCCCTCGCTTGAGACGCATCTGGAGGAGGGGAAATTGGCCAAGAATTCGGGTTTGGGCATCCGCGAGGGAGACTCGTACGTCTATGAAATGGCCACCAATGCCTCGCGCACGAACGTGTATCTGGAGGCCGGCCTGCGCCGGGGCTGCCCGGGGCTTTACGTGGCGGACGTGACCCGCTACGGCGGCCCGGATGCACCGGACGGGATGGACAACGGCGTGTGCCTGGGCTCGGACGGCGTGGAAACCGGTCCGGACGGCCGGAAGATGGGCAACAACATGAGCTTTTCCAACCTCACCTGGCCCTATTTCCAGCCCTGGATGCTCGCATTGGACGGGAATTTCACGTGGGAGGCCAACCTCTCGCTCGAGGTCGAGCCATACAACGCCAGCCAGACGCAGGAGATCCGATGGCGGACGCTGGGCACAGGCAATTATTCCGGGCGGGAGGGATACGAGGTGCAGGTGCAAGGCGGAAACATCAGTTCCAACATGCCCGTGGATTTGGGCTTCGGGCTCGACCATCCGATCACTTACCTGATCGACAAGGAGAGGCGGGTGCTTCTGTTCATGCAGGAAGACGGAGTGAACGTCAGTCTCGTGCGCTCGCCGTTCCTGAATGCCACGGATGAAACGGGCAGATAAAAGCGGCCGGCTACGGGAACGACGGGGGCGCTAGCCGGATCCGTTCGCGTGCTGGATGCTTGACTCAATGACCCGGGGGCGCAACCTGCCGCCCGTGGGCGGCAATTCGCCAACCGCTTCGCGCTTGGCGACGCCCTCTGCTCCAGCAACGCCGAAGGCGTTGCGGCGCCGTCGGCCGGAGGCCGACGAGCGTTAGCTGAGGGTAAGCCCCCTGGCGCCCGAGAGGCGCACGAGCGCCTCTGGGCACAGTCGGCCAGATGGCCGACTCGTGTGCAGCAACCTGAAGGTATCAACGCACGCCCGGGCCTTCAGGCCCGGGTCATTGACTCCATTTTGTGGAACGCCTCCCGCGCCGCCGCTGCCACCCGCTCGATGAACGAATTATATTCGATGCGCGCGCGCCGTTCGCGCTGGGAAAACCCAGGGGATTCGAGGGCGTTGTGGGAAACCAGATACTGGGCCTCATCCACTAGGCGGATCGGCAGGTCGATCTGGAATATCACCTGCTCGTCGTGGAAAACCGGGAAAAGATAGCTGGGCTGCTCCCGGAAGGAGAGATGGTAGGAGGCGAAGATGGACGAGGCGACGGCCACGGCCTCCTCTTTTGAAATTTGCTCGAAACGCTCAGCCAGGAAATCCCATGGCTCGTCTTTGAGGAAGATGTAGAGCGGGAATTCGACTTCGATCTTCAGCTCCGGAAGGGCGCCGCCGACGCGGGCGGTCTTCAGCCAGTTCCTCGAATCTGGGCACCAGAGCTCGGCGGCGCGCAGGCGGCCGTATTTGGCGGTCTGGGAGTTGAACTCCGCCCGCGCGTCCGTGACGGCCACGCCGTCCGAGAGCGCCGCCTTCTGGGAATCGGACATCTCGTCGCGATGGGAATGAACTTCGGTGCGGATGGAGGCCAGGACGGGGTTCATCGGGATGCCGTTGCAGGACATCCAATCTTCCAGGTTGCCCCATAGCGCCTGGAGGGCGCGCAAGGTCTCGGCGGCGATTGGGTAGCAGGCCTTCTTAGACAAGTCGATGTGGGTGAGCGCCTTGGTGATGATGCTGTATATCTTGTAGAAGCTCTTTTCTGGGCCCAGGAGGATCGCACGCTGGACGTTGTGCATGGTGTCGTATTCCTTGAGCTGCATGGCCGTGATGGACGTCGAACGGTAGATGCGCTCCACGTAATCGCTGTATTTG
>JAZDHB010000075.1:0-5094 GCA_043806415.1 Microcaldota archaeon | reverse complement strand
CTGGTTTCGATGACCATCGGCCTGTCCGACGCGCCCGGCAGCCTCGCACGGATGGCGAAGGTGCTGGCCGATGCCGGCGTGGATTTGGTTTCCTCGGAATCCCGGTCGGTTCACCGGGGGCAGAACGCCGAATGGCGGGTGCTCGTGAGCGCGGATTCGGCGCACGACATGGCACACCTCAAGCGCAAGCTCATGGACGCGGGCGCGACCTCGTTCTCGTTCAAGAAGGTCTGACGGCGGCAAAAAGCCGCAAACCGCCCAAGCACACTGTTTTTGGCAGGGGATGCAGCCGGCCGCGTCTGGCCGGAGTGGGAGAATAGTGGGAAAGTATTATAAACTCCGCTTGCCCGATAACCCACATAATTCCCACATTGGATGGGAATCGAGGTGGATCCGGTGGCGATTATTCTGAGCGGCAATGCGGAGGTTGCGAAAACGCCGGCGAGCGCACCGGGGGCGGAGAAACTGGAAAGATGCCCCCTCAATTCCGTCCGGCTTCCAAGCATCGGCGCGAACAGCCTGTTTTTCGTGAGCAAGATGCTTGAAAACGGCGCCCAAAAACCGGCCTCCGGGATTTTCGGCCGGGAGGATTGGAAGAGCCTGCGCGATTTGGCGGGCCTTCTTTGCGCGCAGGAGAAAGATGCGAAAACCACGCGGATGGCGGGTATGCGGTACTTCCTGCCCCTCTCGACGGAAGTCAAGGCCGGCCTCTTCGCAGACATGCTGGGCGGGCTGACGCAGAAAGTGAAGGCTTCGGGCCAAGATGGCATCTGGAAGGACGAGGCTTCGCTCGCGTATGTCTCGACCGTTGAAGCCGTGCTGGGCGCGATGCTCAAGGAGTTGAAGAGCTCCGGCGGGCTTGACGGCTCGGCGCAAGGCGTCCAAGAAGCCCTCGTCGAGGCGCAGAAGATGGGGCTGATGGCGGGCGCGCGGCTCGAAGACGCCGGGAATTTTAGCACGTGTTAAAAAAATGCGAGCTCGTTGCGCGCACCAAGGTCATCTTTTTGGAAAAGACCTTGGTCTATATCTTGTTCAGTTGTATGACCAAATATTTGATAATTTGCTCTGTTAAATGAATAAGAATTACTATTATTAATATGTTTGTCTATATTAGAGAACAAAAATAACATATTTTGGTCAATTTGAACGATAAATATTTAAACCGCACCACCCACACACTTATCATGGACGAGCAGATTTTCGCCAAACTGGCTGCTGACAGCCAGAGCCAGATCGAGGCCGCGCGACCCATAAAGACGCACCGGGATCTCTATTCGCAGATTCTGGAGCCGACGGATTACTACGTGGGCATCAAAGGCTTGAGGGGCATCGGGAAAACCACGCTTCTGCTCCAATTGGCAGGCCGGGAGAAGAACCCTCTCTATTTTTCGGCCGACCGGATTTACCTCAAGAACGACTCTCCCTATGATATCGTGAGATATGCGACCAAAAACGGGTATACCTCATTCTTCATCGACGAAATTCAATCCTCTTCTGATTGGACCTCTGCGCTTAAGAGCCTCCATGACGAGGGCGTGCGAAAGGTGTATTTCAGCGGCTCGTCTGCCATCGGTGTTGGTGAAGGGGCGGATCTTTCCCGGAGATCGGTCATTCACCATCTTCCGCCCGCCTCGCTGCGGGAGTTCCTCTGCATCAAAAAAGGCCAGGATTATCCGCCGCTGGCACTCAAAGACATTCTCCAGAAAAAAAAGGCGATTCTGCCGAAATATGCGCCAGCCTATGAAGGTATGGACGAATACCTGAGATACGGCGGCATGCTCTTCGACCGAAACGAGTTCGACAAGAAGATGGAGAATTCGATCTATCGCCTCATCCGCTCTGACCTCGCCTCCATCCGGGCCGTGGACGGGGGGCTGGAATCGACGATATTCAAACTATTCTACATGATTGCCAGCACCCCCTCTTATGAGGCAAATTATGCCAAGATGGCCAGCGTAAGCAGCATGTCCAAGAATGCCATGATATCCCTCCTCTCTGATTTGCAGAAAGCGGGCATGCTCAACGTGCTCAATCCATCGGCAACCGGGCACGCGCTGGCGCGCAAGGAGCCCAAGATCTATTTCCCAATCCCGTTCAGCGCGTTCTTCTCCAGGCAGATTTTCCAGCAGCCGCCTCTGGGCCGCCTGCGCGAGGAGTTCTTCGTCCAACATGCCACCGGGTGCGGCTATGTTAAGGGGGCCGAAGGGCGGAAATCTCCAGACTTCGCTTACGCTGGCCATACATTCGAGGTGGGAGGCATGGGAAAAGACATGGCCCAAGGACCCCAATATCGCGTGATCGACGGCATCTCGGTCGAGGGGAATCGCATTCCGCTGTTTCTTTTCGGGTTCCTCTCCCCAGCCAGAACTCCGGCCGGCTCGGATGTTGGCATGAGATGAGCCCGATAGCGGCAGAGCTTGCTATTTTTAGTGAGAACAGGCCGTCATCAATCCCGAAAATTCGGCGCTCGCTCCATCAATCCGGCAGGCTGGGCATGGTGATGTTGCCGGACGGCTCCCCGAACACGCTGTCCAGGTTCTTGACCACGGTCGCGTTCGAGTTGTTCGCCGGCGCCGCCCCGGTCTTGTTCCCGTTGCCGTTGGTTGCGCCCGTGCATTCGCAGCGGCAGGTGCCTGGTTTATAGCCGTTTGCGCAGGTGGCGTTGCACACATAGGCGCAGCAGATGCCGTTCGGCCCGTCGCTCACGCCACTGGCGCAGGACGCAGACGCCGGGGCTTGCGCGCCTTTCTGGACATTGATGCCATAGCCCAGCGCGAGCACCACGACCAGCAGGACGGCCAGCACGAGCCCGACCGCCACGACCACGATGGCCAGAATAAGAGGCCATTTCATCCCGGAAGGCTCTTTGTTTTTAGAGGTATCCATTGTCGCACCCGGGTTTATTGCGCGGACGGGCTGCCCGCCTGCGAGGTAGAGGCGGATTCGGCCGGAAGCGGGGGCGGAGTGAGGGCGTTTCCGATCATGCAGACCTGTCCGACCTTCACCACGATGCCCTCGTGGCTCTCAAAAGCCGGGAGCACCTGGCTTTGGCCAATGCTTGACCAGGTCTGGCTGGAGGCGTCCCATAAATATGCTCTCTGGACTTGGCAGGAGGCGCTGGCCGTTCCGAATGTCTGCTGGCTCACGGACTGCGAGAGAGGCACGAAATTCCAGCCGCTCACGAGCGCCATGCTGTCCGGCGCGCTCTGCTCCTGCGTCTGGACGTTTAGGCTCGTGTCCGAATACGAGTATATCCAGAAGGCGTGCTGGCCCAGGTAGTCGGCGAATCCATTGCCCAAAATTTGCTGGGCCTGCAAGATGGAGACATACTTCTGTTCGTCCTGCAGATAGACGAAGCCCAAGAGCTTGTGGGAGGCGTCGGTCGAGCCGCCGAAGTCGAACTGGGTCGGGGTCGCGCCAAGGCTTACGAGGTTCCAGCCCTTGTGGAGTGAGAGGGTGATGAAGTCGGGCAGGGAGGGCGGGAGCAGGGGCGTACTGCCCGTCTGCACGCACTGGATTCCATTCTGCGTGTTGCAGGACTGGCCCGGCTGGCAGACTAATCCGTAGCACTGGCAGGGGCCGTTGTTCCCGAGGCCGCAGGCATTGATGCAGCCGTATTGGCTGGAGTAATAGCCCTCGAATTGCATCTTGTGGTAATCACAGAGCTGGCCTTGCGGCGTTATGCACGGGCCCTTCTGTCCGCCCACGCAGGTGGAATAATTGGAGCCGGAAGCGGGCGTGTAGGTGAGTTTCACATTTGCCCATTTGGAGGCAAGGGTGAAATCGCCGACGCCATAGCAGACCTGGATCTGAAGAGTCTCGCCACTCGAAGAGGTGTAGGTGTAGCTCCCACCTTCGTACACCGAGACTTCGGTGAGGAGATTGTCGTTTGAGTCCAGCACATCCAGAATGGCCGGGCGGGTGTTAGTCGCTCCAGTGGCCAGACCAATGTCGGCGAGGCGGACCTTGAACGAGCCGGCCGACATCTCGTTCTGGGAGCCGGCAGCAACTTGACGGCCGGGACCATCGGAATCGGAGATTCCGTAGATGTGGAGTATTGTATAGCCGGAGCAGGTATTCGGGCTATTGCTATTGTCCGTGAGCGTCACCCGGGCATTCTTATAGGGCAGTGTCAAGCCGGATTCGGTCTTGCAGAGGTTGATATAGACCGAGTTGCCGGTGCTGGACTGGGTGAAAGTATAGATCGTGCCTTGGCTGACTTGGACCTGGCCGATCACTACGTCGTTGGCATCCAGCACATCAAAGATGGCAGGGTGGGTGTTGCTCGAACCGACCGCTACCGAGATGTCGGCGAGGCGGACCTTGAATATGCCGGATGGAGAGCCGAGAGTTTGCCCGATGTTGAGTTTCGTGAAGTCCGAAGAACAGGTGGGCTGGTTCGCAGTAGCAATCTGCGCCGGCACGAAGTAGGCAAAGTTTGTGCTCACAAAGGTGTCATCCGCAGTCGTGCCGACATGCACTTTGCAAACCGTAATTTGCACCTGATAGCCCCGCGAGTCGGTTACGATGCCCACCGCCATCGGGGGGAGGGTTACGACAGCTGCGTTGGACACCTGGATAGTGGCCACGTTTGAATTCGAGATGGACTGGACGCGCAGGCTGCCAAGCGTGGCCGAATTGTCGTCCATACCGGGATTGGAGAGAGAGCCGCCCAATCCTATGCTGTCCCCGGCTCGAAGACCGCCGCCTTGGTAACAAGCCTCAAAGCCGGAGAAATCCGGGGCGCCGCGTATTACGCGTATTTGGGCCTTGTCCTGCCCGTCATAGCGGGAATAGAACTGAGCGGTCTGGCCCGTTGTGGGAACAGCCGCCTTCTGCGCGGCATTGTCATAGCGGATGTCCGGAGCGAACACCGTATAGCTCTGCCCGCTTTCCAAATAAAGGATGTAATGGCTCTGCGTGCCCATGAGGATTTGGCCGGCCGAAACCAAATTGTTCAGCAAGGAAAGAACGACGGTCGGGGCGCCGCGGTTGAGGAAACGGTCCAAGCGCAGCGAATACTGGCTGTTGATGGGAATAATGGCGCCCGGCTGGTAATAGGGCAACAGTCCAGGCGTGATTTTCACCCAGGCT
>JAZDHB010000074.1:0-2317 GCA_043806415.1 Microcaldota archaeon | reverse complement strand
ACCGGAGCAGAGGACGGACTGCAGAGCATACCGAGAGGAACGCTTTTCGGAATCATCGACCTGAACAGCGACCTGACGACGTATTATGTGGTTTTCGTGATCTATCTGGCAGGAATCGCCCTGATCCACCGGATAGTTCAGTCGCCGTTCGGCCAGGTACTTCAGGCCATACGCGAAAACGAGCCCCGTGTGCGCTCCCTCGGGTACGACGTCGAGCGTTTCAAGCTGCTCGCGATAGTTCTATCAGCAGCCTTGTCCGGTCTGGCAGGGGGGACAAAGGCGGTTGTGTTGGGAATTGCGACCTTGATCGACGTGCACTGGCATATGTCGGGCCACGTGGTGCTCATGGCGCTGATTGGAGGAATGCAGACACTCTTCGGTCCCAGCGTTGGCGCCATGGTGGTGGTGGGGCTTGAAAGCATCCTATCCGACAAGGTGGGTTCATGGGTGACGACGATCATGGGCGGGCTGTTTGTGCTCTGCGTTTTGGTGTTCCGGCGTGGAATTATCGGGGAGATCGCGGCGAGGATAAGGGTAAATAAAATAAAAAATCTTAGTCGAAGCATAGCAGAAGGCAGGGCAGACTTACTTTAACAGATCCATAAGGGTAAAGAGGAGGGTTGCGGGTCACACAACCGCGCCGCTGAGCATGGACGATTACATCCTCGAAACGAAAGGTTTGACCAAGGAGTTCAGTGGCTTCGTCGCGGTGCGCGACGTCAGCTTGAAATTGAAGCGGGGCGAGATCCACGCCCTGATCGGCCCCAATGGCGCGGGCAAGACCACGTTCTTCAACCTGCTGACCAAGTTCATGACTCCCACTGCCGGGCGCATTTTCTACAACGGCAGGGATATCACCGACGAGAAACCGGCTGAGGTCGCGCGCCGGGGCATCATCCGGTCGTTCCAGATTTCCGCTGTGTTTCCACACCTGACGGTAATGGAAAACGTGCGCATCGGCCTGCAGCGCAAGCTCGGCACCTCCTTCCATTTCTGGAAATCTGAAAAGACGCTGGGTCAGCTCGATGCCAAAGTCATGGATCTGCTCGAATCCGTGGACCTGGCGGCGTGTGCCTCCATCGTCACGATAGAACTGCCTTACGGCCGCAAGCGCGCGCTGGAAATCGCCACTACGCTCGCGATGGAGCCGGAGCTGATGCTGCTCGATGAGCCGACCGCGGGCATGGGTCATGAGGATGTGGACCGGGTTACGAGCCTGATCAAGAAGGTCTCCGCCAACCGCACCATCTTGATGGTGGAGCACAACATGAATGTGGTCGCGGGCATCTCCGACACCATCACCGTGCTCGCACGCGGCAATGTCATTGCCGAAGGACCTTACGCAGAGGTGTCGAAAGACCCACAGGTGATGGAGGCTTATATGGGAACACCCGGAGACGAACTGAAAGGGGCAGGGTCCGAAGAAACGGCTTCCTGCTCTCTCTGAAAAGCAGATTCATTGCTTTGGTCAGAATAACAGAATTGGGATTATTAGAGATGGCTTTATGAAAACGAGCGTCGAATTCCTTCGGATCACTGACCTGCATGCTTTTTATGGCGAGTCACACATCCTGCACGGGGTCGATTTCAGGGTGAACAAAGGCGAAGTGGTGACGCTGCTAGGTCGCAACGGCGCGGGTCGCACGACGATGCTAAAATCCATCATTGGGCTGGTCGGCCGCCGTACCGGATCGATCATGATCAACGGACGCGAGACGATCGGTTTGCCGCCGCACAAGATCGCCCGATTGGGCATAGGCTATTGCCCGGAGGAGCGTGGCATTTTCTCCAGCCTTACCTGTGAGGAGAATCTGTTGCTGCCGCCGGTGGTGGCCAGTACCGGTATATCGGTGGAAGAGATCTACCGGATGTTTCCCAATCTGGAGGAGCGCAGGATGAGCCCGGGCTCGCTGATTTCCGGGGGGGAGCAGCAGATGCTGGCCGTTGCGCGGATTCTGCGGACCGGGGCGCGGCTCCTGCTTCTGGACGAGATATCTGAAGGACTGGCACCGGTGATCGTGCAAACGCTGGGGCGAACCATCCGGATGCTGCGCGAGAGGGGCTACACGATTGTGATGGTGGAGCAGAATTTCGGTTTTGCCGCGCCGCTGGCCGACCGTTTATACGTGATGGAACACGGCATTATTGTTGATGGGTTCTCCGCAAGCGAAATACCGTCAAAAACTGGGATGCTGCACGAATTCCTGGGTATCTGATTTTCCTTTTCGGATTCTTACGGTTGAGGTCGGTCGTCAATAGTGGACACCAAACCTTTCATGCTGCCAGTCGTTTTTCATAGAACCATCGTTCATAAGCC
>JAZDHB010000073.1:0-2141 GCA_043806415.1 Microcaldota archaeon | reverse complement strand
CGCGTAGCGCAGGCGCCTGACGGCCTTGTCATTCTCCATCTCAACGGCCGCCTTAAAACCTTCGACGGTAGTGTCGATAAGCTGCTCGACGGCTTCATAGCGGTCCCGCGCCCGCCGTGCGGGGAGGTCTGCCCGCCATTGCCTCTCGACACCGAGGATGGCTTGCCGTGCCATCAGGTCCTCTCTCAGCCCCTTATGCGTGTTCGCACAGACCTTAAGCAGCTCGCGGGGAGCCTTGTGCGTCGCGAAGGCCACGTTCGACACCGACGGCTCGAGACCCAACGACACCACATATTGACCGGTAAAAAAGATCCTCTCTCGGGAACAGTCCGAGACCATAAAGACACCTTTGGAAGCCAGATCGTATCCCTTGCGCCGCGCCTGCCCCGCCAAGGGGACGTGGTTCACGATCCGTAACTCATCGGCGAGGTCAGAGACCAGCAAGGGCATCTTCGCGTAAATAACGCTTCCGCTGCGCAGGCGCCGAATGGCCTCATTCAATAAAATGGTAAACGCCCCTGGGTCCTCCGGCAGCCGCACGCCCCAGACATCCAGCCACCGGAAATTCAACTCGATTTGCTCGGCAATCTTTGCGATGCGACGATATCCGATCCTCGTCCGCTTTTCAATATCGATAAGGCTGGGGCGCCCGCCCTTTCTCTTGGACTTTTCTATGGCGTCCAATATCTTCGGCATGGTGGCCCGGACATTCCCGGTAGCGGCCGTGCGCCATCCGGCGGGAAACAAAGAAAGGACCCTCTTCTTGAACACATCACCGGAGGGCTGCGTCTGGAGGTTGCCGCTCTTGATGGCGGCAACGTCGACCCGGAGGATATCTTCCGAGCAATGAGAGACATGGGCCTCGAGCGCCACCCGAACCCTCTCCTCCCTTTCGGCGTCCAACGTGATCAGATGCACCCACGAGCTCCTGCGCGGGTGGACCGGGCCTTGCCAATTGCTCTTGTGCCCCTCCAGCAAGCCGACTTTCAGAAGGGCATTGACCTGGTCATGGAAGGAACTAAGGTCCATATCGGCGATTTGACGGTGCGCGGTGGCCACCTTTACCCAATGATCGTCAAAGCGCTCCCTCCAAAGAGCGAATGTCCGGCTCATGCGCCAGGCCTTGAACTTCAGGTCTCCGCGTTTCAGGGCCGCAGCCGGTTCGCCATAAACAAAGAGCTGTTGCGGGATGGAAAAGAGCTTATCGCCAGCCATGATACGTCCGACCTGCCCCCTCAAGATGTCGTTATCGCGCTCCGAGTTATGCTGGGACAAGACGAACATCATCTCCCCAAACCGTTCAGGGTCAAAATTCCTGAGACGATGCTCAAGTTTGCGGCCTATACTCCTCGTCTCCGAAACATTCAGATAGGCCAAACAATCGAACTGCCGCAATACACCATGGCGTTTCTTATCGGGATACCACGCCATGTACGCATCGGTGAAGAACGGCTCGAATCCGAACGCGGCGTAGACCTTGATGAAGAAATCAAGGACGCTATCCAGCTCGGGCCGGCCTTCGGAGACACCCGTCACCGGCGAGGAGGCGGACGGCTTATCCAGGGAAGCAGTGGGCTTCTGCGCAGCGGCGGTTTCTCTGGCCGTAAAGAAAGATCCGGCAATAACACCGACGGGCGCGATCCAGGAGATCGCGGATTGGAACGGCACGCTGCCGATGCCGAATATTTTGTTCAACCCTAAACTTATCAACGCGGCGATCATCGCCGTCGAAGACAGGCCGATCAGGATTTTAGAAAGGTCGTATTTGATCATCCGCAATAGTTTCCAATTAAAGAACCAGGACAGGACAAAGAAGAATGCCGCAGCCGCTATGGGCAATATGGCGTGCGGCGTTAAAAGAGATGCGCCTTTAAAATTGAAAAAGGAAATGCCTTTGACAACACACAGGCCCCCCTGCAAGAGGACCCCGAAGATGTAATTGAAGGCCATGAGGATCATGGGCAGGAATTTCAATAGTTGTGCCCTGGTATTTTCGATATTTGGAGCATCCTGCGCGTGTATCTCTTTGAATAGTTTTCGGATCAAAAATGCGGGAATGCCATAGGCAGCGCCGACGACAATTCCAGTGCCGACCCATAGCAGACTGCCGAAGAATTGAGGATTAACATTCCATTCTGCCA
>JAZDHB010000072.1:0-12262 GCA_043806415.1 Microcaldota archaeon | reverse complement strand
CGGCCGGGCAGTCTCTAAATCCATCATACTTTCATTTGGAGCAAAAGGTTTTTACATTAAAGCATGGATTTGCATTTTCATCAGCCAAGTTTTTCCGCGAGCTTGCCTTCGAGCAGCCAATGCGCTTCGTCGTGCGGGACTAGCACTTCCTGCCCGTTAGAAAACGGCCCATAATCCTTTTGGTCGTATCCTTTGTAAGCCGGTATGTCCGCCAACAGCTTGATTTTCACGGGACCTGCGAAAACCTTGGTTTCGACGATTTTGGTGGTCTCGCCGTTTCCATCCACCTGCGCGAATCCCCCCTTGAGCATCCAGCCCGTCTCGGCCTCGGGCAGATCGACCTCCTGCCCTTGCGCGAACGGCCCGTACGTGGCCATGTCCGCCCCCCGGTAAGCCGGGATCTCCTTGAGCACCTTGATCCTCTTCGTCGCCAGGCCGTTCGGGCCCGGCCCGTGGCCGCCCGCGCCGGCCTTGCCCTCCCTCTTCCCGTACAGCGTCTCGCCCAGCTTCGCGTCCTCTTCGACGCAGAGGGCGCGCATCCGCTCGTACAGCTCGTGCTCGTTGGCGCCCAATCCGTCCGGCTCGGGCCCTTCCTGCGCCGTGATGGCGCGCATGATGATCTTCTGGCGGCGCAGCCTCATCATCGCCATCGCCTGCTTGCGCGCGTTCTCCAGCTCCCGGTGGGCCTGCGGATCATCTGCCGCCTTGGCCATGAGCTCCTTCACGAGCGCGTCGAGCGTGCCGGCGAAGTTCTCGTCCAGCCTCGTGAGCGCGTTGGACGAGCGCTCCTCGCGGTAGGCATCGCACAGCCTCCGGTACGTCCATCCCTCACTCATACCAACTCTACTCCGCACGCTGCCCTTTCTTTTTCCCTGAAGGCTTTTTCTTCCCGAATGGCGCGGCGAACCGCGTCATTGGGCCCAATCGGCCCTCAGGCCGATTCGGGTCGGCATGAAAGAAAAAGGCTTCGTCCATCCTTCGCTCATAACGCTCCCGCTTGTATATGAGCCGAAAGGTATTTACGAGCGATGGTCGGCCATCAAGACTCTTCAAGAAGCGGGACCGTCCGGAGCTTGTACCTCACGTCCTCGTCCTCCAGGTAGAGCTCGACCGCTTCGCGCAGGTTCTTGAGCGCTTCCTCGACGCTCCGGCCCTGGCTGGCGACATCAAGTTCCGGGCAGAGTGAAACGTACCAGTCTTCCTCTTTCTCGATGATGGCCGAGAACCGGCGTTCTTTCTTGGGCGCATTTTCCATGCGCCTGTTTGGGCATTCCCGGCTTATTTAGCTTTCTGTAGCTCGTTTTCCATCTCCGTTATCCTTTCCAAAGACCGCTGGGAGGTTTTTATCCGATTGGCTCTCCGGCGCTGGCCGTCGAGCCAATTCTAAAAAACCTTCCCAGAGGTTTTTTAAGCCCCGCCTCTGTTTATCCTCATAAGTTGCGGGTGTGAGCATGGAACCGGATTTGCGCTACTTCACGTATGGGGCCATGGGCCTCTGCCTCGTCGGCACCGCCGGCGTGTTCATCTCCGGCGGCCAGACGTTCGTCACCATCATCTCCGCCTTCTTCTGCATGGCCGGCGCGGCCCTCACCATCGCCCTCTTCAAGTACGGCTATTTCATCGTGCCGTTCCTCACCAAACAGGGCAACATCGTGCAGATCATGGAGGGCGACTACGAGATCCCGCCCGCGCAGGACGTCATCCTCAAGCATTCCGGCGGGCTCTACTACGCCTCCGCGTTCCTGGGCATCAAGCTCTACGAGTCCACCACCGAGAAGACGCACGAGGAGAACGTGGTCTATTCCGAGTACTTCGAGCGCGCCATCTCGTCCGTGCGCTTCCCGGTCAAATTCTCGATGATGGTCTACGTCAAGGACCTCTCCAAGCACCGCATGAAGTGGGAGACGCGCCACGCCGAGGCCCAGCTGCGCCTCTCGCGCGAGCGCGAGAAGCCGGAGCCGGACGTGCTCAAGATCGACCGCTTCGAGAAGGAGATCGCCATGTGCGAGGCCCAGCTCAACCGCATCATCGCCGGCGAGAAGCCCATGGGCGCCATCCTGTACGCCATGACCACGTCCACGGGCATCTCCAAGGACGCGGCATCCGCCGCGGTCAAGACGCAGGCCAGCGAGCTCAAGTCCGTGCTGGCCAACGCGCTCAACGTCGAGGTGGAATTCCTCATCGCCGACGAGATGCTGCGCTGCTTCGACTGGGAGCACATCATCCCCTCCTCCGACGCGCGGATGGAGCAGGCGGCGCTCTGAGCGTGCATTTTCCTTTCAATCCGGTGCCATCCATGGGTCGTATCAAGCTCGTCGAAACCACGAACAAGGTGCTGCGCACGCGCAATTTCTTCGTGCGCCCTCCCGAGCCTCCGGAAGAATTCCTGCTCAACGACCCGGACCGCTCCGTCTTCGTGGGCTACACCAAAGTATTCCACATGCCCTTCTACTGGACCTACGAGAAGATCACCAACCCGCACATCGCCGTGGTCGGCATCACCGGCGCGGGCAAGTCCTATTTCGTCAAGACCTTCCTGACGCGCGCCTCGTTCATCTGGGGCACCAACGCCTTCATCATCGACTGGGCCGGCGAATACAAGGACTGGGTCAAGCAGGCGGGCGGCAAGGTGATCTCCTTAGGCAAGGGGAGCGCCATCAACCTCCTGGACCTGGGCGGCATGAAACCCAACGACCGCATCAAGCAGATCATGCGCACGCTCGAGATCCTCACCGACATCGGCCGCTACCCCGAGCAGAAGCGCCTCACCGAGCAGGCCATCGAGAAGGCCTACTCGCAGTCCAAATTCAATCTGGGTTCGAAAACGCAGCGCGACCAGCTGGGCCGTCCCCTCAAGCCCCCGACGCTCAAAGACGTGCAGCGCATCCTGGAGGAGCAGCTGGAGGCCGGCACCTATGAGTTCCCGGCGGAGCTGGAGAACGCGCTCTACCGGCTCAAGACCTTCACGCGCGAGGACGAGGACTACTTCGCGCGCCAATCCACCGTCAACCTTGACGAGCTCACGCGCTCGGGCCTCGTGGACCTCGACCTCTCGGGCATGCCCGACGAGGTGTTCCGCGCGCTCGCGGGCCTCTCGATGCTCCAGTTCATCAAGGAGAAGATGCGCGAGGAGGGCTGGGCGGCCGACAAGGGGCTCAAGCTCATCGTGGTGCTGGACGAGGCGTGGAAGATCGCGAAAGACGAGAATTCCGACGCGGTGATGATCGTGCGCGAGGGGCGCAAGTACCAGTTCGGCCTCATGGTGGCCAGCCAGAACCCCACCGACATCTCGGAGGCCATCTTCTCCAACGTCGGCACGACGTTCATCCTGCGCGTCAAGTTCGAGCGCTATCTCGACTACCTGCAGAGCACGCTCAATTTCTCGGATTACATGCGAGGCGAGATCGCGAAGCTGGGGGTGGGGCAGGCGGCCGTGAACATGGCCTTCCAGACCACCGCCAATTTCTCGGAGACATTCCTACTGGAAAAGATCGTCGGCGAGGAGCCCATGCAGGACCTGTTCCTGGATTTCGCATCCCTGGCCGACCCTGGATTGGGTGAGGTCGATATGGCACGTTCCATTTCATTCGAGCGCGAGGAGCTCAAGAAGCGCCTGCGCGCCTACGGGCTGGAGGAGATGCGCGTCGAGGAGATCGCCACGCTCTTTGCCAAGAAGAACCGGCACATGGACGTGGTGTCCTTCGTGATCCTCATGGAGCGCTACGGCATCGGCCGCAACCTCATCACGGATTTCCTGAAAGATTTCGGGGTGGACGACTCCACGCTCATCAACATCTTCTCCAAGGCCGACTTCAAGCGCCTCGGCCTCGAAGGGCGCGACATCACGCAGGTCATCCTGCAGGACGGGTGAGATTTATGGCAACCGTGTGCATCATGTGCCACCAGACGGTGGGGAACGGCCTGAGCGTCCAGGACACGCAGGTCATCCGTACCATCCGCGGGATCAAGGAGCGCCTGGGCGCGGCCACGGGCAACGTGCTCGTCGTTTGCCCCGCGTGCCTGCCCGTCCATGCAAAGAAGCGCAAAATCTTCGAGGGCAAGGTCATCCAGCACGTCATCATCGGCGCGCTGGTGCTCCTCGTGCTGGCCGGCCTGCCCCTTCTGGCCGGGCAGTTCAGCATTTTGGGCTTCCTCTTCGGGATCGCCATCGCCGTCCTGGTCGTGGGGCTCTGCCTCGTGGATTACATCCCGCCGCTTGAAGACCTGGAAGGGGCCGCCCGCCTCATCGAGCGCATGGAGCAGGAGCGTCTCTCGCAGGCGCCGGCGTCCGCGCCCGCCGGACCCCGGCCGGTCGAGAGCATCTTCTCCTCGTTCTGGCCCAAGAAACAAGACGCGCCTGCCGCCCGTCCGCCCAGCCCTCCGGCGTATCGCGGGGCGCCCAGCCGCCCGTCCGCCGATCCGGAAAGTCCGGGCGAGCGTTTTGTGCCCCCCACGCCGTCCGGGCATTCCCGTCCCCCTGCCCGCAAATCCGTTCCCGCCCGTAAATCCAGCAAGAGGAAGCGATAGACATGCCCCTGCCCATCTCCCCCATATCCCCCGCGAAAGACGATGCGTCCAAGGCCCCGCTCTTGGCGCAGGTGCGCGGCTTCCGGATCCCGGCGCGCCGCCTCTCGCCCGCGTCCGGTATCGCCGACTCGCTTTCCGGACTGCCCCTGCTCAAGGTCGTGCCGGATTTCGAGGATCCAGACACCCTGCTCGCCCTCAACGTTGAGTCGCGCGACATCCAGAACAACCCGCTCGTGTTCTCCATCGTCTATTTCAGGCCCGACGCCATCGACGTGCTCTACACCCAGCTGCCCTCCGCCTCGCCCAAACTGCGCAAGCTCAACATGCTCAAGTACGCGCTCAACCTGCTCACCCTCAATTCGCGGAATTATTCGCTGGACGCGCGCTACCTCTACCAGCTCCTCGAGGGCACCATCTCGGAGCTGGACGAATACGTCTCGTCCGACTACCAGAAGCTCTTCTCCTCGTACGACAATCTCAAGTCCCGGGTGGGCGACCTGGAGAAAAAGGCCAAGAGCCTCTCGGATTCCAACGCCGCCCTCTCCAAGGACAACTACGAGATCAAGGGCCGAAACGAGGAGCTGCAGGTGCGCATCCAGCAGGTGGAGCGCTATTCCGACGCCGTGCTCGCGGTCAAGATCCAGGAGTGGCTCTCCGAGCACAACAACGAGATCAACCTCTCCGAATTCGGCAAGGTGCACGGCGTGTCCGAGGCGAGGGTGGAGCAGGTGCTCAACCAGCTCGTGTCCGAGGGATACCTTGAGAACCGATGATGCGCCGCTCCCGCCCGCGTGCCATGCGGTGTTGGGACTCGATGATGCGCCGGCCCGACGGACTTGCGGGAACACGACGGGAAACCATGGAGGCGCGCCCGCCGACCCGACCCGACCGGCCGCGAACCCGATGCTAAAACCATTCGACGCGCCAAGCCAACCCGCCGCGAACCCGATGCGAAGCGCCACCGATGCGCCATTTTGCCCGCCCATGTGATCCCTGATGTCTGCCGACAAGGACGCCCTCTCGGGCCTGAAGATCGCCAAGAACACCTACCTCTTCTCGCAGCGCAAGCGCTACGCGCCCGTCGAGCACTATTCCATCAAGCGCAAGACCGCCGCCTCGCCCATCGAGCAGCTCGTGGCCAAGTTCGGCGGCAGGCCTCCGGCCAAAAAGGGAGCGCGCTCCCCGCGCGCCCGAACCGCGGCCTCGACGCCCGACTCGCCCCTCGCCCTCGCCATCAAGGCCGGCTTGGCCGCCCTTTTCATCCTCCTCTCGCTCGTCGCCTGGCTTCTGGTCTCGTCCGCCTCCGGCTCGTCGTCCGAGCCGCCCGCCCCGGCCGTCCCCCCCTCTCCCAATTTCTCCGCCTCGTTCGATGCGCGCGTGCTGGACGCGCACCTGCTCTCCTATGGCACGCCCTTCGGGCCGCCGACTTATCAGCCTTACGCCCTGCTCCTCTACTCGGGCTCCAACCTCTCGAGGATTTTGCTGAGCGGCCAGCTCTACGATTCCCCTCCCACGCGGCAGGTGTTCGTCCTGCGCTATGCCAACGAGGGCGCGGACACCCTTCCCTCGTTCCGTTCCGCGCTGGCGGACGAGCTTTCGACCCGGGGGCTCCTTGTCTCCGACATCGGCATCGACGAGCTTGCCGGCATGCCCGGCGGTTCCACGCTCCTCGTCCCGACCGGCCTGATGCCGCAGGCGCTCATCGACGATCCGTCCGGCACGACGCCTTCCATCTTCAACCTCTCCTCGCGCGGCGTGACCGTGATCTACGTCGGCCTCCCGTATGGGGCGAAACTGCTCCTGCCTTCGGGAGCCTATGCGGCGCCCAGCGAGGTGGCGCTCAAGGCCGTCCCGGTGACGTTCGATGCGCGCCAGCAGGTCAAATCCTCGGACGGTTTTGGCCTCGACAACCCGCTCTACTCCATCAGCACCCGGACCGGCGGCACGGGCTACTCGTCCTCGATCGAATGGGGCTCGATCAGCGTACTGGCTGTCGGGAACGGCTCCATCCTCTTCATCCCCCAGACGCTGGACGGGGGGTGGAAGTCGGACGGCGCGGCCGCGGCCCGCGACATCGCCCGGCTCATCGACGAGGCGCCGCAGGCGGGTGTCCGTTCCGTCCTTTCCGGCGCCCTCCCGCCCGGCAACGGCACCGTCCCGTCCGACTACGCGACCCTCTTCTTCGACACCCCGACCGATTCCTCATCGGGCGTGATGCGGCTCAAATTCAAGGTCACGGATTCGAACAACCTCACGCGCCAGGTCATCAAGGACTGGCCCGTGGCCCAGTACGGCGCCCTGCTCTACGCGGACAACCCCGTGCTGCTGCCCAAGTTCCTGGGCGGCGGCAAGGTGGGCCTCACCGCCCGGCTTCCCGGGCCCGGCCCGTGCACCAAGCTCTACCTTGAGCTGGTGCAAAACTCGAGCGTGCTGGAGCGCTACGAGCTGGAGCAGCGGTGCACGCCCATGAACGACACCACCCGCACCTCGTCCATCTCAACGGGCCTTGGGCCCGGCGCCTACATCCTGCGCCTGGCCTCGTCGGACTCCCGCCAGATCTGGGCGGCCACCCGCGTGATCGTGCAGAACCTGGACATCGCGCCCGAAGGCAAGTCCGCCGACCAGAAGATGTCTTTCCACACCGGGCAGTTCAATTTCAGCTTCTCGTCCGGCGGGCAGGGCATGAGCGTGCCCTCGGTCTTGGTCAGCGTGCCGGGCGCGCGCCTGCCCTCTCGCGCCTTCGCGAACCAGAGCCGCATCGTCTATGACGCCGGCACCGAGCTTTCGGCCGGCAACTACACGTTCCTTTTCGATTTCGGGGACGGCTACACGCAGAATGTGCTCCTCTCCTACACCACCCAGAAGGCGTTCTGGGAGCAGCCCACCAACCTCGCCCTCATGGCGATCGCCACCGTGCAGTTCATCATCCTGTTCTTCTTCTTCCAGCGGCCGGCCAAGCAGCTCTATTCGCTGGACATCCCCGACTTCCCGCCGCAGTCGGTCTCCAAGATCCCCCTGAGCGCCGCGCAGGCGCTGGCGGTGTTCGAGCAGGTGAACCGCACCTACGCCTGGGAGCGCATGCCGCTGCGCGAGGAGGAGATCAAGAACGGCTTGCGCAAGATCGTCTACAACGGCAAGTCCGTGGTCATCGGGGACTACAACCTCCAGCAGCTCCTGCTCAAGCTCGCCGAACGCGGGCTCATCGAGGAGGATTTGGGCTACTGGGCGCCCAAGCGCTGGTCGCGCGAGGGCGGCATCCCGATGGCGCGCATGGCGATGTTCCGCTCTTTGCGCGACCTGTTCGTGCTCAACGCCGTGCGCTTCTCCAAGCTGGACGCTTCGGGCGCGAGCGACCTGAAGATCCTCATCGGCCCCGACCCCTACTTCCTGCAATTCTACGCCGGTTCTTCGGACGTCGTGCCCCGTTCCCTCGCGAGCGCGCGCTTAGGCTACACCTGGATCATCTTCCGCGACATGGTCGAGCGCGACAAGTTCTCCGCCTCGCTGCTCTCCTCCGAGCCCCAGCTCATCGCCCTGAAGATGGAAGTGGAGGCGGGGCGCGTCTGCCTGCTGTCCCTTGAGGACGTGGGCGAGATGCTCAAGAAGCTCAAAATTGGCGGGCTCTGAGCAGACAAAATCGAGCGAGGCCGGGGCCCGGTCCTTTGCGTTTTCTCTTCATCGTTTTCTTTTGTTTTCTTGTTCGTTTTTCTATGTCTGGTTTTCGTTTTCATCCTTTTCTTCCTACCATTTGTATCTTCTCCCCGCGAATTCGCTGAAATAGGCGGAGAGGAACGTGATGCCCAAAAAGAACGGGAACACCAGCACCAGCCCGAGCACGGGTGCTGCATGCTCCAAGCCCGGCTTTCTCTTCGCCAGCCGGAAGCCCTCCATCATGAAATACCCGAAGATGAGGATGGACACGAAGCCCAGCATGCTCACCGAGTCAAGCATGTACAGATTCACTTCCTGCGACGCCAGCGAGGGCACCATGGCGAAGAAATTCACCAGCCACGGGCTGAGCATGTTCCAGCCCACTTTGACGAGGTTGAATATCGACCAGAAGATGAACAGGGAGGCGAGCAGGCCGTTGAAGAGCACGTAGGGCAGCACGAACCCGCCCAGACACCCGTACTTTTTCTCGAAGAACATGTCCGAGTAATCCAGCACGTTGAGGATGGCGCTGCGCTGCCAGCGCAGGCGCTGCTTGTAGAGCGCCCGCCAGCCGGACGGCACCTCGGTGTACGCGACGGCGTTCGGGGCGATCCTGATCTTCCAGCCGTTCTTCTGCATCCTCAGCGCGATCTCCATGTCCTCGCCGAGGTTCTTCTCGTCGTAGCCCCCGAGCGTGTCGAACACGCTTTTGCGGTAGCAGGCCATGGGCCCCGGCGTGACGTAGAGCCCCCCGATGGCCGAGAGGGTGCGGAAGAAGAACCCGAACGATATCCAGTACTCGATCTGCTGCATCTTCTCCAGCCAGTTCTTGGGCTCGGTGGTGTTGACGAAAAGCACGACCGAGCCGACTTTGGGGTCCTTCTCGAAATAGCCCACGCATCTTCGGAGCGCGTCGGGCGCCGGGTAGGTGTCCGAATCCACGCACGCGATGATTTCCCCGTGCGCGCGCCCGATGCCGGTGTTGAGGGCGGCCGCCTTCCCCGCGTTCTTCTCCTTCTCTATGAAAACGATGTCTTTGCGCTTGGCCAGCTCTTCGCCCGAGCCGTCCTTGCTTCCGTCGTCCACCACGATGATCTCGATCTTCTTGGGATAGTGCATCGCCTGGCAGCTCTCGATGCACTTGAAGATGGTGCTCCTCGAATTGTAGGACGGGATGATGACCGACACGTCAGGCCATCTTTCCGGCGTGGGCTCCTCTTCTTCCCTGTCGGTGTGGTCCAGCCAAAGCACTACGTAAAGCATGAGGATGAAGATCATGTACACCATGTACGTAAAGAAGATGGCCTGATACGTCGCGTACAGGGCGACGAGCAGGGCGATGGCGAGCACCACGAGGCCGATGCCCACCATCCGGCGCTTGGCCGGCATCTCGAACTTGGTGCGCTCAAGTCCGGGCGGGGCCATGGGGCTCCCGTCTTGCTTGGGGGTCTTGGGGCCTAAAGCCGGGTCTTCCGTCTTTTGGTGCTCCTTTTTTTGCATGTGCTATCTCCGATCAGCGAATCTTGCGTGCTCTCCATTCACGAGCAGTTCGCGCCGGCCGCTTTGAGCTGGCGGAGAATCTCATCCTCCCCCTGCAATCCGGTGAGCCGGGTCTTGTCGTTGATGATGAGCGTCGGCTCGCTGCTTATGTTATACCGGTCCACGATGATATTGACTGGCTCCAGCCCGCTGTCCGTGGGCATGGCATACACCCGCACGTTGCTGCACCTCGGGACCACCGAATCGAGGATCTTGCCCTGCGCCACGCACTCCGGGCAGTCGGGTGGGGAGCGGAAGAAGAACGCGACGGGCTTCTCGTCGAGGTTGCACGTCCCTCCCGCCTCGAAGCTCGTGACGTACGCGTCCGCGAGGCCCAGGAGGTATTGGGATCTTATCTGCTGGTATTCGGCATTGAACAGGTTCTTCTGCTCGTACTCCGAGATCTTCGGGGCCAGCGTGTAGGTCTGGGAAAGCTCTTTTTCCCTCAGGCGCAGAAGGTAGGGGCACTCTTCCGAGGTGTTCCTTGCCATCACCCGGTCGTAATGGCTGATGACCTGCGTCTCCTGGTTCTGCAGGCTGATCCGCTCGACGGTCTGCTTGAGGTCGTTCGAGCGCATGGAATCCAGCGCATTGGCCGCTATCAATGCCAGCCCGACCACGATGATCGTCAGCACGGCCGCCTTGGCGAAAGGGTTTCTGAGCATAGGCAAGTTTCATCGACTCTTATTATAAACCTCTGTCCAAGCAAGGGCGCAGAGCGCGGGGGTTCCCGCCTAAAATCAGGCTTTTATGAACAAGCGCCTCTCCGAACGTCATTTCCACATATACTTTTATAAATAACAACTTCTAAGCCTATGGATATCAACTATAGAGAGAGCCATCTGGTGGGCAACTATAGAGAGAGCCATCTGGTGGGGGGTCAAAATGAATCAAACATTGCAATCTCTCGTTCTGATCACGTTATCATTCTTCCTTTTGTTCGGATGCACGAGCCAGTCGCTGAACACGAACGGCTCCTCAACGAATTCGGACGCATCGGCGATGAATACCCTCGGCCGCCTGCCGGCCGATGCAAATGCCGCCGACCTGCTCAACCAATTCAACCCCAGTCCCGACCAGACCTCGCTTGTCGTCATCGTCCTTCCGCTCGGCGCAAATCTCACCGTGACCCCCATCGGCGGCACTCCGTATTCCGGTGTTTCCCCGCTCTACCTTTCCAACATTTCCGCGGGCCGCTATAACATCATGGCCTCGGCTCCGGGTTACAACAACCACGGCACTTTCTTCACGGTCATCGAGAATGAGAGTAATCTCTTTTCCATGAACCTCACCCCCTCCCTGGGCGCCAGCGTGTCGGTCGAGACCACCCCTTCAGGTGCCAGCATCACCCTCACGGGCGGCCCTTCGGTCCTCAGCGGCACCTCTCCGGCCAATTTTTCCAATCTCTCTGCCGGCATCTACCAGCTTCACATCACTTTGTCTGGTTACGACAACCTCTCCGGCATCCTCATTGTGGGCGATGGGCAGGATCAGAGTCTTTCCTACAACCTGACGGCCGCCAACCTCACCTCTCCGCACGCCACCTCGCTTGAGGTCAACGTGGTTCCGGTTGGAGCGCACGTGCTGGCCAGCAAGCTGAACAGCAGCGAAAACATCCATTACGAGGGAACCGCTCCGCTCGTGGTGTCCGACTCCGAGCCCGGCCGCTACATGATCATGGCCTCTGCAACCGGCTACCAGACCCACGGCACGTTCTTCGACGTGCTGGCGAACCAAGACAACGTATTCAACATGACCCTGAACGCCCTGCCTCCGCAACTCTCGCTTACGGTCAACGCGGATCCGGCCGGTGCCAATGTCACCGTCTCCCTGGCGGGCACCACCACCAACTATCTGGGCAACGCCCCCTTCAGCCTCACTAACCTTTCCGCCGGAAATTACTCTGTTCAGGTTTCTGCCATCGGCTATCGCGCCAACATCACCTCCGTCGAGTTGCTGGAGAACCAGACGCTTGATCTTACTCTCTATCCATTTGCCGGTGCCTCCAACCTCACGGTCAACACCGTTCCAGGTGGGGCCAATGTCAGCGTGCGTTCCATGAAGAACCAGAGTCTGGTGTATAGCGGAATTTCTCCTTTCACGGTAACTGACCTGAGCGTGTTTGGCACCTACATCATCAGCGCCACCCTGCCCGGCTACGCTGACTATGTGAGCACTCCGCCCATCTGGGACAACCAGAGCTATGTGTTCAACTACACCCTGCAGCCGCTCGGGGGTTAATCCAACCCGAAAGAACGAGTTTCTCTCCATCTATTTTCTTCGTATTTTTTTCCTGCGCTTCTTCGCCTCCCCATAAACTTCCAGCAGCCGCGCAGTCTGGTTCTCCACGTCGAACGAGCGCGCCGTGCGCACCGCGCCGGCCGAGAGTTTTTTGCGCTCTTTTATTATCTGGCGCAGCCTCTCGGCCGCCTCCACCGCATTGTCAAAGAAGAGCGCGCCGTTCACCTTGGGCAGGACGATCTCCTCCAGCGCCGTGCCCCTCATCGCGGCCACCGGCGTGCCGCAGGCCATGGCTTCGAGCGCC
>JAZDHB010000071.1:0-7321 GCA_043806415.1 Microcaldota archaeon | reverse complement strand
AAAATCAGGCATACTTCCATTTCACGCCGTCTTTTGAATCCTCGATGAGGACTCCGGCTTCGGCCAACTGCCTGCGGATCGCGTCCGCGGCCTTGAAATCCTTTTTCTTTCTCGCCGCCTCGCGCTCGGCGATCAGTTCCTCGACCTGGTCCTTGGGCATGCGCGCCGCTTCCATGGCGCGCACTCTCGCCTCGATGCCCAGATGGCCGAACGCGTCCGCCACTTTCCCGGAGGCCCACTCCAGGCTCTGGCGCGTGCATTTTCCCTCCGTCCTCTCGCGCGCCACCGCCTTGGAGGCTTCGATCAAATCCGCGAGCGCCTGCGGGGTGTCCAAATCATCGTCCATGTGCGAAGCGAACGAGGCGAGCCGGCCTTCGATGAATTCGGCGAATTCCTTCTCGTCGGCCTCGGTCTTCGGGCTCTTTTCCTTCGCGCCCTCGCCCTCCATGAGGGCCAGCGAGCGGCGCACGTTGTTCAGCGTAATTCTGGCCGCGTCCAGCGCGGCTTCGGAGAAGTCGACGGGCGAGCGGTAGTGCGTGAGGGCGAAGAAGAGGCGCATGGTCGGCCCGTCCCATTTGGCGAGCGCGTCTTTGACTGTGATGAAATTGCCCAGGGATTTGGCCATCTTCTCGCCGTTCACCGTGAGGAATCCGGTGTGCACCCACATGCGCGAGAACGGCCGGTAAGCCTGGTTATCCCCTTCGCCGCCCGCGCCATTTTTCGCCGCCCGCGTCGGCGGGCCATTCATCGCCCCCTCGCTTTGCGCGATCTCGTTCTCATGGTGCGGGAAGACCAGGTCGCGCGCGCCGCCGTGAAGGTCCAGGGAGCGGATGAGCTCGGGTCGCTCGAACATGCGCTCCGGCGCGATGCCGGCCCTCTCCAATTCCTTCCGGTTCGCATACCACAGGCTCATGGCCGAGCATTCGATGTGCCAGCCCGGCCGCCCTCGCCCCCAGGGCGAATCATAGGTCGCGCCCGAAGACTCCTCAATTTTCCAGAGCGCGAAATCCTCCGGGTTGCGCTTCTTCTCGTCCACCTCCACGCGCGCGCCCGCGCGGATCTTGCCGAGGTCCTGCTTCGAGAGCTTCCCGTAATCTGGGAACGAGGAGATGTCGAAATACACGCCAGACGAGGTGGCATAGGCGTGTTTGCTGGCGACCAGTTTCTTGATCAGCGCGATGGTCTGCGGGATGTGCTCGGAAATTTTGGGCATGTGCGTCGCGGGCAGGATGCCCAAGGCGGCCATCTCCTCCCGCCCGGCCTGATCGAAGAATGCCGAGAGCTCGAGGGGCGCCATCTTCCTCTCCTTTGCCCTCCGGATGATCTTGTCGTCGATGTCGGTGACGTTCTGGATGAAATTCACGTCCAGGCCCGAATGAATCATCCAGCGGCGCAGCAAATCGAATGCCACGAACGTGCGCGCATGGCCCATATGGCTGTAGTCGTAAGGCGTGATGCCGCACACGTAGACGTTCGCCCGCCCCTTTACGAGCGGCACGAATTCCTCCACTCTGCCGGTGAGGGTGTTGTGAAATCGCATGGATACCAAGAAGATGTAGGCCGACCAATTCTTTTATGCCTTCGTATGATGGGGGGATGCCACCGGATTTCATCTCTCTGAAACCAGTCTCTAATCAAGTGAAAGTTCTGCAGAGAGAACGGGCGACGAAGTAGTGTAAAGTTGGATGCCAACTTCAAAAACATTTTATTAAGGCACCAACCAGTCTATGGCTGGTTAAGATACTGGAATCCCACTTCCAGATCATAGTACGGGGTCCGGCTATACGGCGTATTTTGCTCATAAAGAATTTTAGTAGTAAAATACCAATTGTCCGTTCCCGAACGACCTATGTTAAGCCGCAATGATGGTCGGATGCTGAACGAAACCTTTTTGTCGATCTGTCCAATTGAGCAGGAGAGCGCTGGCATAGTCCTAGGCGAAAAAGACATCTCTATTCCTGGCGAGAGAGGGCTGCTCAACCCCATGCGAGAGAAGAAATCCGAGAAATTGGTCATGAACAAGACACTCCAATAATCTCGCTTGTCGTAGAGCCAGTTCACCCCGAGCCGTGTTCCAGGAGTACCAGCGCTGATGGCCACGTTATATATTCCACTTTCGTCTGTTGATCTACCCACTATCTGTAGATTCTCAAGCCTTAGGATTCCTCCATTGACACCTCGCAAGTATAATGAAAGGTATTCTACTCCGCCAGAACTGTCGGTCCCGGCAAAAGCTGCACCTATAATAGAACTTGCTTCAAACGGACTGAACGAAGTACCCGAGAATGAAACTCCAAGTGCATGGCGCAAGCCAAAGATCGGAAACGCCCATTCTAAGCCAGCATTGCCTCCATATCCGATTCTCGGGCGCATCTGGGATAAGGAATCTTTCCATTTTCTAACATCCGCATCGACGAATTGCCAACCAAAATATAATCCAGCCTTGTCAGAGACGTATGAAAATGGAACAGAGAGCTTGGCGCGTGGGCGCACCTCATAATCCCCTATAATCTCAGTCATCGAATAAAGGGGAACGAAGTTGCTGACTACGTTGGACATAGTTTTGGCCGAATCCTTCTTCTCGGAGACAAAGACGCAGTCGCTGGTTTGGATTTGGGCCTGCGCCACGGATGGCTTAAACGCCATCGCAGCCAGCATTATTCCACTCGCCAATGGGGCCAAAAGACGGCACAGGCGACCGATCTTATGGCGCTTTGGAAGAAGTTCACTGCGTGCTGATGAGGGTCTAGACTGTAAGAATGTTCGTATGATAATCACCTAGATTGAGATATAACTAATGATAAAATATATTTATATAGACTCCTAATGATTGGGCGCTCAATAAGCATAAAACATCCTTCGGATTCCGGAATTTGAAGGGGGAGGAGGCCCTCCCTGCGGTTGTCTGGGCCAAGACCGGGATGCCCGGCCAAAGCCGGGCAGATTTCGGGCCACAGCCCGAAACGGGCTTGGGCTGAGCGAAGCGAGGGCCAAGACCGGGATTTGAACCCGGACGAAGGGAGGTCTGCAGAGCCATGAGCGCGAACCTCCTGTGTTTGAGCCCACCATCGGACTCGGGGGTGTTAACTTATTCTCCCGGACAAAGAAGCCTTTCTTCTTTTTCTTTTTCCCCGGGGGCTTTTCTTTTTCTTGCGCTCAAGAAAAAGAAAAGGGCCCTTCCACAATCCCCAATGCTACCGGATTACATCATCTTGGCCATGGTTGATTCTACGAGATAATTGGGCACGGCAAGTATTTAAATATTCGGAACGTGAGCCACGCATGGAAGTGTGGGGGGGAACGCTAGCCAAATCGCTTGCCATCCTTACCGTTCTCCTTCTCTTTTGCGCGCCTGTTTTCTCCCAATACGTCTGCCCGCCCGGCGCCAACAGCACCATCGTCAAGGTGGACTATTCGCACGATCCGCTCAAGAGCCCGGACTCGGCCGACGCAAGCATCTACGTCTACATGATCGACCGCACCCTCTCCCCGCCAAAGGACGTCGGGGTCAAGGAGGGTCTGGTCATCCTCGCCAGCGGGGCATTCGTGCCCGGCCCGAACAAGGCCTACGGTCTGCCCGACCCAGACAACATCGGCCAGAACTCTGTCTGCCGCATGGTGACGGACAATACCGGGCACATCAAGCTCACCCTGCCGCACCCCAAATTCACCAGCCAGTGCGTAAGCCACAGGTTCATCTACTGTCCGGCCACGCTCGATAGCGTCAAGCTGGCCCAGTGCGCCGGCCTCGTGGATGCGGGCAACAACCGCATCAAGGATCTGGACTGGCGCACCATCCCGCCCTGCCCTGGCACGCCGGCCAGCGCAGCGCCGTTCACTGAGGAGAAAGTAGTCAATGGCAAGATTGTCACGACCGACCAGACCGCCCTGTTCGATTCCTCGCAGAACCAGCTTCAGGTATGCGGCGACACGGCAGGCAGCCCTGGCCAGATGCAGTTGTGCTGGGTGGGCGCCCTGGCGTTCGGGCTTCTTTTCGCGGCCTCGTTCATGTCGGGACGCAACCCCCTGCAGATGTTCGACTTCGGCACGGCCCGCTCGATCGGCACGCGCATGGGCACCACCACCGGCGGCCCGCCGCCCATGCAGCAGTACGCCTTCGCGCCGCCCGTCTCGGGCCTGATCAGCATGGCCGACCGGTCGGCCAACATCGCTTTCGGGGACCGCTCGGCCAAGGCGGGGGTTCGTGGCAAGACGGGCCTCGTATCCTCGAAAATCAACAAGCTCATCAACAAGGCGGCGGACGGGCTGACGGAAGGCGTTGGCATCGGCGGCAAGAAAGACGACAAGGACGTAAAAATTTCTTCGGCCGTCAATTCAGTTGTGCGTGGCGTGGTCATGGGCGCCATCACTGGCGGCATGGTCGGCCTCGTGAATCTGGCGAGCGGCAAGCGCGGGGGCTGGAAAAAAGCGGGCAAGACGGCCATCTCGGCGGCCGTCCCCTATATCTACAAGGCGGCCGGCACCATGGCCGGCCGGGGGCTGGACGAATTGACGAAAGCCGCGTCCAAGGGCTCCGACCTTCGCAATGTGGAAAACAAGCCGCCCGAACTCTCACCCCAGAAATTCGCCGACGCCGCCACCAAGGCCATCGAATCCAAATACGGCTTCAAGAAAGGCAGCGTGGAGGTGGTCGCGAACGGGGCCGGCGGCTTTAACATCCTGCATCTGGTGCGCGGCCGGACCGACAAGGCCGGGAAAACCATTCCGGGCCGGACCGACAATCTGGGCCAAATCACATTCAACCCCAACGGCACGGCCACCGGCGCGGTGAGCCGAAAGCCCGGCGGAAGCGACGGCCATATTCTCAACTTCGCCGTTTCCAAGTCCGGCGAGGTGGGCGTCAAGCTCGTCACGCCGGTCAGCAACGAGGCGAAAAACACCTACAAAATGATGGTGGGCGGGCGCGAGCAGGAAGTTTCCAGCGCCGGCGTGGCGAGCGACTGGCTCAAGGCCGTTTCCGGCGACGTCTGCCGGGCCGTCAGCGACATCGCCCACGGGGGAAATGTCTGGGATGCCCTCAGCGAAGCCTGCTTAGGCACTTTCTCGGTCTCGTCCAGCGCCCCGACCTACACCATCGCCAACGCGCACCAGGACATCGCGGTGGGCAAGGCCAACCTCCAGCTTCTGGGCGGTAAGATCACTGCTCCTCTCATGGACAACCTGGTCGGGCCGCCAGAGCTCATCGGCACCTACAACAAGGAAGGGCCTCTCGTGTTCACCATCAATTCCGACGCCGAAGCCTACAAGCTGGGCGGGCTGGTGCCCGGCCATTCCTATCTGGTGGCCGACGCGGGCGGCACGAGCCAGCCGCCCTTAGACATCACCGACCATCTGGGCCTCCAGAAAGGGCAGCCGGAAATGCAGCCCGTGGATTTCTCCGCGTCCAAACCCTTCACCATCAACGGCGATCAATTCGTTTCCGCCAAAAATGACGACGGCACCTTCACGCTCACGAACTCGGCCACGAACGAGAGCTACACGGCCAAGACCGACGCGAACGGCGCCATTTCCCTCACAGACAGCAAAGGCAAATCCGTCGATTCCATCTTGGCCAACGGCGCCTCGTTCGATTTCCACTATAGTGGAGCCGAACCCAACACCATATTGGTGAACACGTATGGCACCTTCAAGGGCTCGTTTGAGGCCAAGCCTTGGGAGGCCGACTTCTTCGACGCGTCCGGCCAGCCGATGACGTATGCCGGAACCGACGGCAAACCAATGCCGGTCAAGAATCTGAGTGACATGGCGCAGGCCACCTTCCTGCCCGCCCTCGAGGATACGCTGGACAAATTCATCACCGAAGGTTTCTCGCGCGGCCTGAAGATGGGGCCGTTCACCACCGTCAACACGCATGCCGAATCCAGCACCGGCAACGTACTTACCGACGCGCTCTTTGATTACACCGCTTCCGCCGCCCTCTCTGCAGAGTTCATGCGCAACCCCATCTTGAGCGATGTCCAGCGCACCGAGCAGGAGAACATGGAAAAAGCCAGGGAGGCAGCGGACAAAATACGGGAAAGCGATGAGGCCCAGAAAGCCTATGCGGATTCACACCTCGAGGAAGACAAGAAGGCGATGGCCCGAAAATCGGGCATCGGGGAGGAATACGTAACGCCCGGCGCCGTCTTCGGCTCCAAATTCGAGGATTTGGAGGACTCGCCCGGCTTTGGTTCCGGCGCAACGAAGCCCGATCTCATGCAATTGGTCGAGAATCCGCTCTCCGACCCGGTCCCGTCCGATGCAACCGAGCAGTTGGAATCTCTTCTCAACCAGTCCAAGGGCATCCTCGAGCCGAAAGAGCGCCAGACGATCGAATCCGAAATCCGCAAGCTGACCACCCAAGTCGCCCAGGAAGCCCTCGAGGGTGGCACCCTCCTGCCGGGCGGGGCAAGCAAGGCGTTTGAAATCATCAACGCCAACCGTTACTACGACATTCTCGAACAGGATGCAGCCAAATCCAATGACAAGGACGGAACGAAAAAATAATGCCGCCAGAAATGATGCAAAACAACCGGAGATTCACATGACCGATCCGCAGACCGCCGAACTGTTCTTTTCCCTCCTCTTCAAGGACCGGAACGTGGTGGAGAACACGCAGGAGCGTTTCAGGCTGGCCCAAAAATCCGCCGTGCTGCGCGGCTTCATCGCGGCCGGCTACGTGCGCCTAGGTGCGCTCTTTGTTTCCGGCGCGCGCGGCGCATCCGCCAAATCAAAAACCAAAGGCGCCAAGGGTGCGAAGGGCCGCTTGGCCAAGAACAAATCCAAATCCGCAAATGCCGCCATGGCCAGTCCCTCTTCCATTCCTTTCGAGCAACGGGCCGAGAAAGCCCGCGAAATATTGCGCGACATCGCGGAGGCGAAGAAAGAGATCGTGCGCGTGCAGGACGAGCAGAGCCTGCGCGCCATCGCCGCGGAAGCCCTCACCCGAGCGGCCCTCGTCCACGCCCAGGAGGCGGGAGAGCGCGCGCAGGCCACCGAGGCCATGGCCGCCACCTTGCGCGAATACGTCGCGGGCGCGTCCGATGCGCGCAAGGCGGCCATCCGCCATACCTTCGCCTCCCTAAACGAGGAGTTATCAAAGCTGCCGCGGATCCCCACGTCTGAGGATCCGCACGCCCTCATGGTGGCCTCCGGCGATTTGATCCATCTGGTGCGCGCGCACATCGAGGCCGGCCGGATCATAAAATAAAAACGAAATCAAATTAAGATAAAAACAAAATCAAATTCGAAAAACAGTCGGGAAGAAACAGAAAAAATCAAATTCGAAAAACATCGGTAAAAAACAGAAAAAATCAAATTC
>JAZDHB010000070.1:0-3070 GCA_043806415.1 Microcaldota archaeon | reverse complement strand
TGCAGCCCTGGAGCAACGGCAAGGTCGGTATGAATGGCATCTCCTATTTCGCCATGAACGCGTATTACGTAGCGTCGATGCAGCCGCCGCACCTTGCCGCCATCTGCGCCTGGGAGGGTGCGGCCGACTATTACCGCGATGTCACTTATCACGGCGGCATCCTGTGCGAGTTCCTGCTCCTCTGGTTCAATGGGGCGGTGCTGAACGTGCAGCATGGTCAAGGGGAGCGAGGACCCCGCAGTCGCATTACCGGCGAGCTCGTCGCGGGTCCGGAGACCTTGACGGAAGATGTGCTCGCCAAGATTCGCTTAGACATGGAGAAATGGCTTCTCGACCGTCCATTCGACAGCCAGGAGTACCGCGATCGGTCGCCGGTCTGGGAGAGGGTGCGCGTGCCCATGCTGTCCTCGGCGAACTGGGGCGGTCAGGGCATCCATCCGCGCGGCAATTTCGAAGCCTTCACGTGTGCGGCCTCAAGGGAGAAATGGCTTGAAGTGCATGGCGGCGCGCACTGGGAGTCGTTTTACACCGATTACGGCCTCGCCTTGCAGAAGAAGTTCTTCGGCCACCACCTCAAGGGCGAGAACACCGGCTGGGACAAGCAGCCACCGGTGCAGCTCCAGGTTCGCCACGTCGATAAGTTTGTTGAGCGGCACGAAAATGAATGGCCTATCGCCCGCACGCAGTGGACCAAGTTCTATCTCCATCCGACCGACTGCAGCCTCACCCGCGAGGAGTCGAGGAAGCACGCCAAGATCGAGTATGAAGCCATGGGCGACGGTGTGAACTTCCTGACACCGCCCTTGAGGGAAGAGATCGAGATCACCGGTCCGGTTGCTGCGAAGCTCTATGTCTCCTCCTCCACGACAGACGCCGATATCTTTCTGGTACTGCGCGTCTTCAAGCCGGATGGCCAAGAAGTCCTGTTCCGGGGAGCGAGCGATCCGCATACGCCCATCGGGCTCGGCTGGCTGCGCGCTTCGCACCGCAAGCTCGATCCGAAGTTCACAACGCCCTACCAGCCCTATCACACCCATGACGAGCCTTTGCCCCTGAAGCCCGGAGAGCCGGTCGAGCTCGACGTCGAGATCTGGCCGACCTGCATCGTCGTGCCGCCGGGTTATCGTCTCGGCCTCCAAGTGCGCGGCAAGGACTACCACTATGGCGGCCCGGCGCTGCGCCTGCCTGGCGTCAGGTACGAGATGACTGGCGTCGGTCAGTTTCTGCACAACCATCCGATAGACCGACCGGCGGAGATCTTTGGCGGCAAGTACACGCTACATTTCAAAGCGGGCCAGCAGCCCTATCTGTTGCTGCCGATCATTCCGCCGAAGAAATAGCTTTGCATAATTTTCTCTTGACAAACCTATTAGGGAAGTTTCATAATCCCGAGCACGAGCAGGAATCGAAAGCAATATATCAGGGCCAAGACCAGCGCAGTTCATGATACTTTTATCTAATGATAAGGAGGAAGGTTATCGATGCAAGATTATCGGTTTGTCTATCGGATCCGAGTGGCGTTGATGCTGACTGTGGTTTTTTTATTAATGGAAACACCGACAACCGCGCAAGAGACCTTTCCATCTCACCCGATTCAGATTATCGTCGGGAACCCGCCTGGGGGGGCTGCAGACCTGCATGCCCGACATATCGCCGAGGCGATGCAGAAGGTTTTAAAACAGCCTGTCTTGGTGGTGAACAAGGTTGGGGCTGCGGGGACTATGGCGTATCAAACGGTGGCGAACAACAAGCCTGATGGCTATACCATAGGGCTGGCGATGCCGAGTTTTTTGATCCATACCCAGGTGGATATTCTTTTTCAACGTAAGCCCAGCTACAACATTGAGCAATTCAGGCCCCTCGCTCGCTTGAGTGCGGACCCGAACATCATCGTTGTGCACGCCGATAGCCCATGGAAGTCAGTCACTGATTTGGTGGCGGATGCCAAGCGCCGGCCGGGGGATATAACCTTCGGGTCAGCCGGCCTTTACTCTGGCGCCCATTTTATATGCGAAATCTTTAAGGCCGCGGCAGGAATCAACATGAGGCACATTCCCTATCAAGGCGTTGGTCCTTCCATAACCGCTCTTCTGGGGCGCCACGTGGATTCAATGGCCACGGGACCGGGACCGGGGTTCTCCCATTTGAAGGCGGGAACGATGCGCGGTATCGCTGTTTCGGGCGACAAACGGCTGGCCTTGATGCCCGAGATCCCTACGTTTAAAGAATTTGGATACAACGTCGAATATTCCATGATGGTAGGACTTGTCGTCCGCAAGGAGACCCCGCCGGCTGTCATGCGAGTCCTCCGTGACGCCGTCAGACAAGCGGCGAGAACGCCCGAGTTCAAGGGGGCCTTGGCCAAGGTCGCGACGGAAGTGGCTTACTTAGATGAGGACGAATTCCTGGAAAATTGGAAGAGCGAGACCAAGGTCTTTGGCGAGACGCTCAAGCAAATAGGGAAAAAAGAATAAGGGCAGGCAAGCGCGATCAATGGCGCCGCCATCGACATGGCCGGCGGCCTTCCGGGTTCGGGTTAACAACGACTCCTTGCTGCAAGACAGGAAGGAAGTATGAGCATTCCATTGGGGACCAAGGATAGAATCAGTGGCATCGCGCTTCTATTGGTTGCCCTGATTTTCACCTGGGAAAGCCGGGGGTTTCCCATGGGAACCCTTCAGAACCCAGGTGCGGCTTTTATGCCCATGCTTCTTGCGCTCTTTCTGGGTGGCATTGCGCTGTTACTCATCGGCCTCGGAGGAAACTCGCCGCCTCTTCGCCGGTTGGACTGGGCTGAGACTCGGAAACTCACGGCCATTCTCGCCGCATGCGGAGGTGGAGCGCTGGCCTTGGAAGGACTTGGCTACCGGATCACAATGGCTTTCGTCCTTGCGTTCTTTCTTGGTGTGGTTGAGCGAAATAGGCCCATCTTGGTCATTGCGGTGGCCCTTGGGTTTTCTCTCATCTCCTACTGGGTTTTCACCCGCCTCGGAATCATTTTGCCCCGAGGACCCCTGAGCATCTAAGGATGGAAGCCTTTCAACATCTCCTCTTTGGTCTATCCGTTGCG
>JAZDHB010000069.1:0-3593 GCA_043806415.1 Microcaldota archaeon | reverse complement strand
GTCGAGCCTCGTTTGTGCTGCGGGGTTGTTTATCCGCCCCCGGTTTCTTTGGTTTGGCTGACTTTTGGTTTTCAGTCTTTGTTTGGCCCTGATTTTTCGCGCTCAAAAGGCTTAAAAACAAAAACATCGTCAATATGGCATCAATAACGCTTTTCTGATCCATTCAGACGGCTAGAAGGTGTATTCATGGAGAATTATCACGACCCGGTCAAATCCAAAACCAGCGGCACCGGCGGCAAACGGCGCAAGAACAAGGACAAGAAGCTTGCGCACCTCGGCAGCTCGGCGAGCAACTCCCGCCTCGGGGAGAAAGAGGTGCGCCAGGTCAAGAAACTGCGCGGAAACGGCATCAAGGTCCGGCTCAAAACCGTCTCGTTCATCAACCTGCTCACCCCCAAGGGCATCCAGAAGGTCAAGATGCGCAACGTCGTGGAGACGCCGGACAACCGCCATCACGCACGCCAGAACGTGATCACGCTGGGCACCATCGTGGACACCGAGGCGGGCAAAGCGAAAGTCACCAACCGCGTCGGACAGGACGGGGTGGTGAACGGAAGGCTGCTCTAAGCAACCGACGTTCACCATAAGCCGCTCGCAAGCGGCTGTGTCGTAAACGGCAGACTCATCTGACGTTTGTGATAAGGAGCGCGTTAACAAATACATCAAAAAAGGATAGGGCCGGCTCGGGCCGCCCCTCGAGCAGAGTCTGTTCGGCATCCGATTTTCTTTTTAATTTCTCCTTTCCTTCTTCTTGCATGGTTTCCGTCCTGCGGGTGCGCTCGGCGCGCCCGGTCAGCGAACTGCTGCCTCTTCTGGGAGCCCAAGCCTTGCACGCGACCCTGCTGGATCCGGATTCCGTCTCTTCCCTCAACCAGATCCGGGCCGCCGGCTCCCTGGCCGAGCGCTCGTTAAAAGAAGGGAGCGCCATCTCCGAGCGGCCCGAGATGGAATTCATCCTCTGGCTGGGGCAGAGCCCGCACGTGGGCAAAGCCATCGCGCGCATGGGCGCGAAGAAAAATAGCGACATGCTGCTGGTCGTGCTCGACGGCGGCGCGGACCGGGCCGAGCAGCTTGCCGCGGAATGCGGCCTCGAAGTCTTGGGTCCTTTCACGGCCCGTCTTCCTTCGGACGAGGAGGAACTTCTTCTTGAAAAAATGGCGCTCTCGCGCCTGGGTTAGGCGAGGCGATGAGCATCATGCGGGTTTTCACGAAACGCATCGGCCCATCCGCCCTTTTCGTCTTGGGCATCTCCCTTTTCCTTATTTTCGGCTGTATCAGCAGCGATCGGCCCGCCTCGCCCTCCGTGCCGAGCAGCTCGAATTCATCCCGGCTTTCCCTTCCGTCCAATGCCACGCCCTCCGCTTCCGCGAATCTCACGCCCGTTCCACTCCCGCTCTCCTCGCCTGAATGCGCCCTGACCCTCTCACCGGACAAGATATCGGCCGGCGATAACACCACGCTCATCATCCAGGTCAATCTCTCCGGCGCGTCGGGCATCTATTACCTGTGCGGGAACCAGACGCGCCAGTATTTCGTCTCGGGCACCGTTGATTTCTCCCGCTCCTGCGTATTCGACACGCCGGGCGAGCAGCTCGTGTGGGTGGCCACCGACCAGGGCACCTGCGCGCAAGCCTTCCTGAAAGTCGATCCCGCCCCGCCCGCTCCATCATCTGCGCCCCCCTCTCTGACGCCTGCTCACCCTGGTAATTGCTCCATCGTGGCCGACAGCCGCACAAGCAATATCGAATCCAACACCTGGACTTACGAGGCCACGGTGCAATACTCTGGTTATCTGCCCAATTCCACGCTATCCTGGGACTGCCAGTACAGCAAATTCAGCAAAGGGATCGGCATCCCGTTTCCGGGCCAGAAAGCCCCGGATTCCATCTCCGGCATCCTTCACATCAATTGCCAGTATGCGTTCTACCCGCGCAACCTGGATGCCTTGCCAGTTTTCGTGAATAACGACTACTGCGGGGATCTGCTCAAGTAGGTATCCCAAGCAGAATATTTCAAAACAGTTATATATCTTCTCTGTTTTACTTTCTCGCAAACTATGTTTGCGTGAGGTGGGAGTATGGTGCAGTCATTCCAATCCGTTTCAACGGGCAACTCAACCGATTCGCGTTCGCTTGCCATGGCAAAACGGGCTCCGCTCACCGACAAGGCCGTCCTGTTGATGCTCCATGACGCCTTCTTGAAATTCATCAAGCTTGACCCTTTTCCTTCCTTCCCCCAAAGCATGAAAGCGGCCAAGACCCTGCTTTTGCAAGTCCCCTACAATAGCGCCCAACTGGGCGCGTTCTCGCAGGAGCTGCTCGATTATTCCGGCACGCCCGGTTTTACGGAGCGGGCTTCGATCTTCTTCGGCGTGGCGGCCAACGAGTCGTCGGAGGCCGAATTCTACCTGTCCCTTCACTCTTACGGCATCTTCAATCTTCTGCCTTCTCCCTCTCCGGAAAAATCCATTTTCCTCGAATAGGCGGGGCCGATGCAAAAACTTTACTGGAGCCCGTCGAATCTCTCCGGCCTCGGGCCGCGCAATCTTCTCAGGAAAGTGGCCTGGCGCGCCCCGCTGCCATTCGGGTTCTACAATGCATTCCGGGGCCTTGACCTCTATCTTGCCGGCAAGCTCAAGACGGATGCAGGTGACCCGCAGCATCCCAAAAAAATATTTTTTCAATACATCGACAAATGGGTCGAAGCCGGCCAGCCCAATCAAGTGCAAGGATCCGAAACGGGCCCTGCCCAGAAGCCGATCCATCTTCGCACTCTTTTTGGTCGCTGGCGGATGAAGCACAATCTCAAGAAGGCCGCTTTCTGGACGCAGGAAGCCTACAAGCGTGCTGTCTTCGGGGTTAGCGACGATTGCGCCCAGTTCGCCCACCTGGCGCAAAAGGCGGTCGGCCGGAAATTGACGGCACAGGTCATTTGCGCCCACGAACAGCCGTTGCTCAACCAGATGCGCGCCTATGCACGCAATTACATTCTCCAGACCAGTCGGCCCGATCCCGACAACGCCAAGCCGCTGGCCGAGCATCTGGCCGCCCATGATGTGGATCCCGATCTGGCGCTGCTCATCAACCTGTTCATCACGCTGGCCATGGACATGCAGCCGCGCTTCAGTTCATACGCCTACGACAAGAAGGAGCGCGCGCGCAACAAATTCGACGAGAATCCGGAGGCGCTCGACATATGGGCCAACGAGACCTTCCGTGACAATCTGATCGCCAGCGGCCTGGTCCGGACGTATCATTCAGAAGAGGAGGAAAAACCGGTCGAAGGCGCGCGCTGCGGGCGTTACATCGTAGGTGTCGATCCGCTGGATGGCTCGTCCAACATCAAGACCAAGAACGCGTTCGGCTCGATCCTGTCCGTCTTTGAGGAAGATCCCGCCGGCGGGGGCCGCAAGTTGAAGGCCGCCGTCATCGTCAACTACGGTTCCATGAACACGGCCGTTTACAGCGTCGGCAACGGGGCCCACGAATTCGTCAAGCACGAATTCCGGTCGGGTCCGATGTCCTATCGGCTGACCCGGGAGAACATGAAACTTCCTGCTCTGGGGAAGAAGAGCGTGTACAGCCCGGGCGGCC
>JAZDHB010000068.1:0-3471 GCA_043806415.1 Microcaldota archaeon | reverse complement strand
AACAACCGGGGCGACGCGTACTACCGAAAGCAGGATTTCCAGAACTCCATCGTGGACTACGACAAGGCGCTGGCCCTCAACGCCAAATACCTCAAGGCCTTCTACAACCGCGGGCTGGCCTACGCCTGCCTCCAGGATTACGAGAAGGCGGTGGAGGATTTCACGCAGGTCGTCGGCCTCAACCCCGACTTCGCGGAAGCCTACCACATCCGGGGGCTGGCCTACGATTACATGAACAACCTCGACAAGGCCATCGAGGATTACGAGCACGCCATCAAGCTCAACCCCTCGTTTAGCGAGGCCAAGAACCACCTCGACATCGCGAAAGCCAAGAAGGAGAGCGGGGGCGGTGGAGGAGGCGGGCCGACGGTCGGAGGCGGGATGGGCGGGCCGGACGCCGGAGGCCAGCAGGGGCAGGGCATCAACGCCGCCAAGCTCATGTCCAAGCCGACCATGAATTTCAAGGACGTCGCCGGCATGGAGAAATTCAAGGAGGAGATCCGCGAGGCGGTGGTGTATCCCCTCGTCAAGCCCGAGCTGGCCAAGAAATACGGGAAATTGGGCGGCGGCGGCATCATGCTCTACGGCCCGCCGGGCTGCGGCAAGACATTCCTCGTGAAGGCGACGGCAGGCGAGTGCGCGGCCTCGTTCATCAACGCCAAAATATCGGACATCATGAGCATGTACGTGGGCGAGACCGAGAAGAATCTGCACAACATATTCGAAACGGGACGCAAGAACACGCCCTGCATCCTCTTCTTCGACGAGATGGAGGGCATGGGCGGCCGGCGCGAGGACATGACCGGCTCGATGCAGTACATGAAGATGGCCATCAACCAATTGCTCTACGAGATGGACGGGGTCGAGGCCACCAACACCAACCTCACCATCATCGGCGCCACCAACGCGCCCTGGGACGTCGACCCGGCCCTGCGCCGCTCGGGGCGCTTCTCCAAGACCATCTACGTGCCCGAGCCGGACTACACCTCGCGCCTGGAGATATTCAAGCTGCAGGCCCGCAAGCTGCCCGTAACCAAATTCATCCCCTGGGACATGCTCGCCCTGGCGACCGCCGGCTACGCCTCCGCCGACCTCAAGGCGATCACCGAGGAGGCGGCGGCCATCCCGTGGAGGCAGGCGTTCCGGTCCGGCAAGCAGCGCAACATCACGGCCGCCGACTACGTGCAATCCATCCTCAAGAAGAAATCCTCCCTGCCCCCCTGGTACGGGCAGGCCAACAAGCAGGTGTACAAGGTGGAGGAGAAATACACGCTCGACGGCAAGGAGCACGTCAAGCTGACGGACAGCAAGGTGGGCGCGGCCGAGCGCGAGGCCTTCAAGCCCCTGCTCGACGTCATCAAGCGGCGCAACGAGCTCTGGTACCGGGTGCTCACCCAATGGATCGCCCGGCCCGTCAGCCTCGGGATTTTGTACGTGTTGGGAATGGTCTTCCGGGCGTTGAGCATATGAGGAGCACACCGAACGAAGCAGGGAACAAGGCGACGGGGGGCACCCGGGCGCCAGCCGGTTCCGTTTTGCGCTGGTCACTTGCATTTCTTCTTTTGTCCGGTGCCCTGTCCGCCCAGTTCAGCGATTTCGCCACCGGGCTTCCGGCGGAAATCATCATGCCGAACGCCAGCCTCGACCACACGCCCGCGCTCCTGAGCGTGCGCATCCACGCGCGGAATCCCGGAGACCAGGACTGGACGTATTACCTCTTGAGCAACCAGAACGGCACCTGGCGCTCCGACCGGGTGCTGGGCGTGGTGCAGCCGGGCGAGGAATACACGTTCACGGTCGATCTGGAGGCCAGCTACAATGGCAAAAGCCACGAGACCAACTCGTATGCCGTGATGGCCACCGGCAACGCGGTGCCGCTCGGGCGATATTTCAAGGTGGAGGAGGACTGGAGCGCCTACGAGAACAGCACGAGGCAGGCGGTGGCGCAGGGCGTGATGGTGTTCGTCCCGCTGGCCGGCATTGCCATCTTCCTCATCCTGCTGACCATGGCGGAATGGGCCTACACCAGCGAGGCCAAGGGCGAATACAAGGACGAGTACACGATGAAGACGCTGGTGCTGCCCAAGGTGCGCAACCGGCCCCGAAAAGAGCTTCTCGCGGACATCCTGCTCCACCCGCTCGCGTGGCTGGCCGAACTGCTCATCGTGGCCGGCATGGCCAAGCTCATCTGGGACGGGCTGGTGGCCAAGGCGGTGGCCAACCCGTCCGATGTCATGCTGCTCGCCGGCGCGGGCGCCCTGCTCGTGCCCCTGGTGTATTTCTTCCTCGCCTGGGTGTACAACGAGCAGGTCGAGCGCATGCCCCTGCGCTTTTTGGCCGGCATGTTCTTCTTCGGGGCCGCCTGCGCGGTGGCGGCGCTGTTCATCAACAGCTATTACATGGCCATCGCCGGCAGCCTGCTTGCGGTGGACAAGACGCTCATGCTCCTCCTGGTCAGCGCGCTCTTCGCCCCGTTCGTCGAGGAATTCCTCAAAGGAGCCGGGCTGGCCATACTCCTGGGCCACCATGAATTCTCGGACGCCCTGCACGGGCTGCACCTGGGCTTCGCGGTGGGCCTCGGCTTCTCGTTCGTCGAAAACTGGTTCTATTTCGCCTCGCGCACCGACCCGTTCCAGACCGGGCTGGCCGTGTGGGTGGGCCTCGTGATCTACCGCAGCTTCTTCAACTCCATCTCGCACGCCTTCTTCTCGGCCGCCCTGGGCGCGACGCTGGGATGGGCGAAATCCCAGGACTGGGGCCGCATCGCCATGCTGGCTTTCGTGCCCGGGCTGGCCACGGCGGTGGCCCTGCACTCCATCTTCAACATCACGGCCACGCTGGACGGCTTTTGGGCCCTTTCGAGCAATTTCGCGGTGTATGTCTTCAACCCGACGCTCGTGATCATCCAGCTCGGCCTCCTGGTCGGCCTCTTCGTGGTGGCGACGATGGACCACCGGCAGCTCGAGGCCCGCAAAGAGGGGGCGGTCGAGGGCATGCTCAGGAGCTACCGCAGGAAGGTGCGGGGCGGATAGGAGCTGCAAGGACATAAGGAAGACGCAAACCCGAAGCGGGAGAGATTTGTGGTATCCCCTTAGAATTTCCTCTCGATGACCGTCGAATCGTTTCATCGGCTCACCTCGAGAGAAAGAGCTTGTAGCTCTTGGCGCTGTTTGTAGTGCATTTTGCGCTTAAATGCCTGAGCTGGAGTCTCCAGCTCATCCAGGTTCAGGCTCATGTGCGGCTTAATCTCATTGTACCAGTGCACCAGCTCATCCATGGAGCCGAACAGGCGGCGCTTCTGTTTCACGGTTCCAAACCACCGCTCAATCTTGCCGTTGGTCTGGGGGTGGTTGACACGCCCCAGAATGTGCTGGATGCCTTCTTGGGCCAGATACTGCTGGAAAGCATTGGGAGCCGAAAGCTCCCCGTTTTTTGAGTTTGAATAGAACTGGGTGTCGTGGCCGGTCAGCA
>JAZDHB010000067.1:0-3235 GCA_043806415.1 Microcaldota archaeon | reverse complement strand
CCTGGATGCTTGGAAAACAAACCTCCTGATTTACGGCGTGACAACGCAAGACTGGACGGCAACCGTTTGGAGCCGCCCTTTGGCCCGGAAAGGAAAAAGCCGGACCTTATGAGATAAAACACGCCGTAGTTATATGGGCTGGAGAGCTTAAAAAGGGATGCTCGAATGCTGGAAAACCAGACAGGCGGGCCCAAGAAAGAAGCGCGGATGAAAACCGCTCGGCTAAAGCTTCTGCTCCATGACTCGTCTTAGCCCTTTTGTTGTCTCGCTCAGTTCGGATGTGACCTCTTTCGTCGTATCCTTCAGCCCCCGTATGGCCGCGATCAGCTCGTAATAGACATCAACGCCCTTTTCGAGCTGGTTGAGTTCCAATGAATGGCTGAAGAGACCGATGTCCAGCATGCGCAGCGTGGGCTTGTATTCGATATCGGAAACGACCAAACCGGGGTTTCCAAGCATCATCTTGAGGTAATCTTTGTTGGTGGCCCGACTCTCAAGCCAGGAGACAAGGTGGTCGCGCACGTCCGCATGGAAGGCCTCGATGTCTTTTCGCTTGCCCTCCAGCGCCACTTCCACCGTGCCGTCGTGCAGGTTGAACACCATCCCTTTCGTGAAGCCGGCGTGCAGCATCTGCTCGGTGATGGCCAGCCGGCATCCGATGTGCTGCACCCGGTTGTGCTCCTCTTTCGGCTCGATGAAAAAGCGCGCCCGGACGATTTCTTCCCCATTTGACATGGGTGGATTAAGCGCGCGCTGCTTAAATGGTTTTGCAAATCGTATGGAAAGGGGTACGTGTTTAGCGGCTTCCGAACGACGATAAAACGATAAAAAACCTCCCCAGAGGTTTTTTAGAATTGGCTCGACGGCCCGCAAATCCGGAGAGCCAATCAGAAATCGAACCGCAAAAAGAGACAAAGACGCATCATCGCCGAAGACGCATATCATCGCCGAAATGGACGCAGGGGGCCCGGGCCCCCTCGTTTTCCCTATCTTCTTCGTCGTGATTCTCGAGATAGATAAATACGGAAAGGGAAAACGCTTGATTTTCCGCTCCTTCTTACCGTCTCTCGCCGTATTCGAGCTTGAAGCGCTCGTATTCCATCAAATCCGCGTCGGTGATGGAGGGGCGCCGCTGGGAGAGGATGGACTCGAGCATGTCCTGGGTGAGGGGGGTGCTCCCGCCCGCTCCCGCGGTCTGGTCGGTTATCCTCGTGCGCACCATGCCCATCTTCGCCTCCTGGCACACGGAGGCGATGTCGGCGCCCGAGAAGCCCTCGCTTGAGCGCGAGAGGGCCGCGAAGTCGAGGGCGGGGTTGAGGAATGAGAGGTTCTTGGCAAAGAGGGCCGCGCGGGACTTGGCGTCCGGGGGCGGGATGTACAATATCTTGTCGAAGCGGCCCGGGCGCAGGATGGCCGAATCCAGCGACGAGGGCTTGTTGGTCGCCCCGACCACCATGACGTTCTTGAGCTCGGTGAGCCCGTCCATCTCCTGCAAAATCTGGGTGAGCACCGGCGAGGCGTATTGGCTCCGGGACGGTGTGAGCGCCTCGATCTCGTCGATGAATATGAGGGCGGGCGCCTGCTCGCGCGCCCGGTTGAAGATTTCATGGAGCGTGCGCTCGGAATTGGCGGGCCCCTTCTTGAGCAGGTCGGCCCCGGAAAGGGACAGGAACGTGGCGTTCAGGTCGTGGCTGGCCGCGCGCACGATCATGGTCTTGCCGCAGCCGGGCGGGCCGAAGAGCAGCAGGCCCCGCGAGGGCCTGATCTTGTACTCCTTGATCAGGTCGGGATGCAGGAGCGGGATGTCGACCGCCTCGCGCAACGCCTGGCGCACGTCGTCCAGGCCCACCACGTCTTCGAAGGTGACGGCGCCCTCTTTCTTCTCCTCGGGCGCGGCGCCCGAGCGGCGCTCGAAGTCGAGACGGAACTGCTCGTAGCTGGAGAGCGAATCGAGGGAGGTGGAGGGGCGGATGTGCGCGAGCACCGAGAGGAGGTGTTTCTGCGAGATGGGCACCACCGCATTCTTCGCCGAGGCCTCGCGGGCCGCGAGGCGCACCGCCTCGTTGACCACGTTGGCGATGTCGGCGCCCGAGAAGCGCTCGGTGGAAGCGGCGAGCTTCTTGACGTCCACGTCCGGGCTCAGCGGCAGTTTGGAGAGGTGCACCCCGAAGATGGCCTCGCGCGCGGCCTTGTCGGGCAAATGCATGTATATGATCTTGTCAAGGCGCCCGGGGCGCATGATGGCCGGGTCCAGCTGGTCCGGGATGTTGGTGGCGCCAATGACGATGACGGCCTTGCCGTTCTTGACCTTGAATCCGTCCATCTCGGAGAGCAGCGTGCTCATGATGCGCGGGCCCACGTCGTCGTTGGACTGGCGGTCGCGGCGCTTGGCCAAGGAATCGATCTCGTCGAAGAAGAGGATGCAGGGCGCGTTCTTATGCGCGGTGGAGAACAGCTCGGTGACGTTTTTTTCGCTGTTGTGCGCATAGATGCCCCCGAAACCGCCGGCGAAATTCTGGCATGGCTCGACGGCGATGTCGTAAACGAATTCCTCGTCTTGCACGCGCGTTACGCTTTCGACGCGATCCCAATGGATGTCGCTCGCGCAGAGTTCCGAAAGGCCCTCGTTCCCGCTCTCTTCCGACCAATCGTTGAGGACGTTCGCACCGATGCTGGCGCATTTGCCGTAATCCGGCAGGCGCGGCACGACCAGATCCCGCAGATGGCCGCCAAAGGGTATGCGGCGGGCGCGATGCCATTGGCCGATCCCAAGACAGCGGGAAAGCCGCAGGCTCTTCTCCCCTTCCATGAATCTGACATGCTGCGCGAAGCGGCGAAGCGGTTCGCCAGTCATGCAGATGCGCACCGCCGGAAGCCCGTGTTTCTCGGCCTTTTCGTAAGCCGTGCCGACGATGCCGAAACAGAGGAGCAGGTATAGGACCTGATCGGCGAGTTCCTGGCTCACGGTGCTGGCTTCGACCGTGCCGACGCCTTTCTGGTTCTCATAGATGCCCCCGTCCCCGCTGAAATAGCCGCGCAGGAAAGCGGACAGGTTCGCAGGAGAAAACGAGAATGCGATTTGAGGGACTTTCTTCGAATCCGCTCCGTGGTTGAGGCCGAGCACTTCGTGCATCAGGACATAAAGGGCCCGGGAACCGATATAGATGTCCCTGCCCTTGCCACCCTTCCCCGCATCTTTCGCATAGACGGTCACATGCCCGAAAAGCTTCCGGCA
>JAZDHB010000066.1:0-10657 GCA_043806415.1 Microcaldota archaeon | reverse complement strand
GCAGCTCCAAACCCAAACCACGAAGACCGAAAAGCGGACGGTGGACGACAATCTGGCCCGGGGGGAAACCAAGAAAACCACGAAAACGGCGGCGGAGGGGGGGAAGACGGCCAGCGACAAGCCCGCCGCCGGGAAAACCTCGGGAAATAACGAGAGCGCGAACATCAACGAACAGGTTGCGGGCGGCATCATCGTTGGCGCCCTGGCGTCGACGAATACTGGCCTCGACCTGCTCGGCAAATACTTCAATTTCGACGACATGGTGACCTTTTCGAGCATCGTCGCACGGATGCGAAACTCGTACACGCAGGCCCAGACGGACATCAACTCGCTTTACCTCAACGACGCCGAAACCGGAAACCGGAAGCTGATCGAATTACAGGAGAAGATAAAGGAGGCGTTCCGCGAAAAGAGCATTTCCTACAGCATGCTGGTCGGCACAAGCCTCGAGGCCGGGCTGATCGACAAATTCGGGGAGGATGTCGAAACGGCCTTCCGCTCGCTGGCCGATTTCGAGAACAAGCTGAACGCGTACATGGACCTGCAGTCTGCGACCAGCCCGGATCCGGCCAAGACGAGCGCGGCGCAGGCAGACCTCGACGCCGCCAAAGTTGCGCTGCAACAAAGCCTGAGCAAGAACCGGATCGGGTTCCAGTACGTGCTGGGGGCCCGGTACGGGCCCAAGCTCGAGGGCCTCAGCGAGGTCGCGGATATCCTCGGCATCACCCTGACGCCGGACCCGGACATCGCGAACGAATTCAGCGTGTTCATCGGTCGGATGTTCGCGCCCTCCGCATGGCAAAAAGCGCAGATGGCGCTCTCGGTCCTGAACCATTATCCCAAAACAAAGGAAAAACTCCGCATCGACCAAGGCGCCGAAGTGCAGACCATCAAATTTTCCGACGGGACGTTCAAGGACCGGATCGCGATCGACCCCTTCAGCCAGATCCGGTTCGCCGACATGCTCTCGAAAAATGCGGCCCCCGCCTCGATGACGGACGAGCAGCTCGTGCCGCTGGTGACGGCGGCGAAATACATGCCCGCCGGAACGGCCGGCGTGATCCTTTCTAGCGGCGCTTTCCTCTCCTATCTCGCGCAATTCAGCTCGGATCAGAAAACTGTCGGCACGATATTCAATTATGCCTCCCAGAAGCTTTCGAAGGTATATGCCCGGATGCCCAACGGCCAAAAGTTGGCCAAGATGAAGGAAATGATGGACGGGCTGAAGAACCTGGACGTGGCAGGCAACCTGCTCTCGACGATAAAGCAGAATTACGTCAGTACGAACAACAAGGAAATCAATGCCGACATGCGCATCGGCAACATCTTCCAAATCCAGCTGCCCTACCTGATGGGGCGGCTGGTCGATCCAAGGTCGATCGCTCTGGAGCCCACGCCGCTCTTTCCAAGCAATTACGTGCCCGAAGTTTACGAGTACAGCGTCCCCGAAAGGCCGCGGACGATTGAGCAGTTCAATCTGTCGAAATACAAGCTGAACCAGTACGAGAACACGCAGCCCGGCACGGATTATTACGTATACCGGTATGCGGAAAGGCAGTTCGGGTACGCGCCCGGCTACATGGACGTTGTGAATGCCATCGAAAAGGAGTACCTCCGCGTGATCGGCTCGACGTTCGACACGACGCGCGGGTTGCACCTCGAGAGCCTCGATAATCTCGGAAGCTCAAGGCCGGGTGCCTGGGCCGAAAAGCTGGATGCCTACCTCAAAGGGGACAACGGCGGCCAGCTCGGCGGCTATCTGTATCGCCGCAAGGAATGGGGGCAGACCGAAAGCAGCCAAACAAGCGCCTACCTGCAAGGCTCCGACCTGCGCACGATCCTCCCATGGGTGGAGGAGAAAGTGAACCTGCTCGACTTGATGGCCTATTACCGGACCGTGGATTGGGGCAACCTGAGCAATCTGGAAGTGAAGAATGACGAATTGAGGTCGACCCTCAACGCACAGGCGCAGACCGCGGGCTCACTCGTGCTGAACGTGTTCGGCACGCAGACGCATTCGCTGAGCGCCAGCGGGTATGAAAGCATCGCGCCCCGGCTGGACAGCCAGGTTTATTATCTCAGTTCCGACGGAAAATGGTATGCGGTCGGAGACCTGAAAATAAGGAACCTGAACGACCAGAGCCTCAACAGCGTTCTTAGGAACCAGGAATTCGGGGAAATTTTCGCGAACCCCGGAAACGACCTGCGGATGGATGCCGCTGCGATGAACAGCTTCATCCAACACGAGGGCCAGGACAAAAAGAACGGGCAGGCCTTGCTGCTCGCGATCCAGCCCTGGTCGCCGGTCGTGGTGGGGGGGTTCTCCACGCTTTCACAGGATTACGGGGTGTTCGGAGGGACGGAAATCACGTCTGCGGACCAGAAATACATCGTGGACGGCGGCTTCGTGTCTTTCAATTACTCCGCCCTGATGAGCCAGGGCGGCATGCTCGGGCTCAACAGCCTCACCAATTATTACCATGCGCACGATTATGACATCCGCATACCGCTCAAGCCCGAGGACGTGGACCGGCGCCTTAACGTCGCAAAACTAGCCGTGCTGGCCTACGGCGAATGGGAAGCCCAGATACTTGGGGGATGGAAAAGCGACCGGAACCTGGCGGCCACGGGCGGCGGGGTCGCGGGCTTCCGGGTGGCCGGCACGGAGGGCCACGTCGAGGCGTATGCCGATTTTGACAAGGGCATCAAGCTGAGCAACATCCAGGAGAAAACCAACGAGGCCTATGCCTCCGCGGGCGGGAGACTCGGGGCCGAGAACAAGGCCGGCGAAACAAATGTCCTCGGCTACGGGGCGAACACCCGGTTCTGGAATGAGGCGGGCGGGGCGTTGAGCGTGCGGCTCTACGATCGGGGCAAGGGCCTGAAGGAGAGCGGCATACTCACCATCACGGGAAGCAACCGGCAATTCGCCCAAGCCCCCGTGGACATCTTTGCGCAAGGCCTCGTGCCCCAGATGAAATCGTTCAATGAGGAATTGAACGGGCCGAATCCGGATTACAAGGACCTAGGCAACAAGGCTGCGTACATCAACAACTGGATATTCGGCACGCTGCCGGGGATCAGCGCGCTGTCGCTGCCCTTCGGAAACAATTTCTCGGCAAGCTATCGGGGAGACGATGGCGGCTGGAAGCTTTCCGCCTTAAACAGCAAAGACGGGACTTGGGGAACCGGCATCGTCACGAGCGGCAGTTTCTCGTTCTATGGCGGCGGGCTTCTCGATAACAAGGGGCACCCGGTCAGCCAAAGCTCGGAGTTGCATTATTTGGGATGCTTTCGGGTCGGGATATCGCAGATCGTGTTTTCGGTTTATCTGACAAAACTTCGGGACGACCGGGCCCCCGCCGTGATCTATTCGGCCGGCATCGGGGATTTCGGCATGACGACTGGGGCCAAGACCGACGCAAGCCTGTGGTTTGCGCACATCCAGGCGCCGGCTCCGGCGATCCCGCTGAACGTGCTGTTCAACATCGCCGGGACCAAAGAAGGCTACTATGCCGCCGAGGCCGGTCTTGTCGGAAACATTCTGGGCGATTTCTCCGTTTCAGGCGCCTACCAGAAGACGTATGCTCAAAAAGGGCTCTTCAATCAGGACCGGATCGCGACCGAAATCAATTACAACGGGAAAGATTACATCATCGGCGGGTCCTACCAACTGGTGGGCACGAAAGGCTACGGATCACAGAGCTATTATTACTTGACCGTAAAACACAAGTTATAATAAACGAAAAGGCCGGCAGGCCCAGAAAGCAGCTCGTTCTTTCTTACCCTTACTTTTTTCCATGCCCGTGCTTGGCCGAATGCTTGGCATGCTGAGCATGATATGTCTCACGCCGAGTTCCGCTTTCGGCTTCGGGTGTTCCGGTTCCGGTTTTTTGGGCTTCCGGCATTTGCGCATTTTTGGGCGCTTCCTCTTCCGCTCCGCCCGTGGCCATCCTGCCCTCGTTCTTTTTCCCGAGCATTTTCCATGCCACCGCGGCCAGCACAAGGACTGCCACGACCACCACGGCGGCCATCCCGATGATGAGCAGGCCGGCCATCTGGGCCGAGCCGTTGTCCGGCGGGGTCGTCACGGCGCTCTCGTTGCTGTTGTTTGATACGGGTTCCAAAATCGGCGGCATCTCATTCTGCGAACCATTCGTCTGCGAGGCATTCTCGCTCGCGTTCGCCTGCACGGGGACCGGCGGCGCCCCTTCCACCACCGTTCTCACCGTCTGGTTGTTCCAGGCGAATTCATACGTGCCCGGCGAGGCGGCATACACGGGCGCGGCTCCGTTGGCATCTGTCAGGACGGTCAGGGTGCCGTCGGGGGTGCTCACGCTCACGTTCTGGCCGGCGACGGCCTTGTCGCCCGCCCGGACGGACGCGACGATGGTGGCGTATTCTTGCGATTGGGCGGGCGCGCTCAAGGTCGGGGTGGCATTGGCCAGCGTCTGGCGCGAGAGGTCGAGCGGCAGCCAGTACGCGTCCGGCGAATCGAACGAGAAGGGCGCCGAGATGAATTTCTGGCCGTCATCCCCTTGCAGCCTCAATTGGAACGTCTGGCTCGGATACAGGTAAGGGATGAGGTAGTATCCGTCCTGCGCGACCCGGTTCTGGCCGCCGAACACCTGTCCCTGCGCGTCCAGCACCGTGATGATCTCCCCCTCCCATTTCGAGGACGGGGCGTCCACCACCTGTCCGTAGAGCGTGTATGTGGATTTCTTGATGTTCAGCTTCACGTCCAGCGTATCGTCCGCGCGCACGGTGTACAGGATGATATTCGCGGGGTAATACGAGCGGTTGAAGCGGAAGAAATAGGTGCCGGCCGAGAGGTTGAAGAGCGCGTTTCCGGACTTGTCGGCCACTCCATCGTAGAGCACGGTGTTGCCCACAAGCACCTGGATTTTGGTGCCCGGCAGCTTGGAGGGCGAGGCATAATCCACGTCGCTGATGCTGACGTTGATCACGTAAGCAAAGACGCTCGAGAAGAGCGCGAGGAGCACGATTGCGCAAAGGACGGATTTTCGGACGGTTTTCATGCACTCCAAACAGCAAGGAGGATAAAAAGGTTTTGTGTCCGTCGAATTCCTTCAATGAATGACTCACGCGAACCTCGTTCCGCAGGCCGGGCACGCGCTCATGTAGAAATCCGCCCGGTATCCGCAGATCGGACAGGTGTAGATCGTTTTTCGCGCCGGCGCCTCGGGGGGCGGCGCATAAAAGCTGTGCCTGCATTTTTCGCACTCTTTCGCATCCAGCTTGTTGGCCGTGCCGCATTCCGGGCACTTGATGCGGAACATCGCCTCGATGTGGGTGCCGCAGTTGGGGCAGCGCTCCATGCGGGTGTCCACGTCCGCCTTGCATTTGGGGCATTTGGCCTTCATGAGCGGCCGCTCCTTGTTCTTTGGGGAAAGCGCGTCCTTGAGAAGCTGCAAGAGGCCCATAGTGGGGCGTTCGGCCCCTGCGAATAAAAACACTCGCTCGCGCCTGCTGAAAAACATTATAACCGGTCCGGCACCCCCTCGCGCTTGCGAATAAAAACATTGGGGCCCTCATCCGTTCCATGGCAACGGGCATCGGCGTGGCAGGATCGGGTGGTGGTGGGCAAGCGTTGCCTTCCATTCCGCATGCACTCTCCATCGCAGTCGCCGGCGTGCCCCTGAGCACCCCTGCCCCGCGCTCCACCTTAGAGGGCGTGCGCATGTGCGGGCGCCTGGGCATCCGCGCGATGGAAGTGGAATTCGTGCAGGGCGTGCGCATGAAGGACGAATTGGCAAAAGAGGTGGGCGAAGAAGCCAAGAAGCTGGGCATCTCCCTCTCGGTGCACGGGCCCTATTTCATCAACCTCTGCTCGGAGGACGAATTGAAGATGAAGAACACGCACCGGCATATCTTGTCTTCGGCGCAGGCCGCGCACCATCTGCACGCCTCGCCCGTCGTCTTCCATCCCGGATTCTACCAGGGGAGAGGAAAAAAAGAATGCGAAGCACGGGCCAAAAAGGAATTGAGGCTCATCCTCGAGGCCATGGCCTCGTCCGGCTTCAACGACGTCGTCCTGGGTGCCGAGCTGACCGGCAAGAAATCGGCTTATGGCGACGCGGACGAAATCATCGAGCTGGCGCGCCATTTCGGCCTCACGCGTTTGCAGCCCGTCATCGACTTCGGCCATTACCACGCCCGGATCCAGCGCATCCAAAGCAAGGCGGATTACGAATCCATCTTCGACCATTTCGAGGACGCGCTGGGCTCTTCCTTCAAGCGTCATTTCCATTGTCATTATTCCGAAATCCAGTACACCGAGGCGGGCGAGGGCAAGCATCTGCCCATCGGCTCGCTGGCCGCGGCCAAAAAAGCGGGCGCCGATTTGGATGCGCCAAAAGGGGCGGGCGGGCCACCGTATCTGCCTCTGCTCGAAGTGCTGCACGAGCGCAAGTACGATGGAACCCTTGTGTGCGAATCCCCGGCCATGGAAAAAGACGTGCTCGTCATGCAGAAAAGCTATGGGAAAATGGCCTGATGAATGGCTGCGGGGCGCGGCCCGCCACCGTGTCGGCATCAGTCCGTCCGTTAGGAGAGAACTCATTTGGCTGCTCGACGCAGCCAAAAGCTCCCAAACGCTTCGCGTTTAGGATCGTCTGCCTGAGCTATGCTAAACATACGTCGACGCGGAAATTACGCGTCAAATGAGGGGAGTGTAGTGGTGAAGATGGGTGACTACAGTTTGCGTGCCTGTAGTCACCTCCTCTTAATCAGCCGTCTCAGGTTTCTATACTCCTTGAGCATCAGCTCAACGGTCGGCCTCAGATCGTGCCCGTTCTCGTAGGATTGGAGGGCGGCATAGTATTCATGCCTGTTTTTCAATTCGATATTGAGCGGGGGCAGATTATGCTTGAGCAGGATGTTGTTCAGCAGCAGCCGCCCCACGCGCCCATTTCCATCCTGGAACGGATGGATGTTCTCGAACTGGTTGTGCACCACGGCAGCTAACACCAGCGGCGAATAGCGTTTTCTGTTCTTGCCATACCAGCGGACAAGCTCCGACAGCAGCCGGCTTACATATGCGGCTGGTGCGCCGCGATGGACCACGTTCCCGAACCGGTCCGCAATGACGACCTCAACGCCTTTTTCCCGGAATTTTCCGGCGAACGGCTTGGAATTCTCAAAGACAATCTGATGCAGTTTCAGGATAAGCGGCAATGACAGGTGCTCCTTCGTGTTGCGTATATATGTGACCGCCTTGGCGACCCCATAGGTTTCGGATATGTCCGCTTTCGGTTTGTCCGGCCATTTGTCCCTGCCCAGTATCTCATCCACTTCCTTCGAGTCCAGACTCGAGCCTTCTATGGCGTTGGTGTCATAAGTAAAGGCCTCGGTGAACTGCCGCCACTCGTCCTCGGAGAGATGGGCTATTTTCGGAAGCGACTTGGCCTCCAGCGTTTTGAGTTCGGCGATTTCTTTTTTTGACAATACGGCTTCAAACGGGTCTGAGATGCGTTGGTTTGCATCGGAGAGCTCTTTGAGCCGGGTGGCCGCCAGCCTCTTTTTGGACTCCAGTTCCTCCAGAGCCAGGTCAGCTCCAAGGTAGACTCGAACTTTTCTGACCTTTTTTCCCTTGCGGTAGGAATGGGCGAGGTAATACTTCCTGCTTTTCCCAACTTCTCTTATTTCGAGGTGCATAAGGGAGTTAGGTGACTACAATTAATAAATATTTGCCTATAGGTGACTACCTGTCTGATCTAAGCAGATTTCTCGCGCTCGAAAGCGTGCAGGGCCTCAAAATTGGGCTCCGTCAAGTGCGCAGCACTTGGCGGGCCTCGGCCGCGCACGGCCGAGCTAATCGTCAAGCTCCAGAAGTCCGCTTAGAAGCTTGACGGGATTTCGTTGGCTTCTCATACTCTATTTGAGCAACTGAAGCTTATAACCTCTGCTCCGTCTGTCGTCATAATCGGCATCAGTCCGTCCGCCTGATTTTCCATCTTCGCGTGTGCCCGCCGTCCGGCTTCGCCCGTTCCTCCCCGTCGATGAGCCCGCCTTTCTCCAGCACCGAGAGCCGGTTGCGGATGTTGCGCTGCTCGTTGGGCTCGTCCATCCCCAGCTTGGCATAGATCGCGCCCGAATCCATCCCTGCGCTGCCCATGATCATCTCGATGATTTTCTTGTCCAGCAGGTCCAGCCCGCCGCTTTTTCGCACGGCCGGGGTGGCGCCCTGCTCGATGGCATATGCCTGCGCCGCCTTCACGTGCGAGACGCCCACCCGGCGCGCCCCTTCCTGCTCGGCTTTCTTGCCGGCCGCCCACAGGCTGTGGATGGCCAGCCGCGCGTCCCCGCCGGCCTTGGCCCCGACGGCGGCGCACACTCCGATCACCTCGTCGTCGAGCGAGTGGGGGGCGAAGGCCCGCGCCGCCCGCGCTTTCAATATGTCCTTGAGCTCGGCCGGCCCGTAGGGCTTGAACAAGATGGCGTGGTTCGTGAGCGAGGAGCGCACGCGCGCATCGAGCCGGATGGTGACCTCTTCGTCGTTGGTGATGCCGATCATCGAGGCTTTGATGCCCAGCGCCTCATGGGCGCGCGAGAGGTCGTAGAGGATCTGCTCCTCGTGCGTCCCGGAGGCGAGCAGGCGGTCCATCTCGTCCAGCACCACGATTGGGATCATCTCCTGCCGCCGCCCGATCTCGGCCAGGCGCATGATGATCTCGTCGGTCGCGATCCCCCGGCGGGGCATCATGTCGCCCAGCGCGAGCACCAGCGCGTTGAGGATCCCGAACCGCGTCGAGCTCTCCCAGCAGTTGATGTAGACGGGCAGCGCTTTGCGGGACACCTCCTGCAACTGCTTGAGCACCATCTTGGCCGTGCTGGTCTTGCCCACGCCCGGCGGCCCGGTGAGCAGCATGCTGGGAGGCGCCCGCCCGCGCGCCGCCTCCTGCAGGCAGAGCGCCATCTCCCGCATCTCCCGCTCGCGCCCCGGCAGCTCGTCGGGCATGAATTCGGGGCGCAGCACGCTCTCGTCCCGGAAGATCCCGCTCTCGGCCGGCAGTTCGCGGAAGATGTTGGAGGCCATGTTTTCCTATCGAAGGCTTGTTTTATTTATGTTCCCCTCCTTATCCTGCCGGTGTATGATATGGTGTTGATGGAATCCGCGCAAAAGCTCAAGCTGGGCCAGATCGCCCCCGATTTCTCGCTCTCCGGAACGGACGAGCGGCTCCATTCCCTGTCCGAATTCTCGGAGGCCAGCGCCATGGTCGTCCTCTTCATGTGCAACCACTGTCCCTACGTGCTCGCCAAGCTCCCGGTCATCAAGAAGCTCTATGACACCTACCGCCCGCGCAACGTGGCGTTCATCGGCATCAACTCCAACAGCAATCCCGACTATCCGGACGACGATTTTACTCACATGAAATCGTTCGTCAAGGAGAACGGCCTCAAATTCCCCTACCTTTTCGACGAGAGCCAGTCGGTGGCGAAAGCCTATGGCGCCGTGTGCACGCCCGACCCGTTCGTGTTCGACTCGTCCATGCGCCTGGCCTACCACGGGCGCATCGATGATGCCATGGCGCCGGAAGCCCAGCCCACCACCGAGGATCTGGCCTTCGCGCTCGACGACATCCTCATGGGCAAGGTGCCCAAATCCAATTTCCTGCCAAGCCGGGGATGCTCGATAAAATGGAGGGCGTGAGGGGCTGGGCATGGATTCCGACGGCGCTCTCAAGCTCGTTTTCATGGGCACCAACGGCTGGTATACCACGCCGCTGGCCAACACCGTGTGCGCCCTCATCGAGACGCCTTCGCGCTACATCGTGCTGGACGCGGGCGACGGCATCCACCGCCTCGACCAGTACGCCACCGACCCGGACAAGCCCGTGGACCTCTTCCTCTCCCATTTCCATCTGGACCATACCATCGGCCTGCACATCCAGCCCAAATTCCATTTCAAGAACGTGATGCGCATCTTCGGCATGCCCGGCACCAAGAAAACGCTGGCCACGCTGGTGGACCATCCATTCACCGCCCCCTATTCGCTGCTCGAGCCGCGCGGCCTGAAGGTGGAGATCCACGAATTGAAGGAAGGGGAAAACAAGATCGACGAGTACGCCGTGCGCGCCGCGCCGCTCGTTCACGCCGACCCCTGCTGGGGCTATCGGTTCGAGATTCCAAGGGAGAAGAATGCGCCCTCGGGGGGCGAGCGGACAGGTCCGGCTCCGCCCACGAATGCGAACCCGCAGGCCATCGCAAGCCCGCCGTCGCATGTGCGCGGTAACGACCTTGCCATTCTTTCCTACTGCACCGACACCGGCCCCTGCGACAACCTGGTATCGCTCTCGCGCAACGCGGACGCGCTCATCACCGAGTGCGGCCTGCTGTCCGGCATGCCCATCGCGCCCTCCTGGCCGCATCTCAACCCCGAGACGGCCGCCGCGCTGGCGCACGCGGCCCAGTGCCGGAAGATGTTCCTGACGCATTTCGCCGCCCACCTCTACGACACGATGGGGAAGCGCAAGGAGGCGGAGGCGAAAGCAAGGGAGATATTCCCAAGCAGCTTCGCGACCTATGATAGGATGGAAGTCAAAATCTAAAAAAAGAAAAATAAAACTCTTCCCTAGCGCCTCGCCTATCCCCGCAGCAAGCTGCGGGGTATTAAACCCAAGAACCGCGTTCGCCA
>JAZDHB010000065.1:0-3942 GCA_043806415.1 Microcaldota archaeon | reverse complement strand
AATATTTTCGGTGGAAAAAAGAAGCTCGGGCCGCGTTTGCAATCCGGAAAGCCGGGCGACTTTTATTAAATCCGTTTTGTTATTTTTTTTTCTGGCGGCCGGGCTTGTTTGACCCTCATTATCTGATTCGATTTTTAATCCGATTTTCCCAATCGGGTTTTCCGAGTCGATTTCGGCATAATCCGCTTTTGAAAAATCCTCATGCTCGCTATCGACGCTTTTCACATCCGCCCAATCCTTATGGATGGAATGGATCTTGTCGAGCCATAGGCTGCTCATAACCCTTCCATCTCCATCTCGATCAATCTATTGATTTCCACCGCGTATTCGAGCGGCAGCTCCTTCACCACCGGCTCGATGAAGCCGGCCACGATGAGGCGCGTGGCCTCCTCCTCCGAGATGCCCCGCGAGCGCAGGTACGTGAGCTGCTCGGCCGAGATGCGCCCGACCACGGCCTCGTGGCCCACCTTGGCGTCGTTCTCCTCCACTTCCATGCGCGGGATGGTGTCGGAGCCGGATTTGCCATCCAAAATCAGGCCGTCGCAGCGCACGTGCACCGAGCAGCCATGGCAGCCCGGGTCCACGCGCACAAAGCCCCGGTAGCGCGCGATGCCGCCCGAGTGGCTGATGGATTTGGAGATGACATTCGCGTGCGTGTTGGGCGCCCGGCAGGTCACTTTCGCGCCCGTGTCCTTCACCTGCCCCTCCCCGGCCAGCGCGATGGTCAAATGGTCAGCGCGCGCCCCTTCGCCCACCAGCACCGAGCCGGGATAGAGCATGGTGGTGCCCGAGCCCAGCGTCCCCCCGATCCATTCCATGGTGGCGTTCGAATACACCATGGCGCGCTTGGTGTTCAGGTTGAAGACGTTCTTGGACCAGTTCTGCACCGAGGTGTAACGCACGCGCGAATCCTTTTTGGCGAAAATCTCGACCACGGCGGAATGCAAGGAAGCGCCCGAGTAATGTGGGGCCGTGCAGTTGTGCACGGCGAAGCCTTTTGCCAAATAAGCATTTGGCTCTTCCGACACTTCCAAATTATGCACATTTCCATCATAATATTCCCGTCCAACTCTCCTTAATGGAACTAGAAAACGCCCCGCCTGTTTTTTCACAGCATTAAACCGCTTGGAATCTTGGTAGTATATCATGTATTTTGTTTTATGTCTGATGACTTTCCCATCCTTCATCTTTTCTGAAAAAGGCTGTCGAATATTTATGCACGCATATATACCCTGGCGGGCAAGCATTTCCTGGAGTTGGAACGCCAGTGTCCTCGAAACGGTGAGCGCCCTGACACAATTCCCATTTTCCCTTGCCATTATGCTGCCATCGCCTAAATAGTAAGCTTTCAGCATATACAACTGTTTTTCAGGAGGCAGCTCCATAATTTCTCTACTGAGTCTTTTTTTGTCCGCATGCTGTCCGCAATGCTTTTTGCAAAGTTCTGCCAATTCTTTCGAATAGACCGTTAGGCGAAGCTCGTGTTTTTCAGAACTGTGAAACTCGCTTGGTATCTTTCCGATAGTGTCGAAAATGGCCTTTTTTGCATCTTCGATAGTTTTTCTCTCTCCGTCATTGAAAGAAAGCACAACTGCGTCACAATTGTTTATCTTGAAAGTACTCCCCTCTGCAAGGTAATAGCCCAGACCGCGAAGCAGGGGCACCGTGAACTTCGCATGGTCTTTCACAGCTTGGCTGATCGGAAAAACAACAAAGTCGCCCTGCTCAAGCTCGGAGGCTGGTACGAACACGGGTTCAGCGCGCTTTAATTTTCCACTATCCGCGTCGTCCATTCTTCCCACTTTTCTTTTCGTTCTAAGCACGCGCGCTCTTTTCACTGTCAATACTGGATGTTCTGGGGTAAGGCGGAATTCGTTGCCTGAAGAAACAGGGCAGAGCCTAATCAACTCTCCTTTATACGCGCGCACCATCGTTTTTTTCACAATTGCCCTCTCTCCATCGCTATTCACTACTTCGTCTCCTGCGCGAATCTCTTGTATTTGAACGAACCCTTCTCCGCAACTCACTTCCTCTCCAACCGGCAGGCAGCCCTCGATGTATTGCACTTTGCTCCCCTCTTCGGCGATGATGAGCGTGTGCTCGAACTGGCCGTAGTTGGGATAATTCATGATGAAGTAGATCTGCAAGGGCCGTTCCACTTTCACTCCTTTTGGCACATGCACGAACGAGCCGCCCGACCAGACCGCGCCGTGAAGCGACGAGAATTTGTTGTCGCCGGGCGGCACGCATTGGGTCATGAAATAGGGCTTGACCAGCTCGGGGCATTCCTTCACGGCCTGGTCCATTCCCAGGAAGATGACGCCCTGGTTTTCCAGCTCCTTCTGGATGTTATGATAAAGCACTTCGGAATCGTATTGGGCCGACACCCCGGCCAAAAAAGAGCGCTCGGCCTGCGGCACGCCCAGACGCTCGAACGTCTTGTGGATGTAATCCGGCACCTCTTCCCACGAGCGGGTGGAATGCCCCTCCGGGCGCACGTAATGCACGATGTCCGCGAGGTTGAGACCGGAGAGGTCCGGGCCCCACGTGGGCATGGGTTTGGAGTTGAAGATGCGAAAAGAGAGCAAACGCTTGGCGAGCATCCAGTCCGGCTCGCCTTTGCTTCCCGATATCTCGCGGATGACCTTCTCGCTCAGCCCCTTCTCGTCCACCTTGTAGGCGAAGTTCGGCGGGTTCTTCACCATCTGGTGGTAATCGCTAAGCGAGCTGGAGATTTTCCCGATGGAGCGGGCCTGGTCGGCTTGCGGATTTTTGGCGCCGGCCGGCCGGCCCGGCACGTCGGGCGGCTGGGTCTGCGCGTGCGGTTTTTTCCTGGGCATGCCTATCCGCTCCTCTCGGGTTCCTCTCCCGTGATATTCTCGTAGCCTTCTTTCTCGATGAGCGCGGCCAGCTCACTCCCACCCGAGCGGATGATCTTTCCTTTGTGCATCACGTGCACCGCCTTGGGCTTGAGGTATTTGAGGATGCGCGCGTAATGCGTGATGGCCAGCACCGCGAACTTCCTCTCCTCCTGCAGGCGGCGGATGGAATCGAACACCCGATCGATGGCGTCCACGTCCAGTCCGGAATCCAGCTCGTCCAAGAGGACGTACTTGGGCTTGAGCAGGGCCATCTGAAGCACTTCCATGCGCTTCTTCTCCCCGCCCGAGAATCCGTCGTTCAAATAGCGGGCGAGGAACCCGCTGTCCATGCCCAGGCGCTCCACCTCGCCCCCGACCACTTTCTCGAACTCGGCCACGCTCAGGGGCGCTTGCGGCTTGCGGGCCGTATTGTAGATGGTGCGCAGGTAATTGAACACGTTGACGCCCGGCACGCTCACCGGGTGCTGGAAAGCCAGGAACAATCCATGGAGGCTGCGCTCCTCGGGCTTCATCTTGAGCAGGTCATCCCCGTCCAGCAGCGCCTCTCCATTCGCCTCGTATTGCGGGTCCCCGGCCAGGGCGTAGCAGAGCGTGCTCTTGCCCGAGCCGTTGGGGCCCATGATGGCGTGGATCTCGCCGGGCAGGACGGAGAGGCCGATGCCCTTGATGATCTTCTTCCCCTGGATGGAAACCTCGAGGTCCCGGATGCGCAAGGCTGCTTGTGCGGGTGCGGTTTTTGGCATAGAATCACGGCTTGACATATGATAAGTTTTTCATCCTTTTATACCTGCCGGAGCGAAAAAGACATGTGTTGTCCCTTAATTAGTTCCTCTCGTTGATTTGACAACGGGTTCATCGGACCACCACCTCGACGGCAATCTTTTTCTGGCTTCGCATCTTGCGCACATAAGCCTCAGCTGGGGTCTCCAGCTCATCCTTGAGGCTCATGTGCGGCCTCACCTGATTGTACCAATGGAATTGAGCCTCAAGAGAGGGGAATTCCTTCCTCTTCTGCTTGATTGTGCCAAACAGCCGCTCCACCTTACCATTGGTCTGAGGG
>JAZDHB010000064.1:0-26642 GCA_043806415.1 Microcaldota archaeon | reverse complement strand
TAGACCTTGTGCCCGCCCACGCGCGCCTCCTGCACGAACCCGCGGCGGCGGGAAGGCAGCTTGTGGCGCCGGAGCATGGACTGCACGGGCATTGTCTGGAGCGCCTGCGAATCCATCACCTTCTCGGCCTCGTCGGCCAGCTGCTGGAGGGCCGCCAACTCCTCCTCTTCGGAGTCCGAGGTGGCGTTGAGCGGCTGCGAGAGCTTGGAGCCGTCGCGGTAGAGGGCGTTGGACTTGAGCATGCTGCGCCAGGAGAGGAGGTAGGCTTCCTGCACGTCCGGCACCGAGACGTCCCGGGGCATGTTGATGGTCTTGGAGATCGAGCCGGTGATGAAGGGCTGGGTGGCGGCCATCATGCGGATGTGGGCCGCGTAGGGGATGAAGCGCTGGCCCTTCTTGCCGCACTTGGAGGCGCAGTCGAAGATGGGGTAGTGCTCGGGTTTGAGGTGCGGCGCGCCCTCGATGGTCATGGTGCCGCACACGTAGTCGTTGGCCTTGGAGATGTCCTCCTTGCCGTAGCCCAGGAAGCGCAGGAGGTCGAACTTGGAGTTGCGCAGGTCCGCGTCCGAGACGCCCAAGCGGCGCAGCAGGTCCTCGCCGAGCGTGAAGGCGTTGAAGGCGAAGCGGATGTCGAAGACCGAGGGCATCTGCCGCTCGATGAGGTCGAGCTTGTCGGCCGGGATGCCCTTGGAAAGCAGGCTTTCGCGGTTGATGACGGGCGAGCCGGCAAGCGTGCCGTGCCCCTTCGCGTGCTTCTCGATGTCGTCGACTTCGGCGGGAGCGTAGCCCAGGCGCTTGAGCGCCTTCTTGACCGAGTGGTTGACGATCTTGAAATAGCCGCCGCCGGCCAGCTTCTTGAACTTGACGATGGCGAAATCCGGCTCGACGCCGGTGGTGTCGCAGTCCATCAAGAGGCCGATGGTGCCCGTGGGCGCGATGACCGTGGTCTGCGCGTTGCGGAATCCCCAGCGCTCGCCCAGCGAGAGGGCGCGGTCCCAGGCCTGGCGCGAGGCCTCCGCCAGATAGCGGGGGCAGGTTTCAGGGTCGATGCCCAGGGGCTTGATGGTGAGGCCCTCGTAATCGTTGGCCGGAGCGTTGTAGGCCGCGCGCCGATGGTTGCGCACCACGCGCAGCATGTGCTCGCGGTTGCGCTCGTAGGCCTCGAACGGCCCGAGCGCCTGCGCCATCTCGGCCGACGTGGCGTAGGCCTGCGCGGTGAGCATAGAGGTGAGCGAGCCGGCCACGGCGAGCGCGGAGGGGCTGTCGTAGGGGATGCCCAGCACCATGAGCACGGTGCCCAGGTTCGCGTAGCCCAGGCCGAGCGTGCGGTAGCGGTAGGAGCGGACGGCGATCTCCTTGGAGGGGTAGCCGGCCATGAGCACCGAGATTTCCAGCACGAGGGTCCAGACGCGGATGGCGTGCAGGTACCCCTCGATGTCGAAGAGCCCGCTCTCCTCGTCGAGGAATTTGGCGAGGTTGATGCTGGCGAGGTTGCAAGCCGTGTCGTCGAGGAACATGTATTCGGAGCAGTTGTGGATCACCAGGCCGTTGGCGACGAAGTGTTGCGTATCGGTCTCGGTCAAATCGTACACGGGTTGCTCTCCAATCGGCTCCAGGCTCTCCAGCCGGTCTTCAAGCGAATCGGCATAGGTTCCGACATGTGCGTTGAGCCGCGAGAGGGCAGATGCCTTGGGACTGGAAGGGAGAAAACCGATTTCGCGCTCGAAGAGAATGCGAGAGGAGCGGCTGATGCGCAATTCGTGCATCTGCTGGACAGGATATTCTTTAGTTCCTCCGTGCCCGTCGGGTAAGAGGTTGGTTTTGACGCCGGGCGAGCGGCGGTTCATGTACAGTTTGGCCTTGATACCGAAGCCGAGCAGAAGCAGCTGCACTTGCTCAAGAAGTTCGATCGAGGAGCTCCCGAGCGAGACATATTGGCTTTGCTCGCCGTAATCCGCCACCGTGCCGTCGGCGCTGAAGAGCCCGCGCAAAAGGGAGGCGACGGAATCGCGCCCGAGCCCGAATACGGACGGGGTGAATGCCTTCGCGGAGCTGCCCTTGTCGAGTAGGGCAAACCGTTTCGCTTCGTCCACCACCGCATGCGCGCTGGTTCCGACCCTCAGCGTTTGCTGCGGATGGTTCACGTGGACAGGGTGGAGCCCGTGGCCGCTGGTGGCGTGCTCTGCCTTCCAGGAAGTGAGGCCTTGGGCGATCCCATAGGCCATTTCCTCCGCTTCAGGCTCGAGGGTCACCATCGCCGTATCCTGCTCGCCCATCAGGCAGCCGTCGCCGACCAGCAGGCCGATGAATTCGCCTATTCGCTTGTCCAATTTGTCGGAGCCGAAAGCGGGCGGAGACAGCACCAATACGTCTTTGGAGGTAAGCTCGCTGGCCCTCACGTCGCCCCGGTTGCGGGTTTGTACCTTATGATCAGCAGTCAATTTGAGGCTGAACCCTGCTTTCGTCCGTAGAAGATAGACGGGCTTGACGCCGGTCTTGTAGGCCGGGGCGATCGAATGCAAGCGCCCATCCGAGCCGAGTACCCGGCTTTTTTGCCCGGTGAGTCGGTCGATGCGCACAAGCCCTTCTTCAGTGGAGACGAGGGTGTCGCCCGTGACGCAGGGATTTGAGGCGTTGATGCGCCCGTCCACCGGGCAGGTGTGCCACTCGTTGATGGTGTCGTCGAATTGCAGGCCGGGGTCGGCGCAGGACCAGGCCGCATAGGCGACTTCGTTCCATAGCTCGCGGGCCTTGACCTTGCGGGCGAACTGCCCGTCGGTGCGCCGCAGGAGCGCCCATTCGCCGTCCTGCGCGACGGCCTCCATGAACCGGTTGGGCACGCGCACGGTGTTGTTGGAATTCTGGCCCGACACCGTGGTGTAGGCCTCGCCCTCGTAATGGGTGTCCAGCACCGGGAAGTCGATGGCGTCCCGCCCTTGCGCGGCCAGCGAGAGGGAGCGCAGGATGTAGTTGAGCGGGATGGAGCGCGCGAGCGCGTTCGCGACCGCCTGCTTGAGGGCCTTGTTGGTCTTGAAATCCGTGGTGGACTGCTCGCGGGCGATGCGCATGATCTTGTTCAGCGATTTGGAGATGGCCAGGGAACCGGCCACCATGGCCGCCACCTTCTGCTCCTCGCGCACCTTCCAGTTGACGAAGGCCTCGATGTCGGGGTGGTCGATGTCGACGATGACCATCTTGGCGGCCCGGCGCGTGGTGCCGCCGGACTTGATGGCGCCCGCCGCGCGGTCGTTGATCTTGAGGAACGACATCAGGCCCGAGGAGCGCCCGCCGCCGGAGAGGGGCTCGCCCGCGCTGTGCAAGGAGGAGAAATTGGTGCCCGTGCCCGAGCCGAACTTGAAGAGGCGCGCCTCGCGCGTGACGAGGTCGAAGATGCCCCCCTCGTTGACGAGGTCGTCGCGCACCGACTGGATGAAGCAGGCGTGCAGTTGGGGATGGGTGTAGGTATCGGCGGCGAGGGTAGGCTGCATCGTCTTGGGATCGACATAGTAGTGCCCCTGCGGGTGGCCCTTGATGCCGTAGGAGAGCGCGAGGCCGTTGTTGAACCATTGCGGGGAGTTGGGGGCCGCCATCTGCGCAAGCAGCATGCAGATGAGCTCGTCCTCGAACGCCTCCGCGTCCTCGGCGGAGAAGAAATAGTCGTGCCGCTCGCCCCACCAGCGCCACGCGCCGGCGAGGCGCTTGACGATCTGCTTGACCGAGGTCTCGGAACCGTACACCGGCTTGCCCGACGCCGGATCGAGCACGGGCTTGCCGGAGGCGTCCTTGAGGGGCACGCCGGCCTTGCGGAAGTATTTCTGGGCGAGGATGTCGGTGGCCACCTGGGACCAGCCCTTGGGCACCTCGATGTTGGTCAGGGAGAAAACGACCGAGCCGTCGGGATTGCGGATCGTCGAGGTGCGCGGCTCGTACTCGAATTGGGAGAAGGGATCCACGCCGCTCTTGGAGAACCGGCGCTGGATTTTAATGCCGCCGCTAGAGGGCACAACGACGTCTTCGGCCTTGGTCTTCTCTTCCATGCTCCCATCCCCCACGAAATTGATGAAACGGCCGGGGCGCAGATGCAACGGCGCGCGGGTGCATCCCGCGGATGCCCCCTTGCCCGCCGGCACGGGCCCGAGGCCCCGATCCGACACGACCACAATATATGGTGGTCGGACACCCTTAAAACCACATCATATGGTGGAAGGGCCTATTGGCGACATTTGGCAGGTTTATATACTTTTTTGCCGCACCTCGATGGAAAAGGAGTGGGAAGGAGTGGATGGAAAAACCTCGTCGGATTCCCTCATTTTGCAGACGTGTTTCCCTTCCCGGGCCGAGATGCCGATTCATCGTGAACTGGCAGGATTGGCGCCGCTCGCCCGATGCACGCCCACGGGCGGAAAAGCGCCGGGCAAACATTTAATAATTATACATATGTATAATATATTATGGAATCGTACGTGCACGGCACCGTGCTGGAATGGGGCAACTCGCTGGGCTTGCGCCTGCGCAAGTCCGACCTCCGGGCCCTTGGCGTCCACGCCAGGCAGAAAGTGAAGGTGCGCATCGTTCCGCTCGCCAGCCCCTTGGAGGAGCTCTACGGCTGGGGAGACCGGAAGGGCATCCGCATCTCCACCTCAGACATACGCCGCAACCGCCGCGAACTGGAAGGGAAATGGGAGGGGTGAGCGTATGCGCTGCCTGGACACCTACGCGCTGGTCGAGATCCTGGAAGGAAACCCGGCCTACGAGCGCATCCGTCATGAGGAGTTCGTCATTGCAGATCCCACTCTGGCTGAATTCTACGCCCTGCTGTGCAAAAAGCCAAACGAGAAGACCGCCAAATACTGGCTGGAAAGATTCCGGCCATATTCCCGGCCCGCGGGCTTGGATGTTTGGATAGAAGCCGTGCGCTACCGGGCTGCCCATCGCTCCGAGAACTTCTCTATTTTCGACTGCCTCGGCTATGCGTTCAGCCGGGCCAACGGATTCCGGTTCGTCACCGGAGACAAGGAATTTCGCGCGGTGGAAGGCGTGGAATTCGTTGAATGAGCCGCCGCGGCTCCATTTTAATAATCTTGCCGCCGAAGAAATATCATGGATGTCCAGGCGAAAATCGACCTTGTGCATAAGGGCGCCGTGCTCGAAGTACTCACCGCCGACGAGCTGAAAAATCTGTTCGAGACGGAGGCGCACCCGTCGCATTACATCGGCTTCGAGATCTCGGGCAAGGTGCATCTGGGCACCGGGCTTTGCACGGCGCTCAAAGTGAAGGATTTCCTGCAAGCTGGCATCAAGCCGACGATATTCCTCGCGGATTACCACGCGTGGATTAATGGAAAATTGGGCGGGGATTTGGAGAAAATACAGACGGTGGCCAAGGGGTATTTCAAGTCGGCTATGTATGCCTCCCTCTTGTGCGCGGGCCTCGACGAGGAACAGGCCGGGAAAGTGCGTTTCGTGCTGGGCTCCGAGCTTTACGAGAAACTGGGAAACGAGTACTGGAAAGACGTCATGGCCATCAGCAAGGACACCACCCTGCGACGCATGCTGCGCTGCACCACCATCATGGGCCGCACCGACAGCGAGAACCTGCCCTCCTCGGCCACGCTCTACCCCGCCATGCAGGCGGCGGACATCTGGGCGCTGGAAGTGGATATCGCGCACGCCGGTATGGACCAGCGCAAAGTGCACGTGCTCGCGCGCGAATGGGCCGAGAAAGTGAAGCGGAACAAGCCGGTGGCAGTGCATGGCGCGCTGCTGTCGGGATTATTGGGGCCTGGACGAATGAATGATGTAGCTGCAATTCTTAGAGGTGAACAAAGGCCCAGCGGGAGTTCGTTATATGCGGCCGAAGGAATCCTACGAGATATAGGTGCCGTATCTGAAACCGAGATGCAGAAAATGGATGCGCATATGATCGCCAACAAGATGTCCAAATCCAACCCGGATTCCTGTATCTTCGTCCATGATTCGGAAGCGGACATCGCCCGGAAAGTTAAGAATGCCTACTGCCCGCCGAAAGTCATCGAGGACAACCCGATCGTGCAGATGGCCGAGACATTCGTGCTGCGCCAGGGCCCCGGCGCGAAAGACGAGGCCGAACGGACGCTCAAGATCGAGAGGCCGGCCAAATTCGGCGGCGATATCGAGATCGTTTCCTCTTCGGACTTGCGAGCCCTTTATTCCGAGGCCAAACTCCACCCCATGGACCTCAAGAATGCGGTGGCCCGCGAGTTGGCGGCGATGCTCGAGCCGGCCCGCGAGCATTTCCAAAAACATCCCGAACTTCTGGAACAGGCGCTCTGAAGGTGATTGGATATGGCGACGAACTTTCTCCTAGTCGGAAACGGTGCGCGAGAGCATGCCATCGCCAAATCGATTTGCAAAAGCCCGGATGTGAAGCTTTTCGCGTACATGTCAGCCAAGAATCCGGGCATCGCCCAGCTGTGCGAGACGAGCAAGGGAGAGTACGCGATCGGGAATATCGAAAACGGCCCCGAGATCGCCAAATGGGCCAAGCACCGGAAGATCACGCTCGCCTTCCCCTCGACCGACGCCGTGCTGGCCGCCGGGGTGTGCGACGAATTGAAGAAAGCGGGAATCCGCACCTGCGCGCCCCTCAAAGCGGCCGCGCGCATCGAGTGGGACAAGAATTTCCTGCGCCACCTGATGGATAAATACAAGATCAAGGGCTGCCCCCGCTACAAGCATTTTGACGATGCGAAGGGCATCGACGAATTCGTCGACCGGCTCAACGAGGTGGCCGTCAAACCGGTGGGCCTGACCGGAGGGAAAGGCGTGGCCGTCACCGGGTTTCAGCTAAAGGACAGCGAGGAGGCCAAGGCATACGCCAAGGACGTCTTGGCGAAGAAGACCGGCGGCTCGGGCGGCGTGCTCATCGAGGAGAAGCTCGTGGGCGAGGAATTCACGCTCATGGCCTTCTGCGACGGAAAAGACATGAGCGGCATGCGCACGGTGCAGGACCACAAGCGGGCGTTCGAGGGAGACGTCGGACCGAATTGCTACTCGGCAGACACCGAGGTACTGACAGAACGCGGCTGGATGACTTTTGGAGAACTGGCAAAAGAAGACCGAGTCATGATATTTCAGCCAGAATTCAAACGAATAAGACTTGAGAGGCCAAAGGCGATTTACTGGAGGAAATATTCTGGAAAGATGATTAATTTTTCGCATCGGGAAATAGACTTACTGGTTACCCCGAACCATCGGATGCTTGTCCGAACAAGAAAGGGTGAGGGCAGCAGCTACAAAGTCGTAGAGGCACGGAATCTCAAAGGAGAGGTGTTTATTCCGCAAACTGGCAGGTGGATTGGAATGCAGAAAAAATATCTCACACTTGCGCCTTCGAACAATAGGTATGGCCCAAAAACAGGAAGGATGAAAATAAAAATCGAAGACTGGGCGGCGTTTCTTGGATTGTATCTGTCGGAGGGATATGCGATAAGATCGAGGCTGGATGGCAGCAGAGTATATATTTGCCAAGAAAGAAGTTCCAAACATTACGAGAGTATGCGCAAAATACTGGACCGGCTGCCTTTCAGGTCTTATGAAGACAAGAAAGGGTTTAGGATAAATTCGGCCCCGCTTTACGACTACCTAAAAAGATTTGGCACCGCCCATGACAAGTATGTCCCGATCGACATCAAAAACGCGAAACCGAGAACAATTGAGATATTTTTAGAGGCATTCTGCTTGGGAGACGGCGATATCCACCGAGGACAGATGAGGCTTTGCTCGTCCTCCAAAAAGCTGATAGATGACTTCCAGGAGCTTTTTATGAAAATTGGAAGAGTGGGGATAATAACCAAGGACAAACGAAAAACGATGATTAACCCTATAAACAAGAAGATGTACGCAGCAAGCCCGATATACTCTATTGAAGTTAAAAAAAGAGATAAGACGGGGATACGAAAAAAAGATGTCCGTGAAGTAGAATACAAAGGTTACATTGGTTGTGTTACTGTATCGACTGGTCTTATCGTTGTCCGAAGAAACCACCGCGTCGCGATAAGCGGGAACACGGGCGGGATGGGCTCTTACAGCGACAACAACATCATTCTTCCTTTTCTTACGCAGGAGGATTATGACCAGGCGCTCAAGACCATGAAAAAGATCATGGAGGCGCTGGAGCAGGAGAGCGGCGAGAAATACGTGGGCGTGATGTACGGCCAGTTCATGGCCACTCAAGACGGGGTGAGCCTGATCGAGGTCAACGCCCGCTTCGGGGACCCGGAGGCCCTCAACGCGCTGGCCGTGCTCAAGACGCCGCTGCTCGACATCTTCAACGCCATGGCTGACGGGACGCTCGCGGACGTGAAGGTGGAGCGGGAGGCGGCCACTTCAGTGGTGAAATACGTGGTGCCGGAAGGGTACCCGGACAAGCCCGTGGACCCGTTCCCCATCGGGATCGATTATTCATGCTTGAAGAAAAGCGGGGCCGAGATATTCTTCGCCTCGGTGGACGAGAAGGACGGCCAGATCCTCAGCGGCCGCAGCCGCTCCATCGCGGTGCTGGGCAAGGGCCAGAGCATCGCGGACGCGCAGGTGGTGGCCGAGGAGGGCTGCGGCTGCATCTACGGGAGAGTGTGGCACCGCAAGGACATCGGCACGCCGGATTTGGTGCAGAAAAGGATCGAGCACATGCAGAAAATCAGGAAAAAATATTAGGAAAACAAAAATTCGATAAAAAAATCTTAAAAAATCGAAAAGGCGCCCTCGAGGGCGCCGGCTTTTTCTTGTTTTTGTATTCGTTTATGCCGACTTGCTTTATTGTTTATTCACTTCTTGCCTCTAGCCGCGCTTTCCGCCTTCTTGTAATCCTCGACGAACTGTGCGATGCCCTTGTCCGTGAGCGGGTGGGAAAAGAGCTTCCCGAAAATCTCAGGCGGCACGGTGGCGATGTGCGCGCCCATCTTGGCCGCCTGCAGGACGTGCATGGGCGAGCGCACCGAGGCGACGATGACCTGTGTCTTGAAGCCGTAGAGGTTGTAGATGTGCAATATCTCCTCGACCAGATGCATGCCGCGCTCGGAGACGTCGTCGAGGCGCCCCACGAAGGGCGAACAATAGGAAGCGCCGGCTTTCGCGACCAGAAGCGCCTGCGTGGGCGAGAAAACAAGGGTCACGTTGCAGGGGATGCCCTCCTTCTCGAGGATCTGGACTGCCTTGAGGCCCTCGGCCGTCATGGGCACCTTGGCCACCACGTTGGGTGCCCACTTGGAGAAGAGGCGCGCGTCCTTGGCCATCGCCTCGGCCGTCTCGCCGATGCCCTCCACGCTGACCGGGCCCTTGACGAGCTTGCAGATCTCCTGGATGGCCTGCTTGTGCTCGCGGCCCGCCTTCATGATGAGAGTGGGATTGGTGGTGATGCCGTCCACGAGGCCGGTGGCGGCCAGATGGCGGATTTTTTCGACGTCGGCCGAATCCAGGAAGATTTTCATATGGACACCTCGGTATTAGATTGCGAATAATAAACGATTATATGCGATTTGCCATTCTTATTGATTTCCTTTTTTCTTGGCGATGGCTTTCTTCGCCGCCTTGACGATGCCGGCCGAGTCCATGCCGTAATGGGCCATGAGCTCCCAGCCCCCGCCCGACTGGCCGAACTGGTCCGGCATGCCGACGCGCACGAGCGGGACCGGGCACTCCTCACCAAGAACTTCCGCCACCGCGCCGCCCAAGCCCCCGTTGATCTGGTGCTCTTCGGCCGTGACGATGCAGCCGCATTTCTTGGCATAGTGCGTAAGCGTTTTCACATCAAGCGGTTTTATCGTGTGGCAGCCCAGCACTGCGGCGACGATGCCTTCGGACGCGAGCGAGCGCGCGGCCTTGAGGGATTCGTGCACGCATAGGCCCGTGGCGACGATGGCGACGTCCGGGCCCTCGCAGAGCACGTTGATCTGGCCGATTTCAAACGGGGTCGATTCGGTGGTATAGACCGGGCTCTTCTCGCGGCTCAAACGGATGTAGACCGGCCCGGGGCGGGCGGCGGCGGCCTTCGCCGCCTTGTTGGCCTCGATGGAATCCGAGGGGCAGAGGACGCACATGTTGGGAAGGACGCGCATGATGGCGATGTCCTCCATGGCCTGATGGGTGGCTCCGTCGGGCCCGACCGTGATGCCCGCGTGGGCGCCCGAGAACTTGACGTCGAGGTTGTTGTAGGCGACGTTCACGCGGATCTGGTCCCAGTTGCGGCCCGGGGAGAACACGCCATAGGCTGAGAAGAACACCGTCTTGCCGGCCAGCGCCAGGCCGGCCGCCACGCTGGCCATGTTCTGCTCGGCGACCCCGCACTGCACGAAGCGCTCGGGGAACGCCTTCTCGAAAAGATGCGTGAACACCGAGCCCGAGACGTCGGCGGAGAGGGCGACGATGTTGGGATCGGACTGGCCGAGCTGGACCAGGGCTTCGCCCCAACCCTCGCGCGTGGCCGCCTTGGAAAGGCCCGAGCCGAACGGGTCGGGCGTCAGGTGCATGGCGGGATTGATGGATGGGGTGCGGGAAGCAGACATAAGACAACCTGGCTAATCTTTTTTGGCGAGAATCCCCTCTCTTTCTTTTGCCAGTTCAACGAGGGCGGCCTGGGCCTCCTCGGCATTGGGCGGTTTGCCGTGCCATTGATATTTGCTCTCCATGAAGGACACGCCCTTGCCCGGCACGGTCGTGGCGATGATCATGAGCGGAGGCGAATCGGGATGGGCGATGGCATGCGCCCGCGCCTCGTCGAGGGCCTTGACGATGGCGGCCATGTCGTTGCCGTCGATTTGGACCACCCGCCAGTTGAAGGAGCGGAACTTGTCGGCGAGGGGCTCGAGCGGCATGATGTCCTCGGTGGTGCCGTCGATCTGGATGAAATTGCGGTCCATGACGGCGACGATGCTTCCCAGCTTGTACTTGGCCGCGAGCAGGATGGCTTCCCACACCTGCCCCTCCTCGTGCTCGCCGTCGGACATGAGGCACCAGAACACGCGCTTCTTGTTGCCCATGCGGGCGGCGAGCGCCATGCCGCAGGCCTGCGAAAGGCCCTGGCCCAGCGGGCCGGAAGAGGTCTCGATGCCCGGCAGGCTGCCCAGGTGCGGGTGGCCCTGGAGTGGGGAACCGAATTGGCGCAAACCCGACATGAGGGATTTGTCATAGTAGCCGGCCTCGGCCAGCGTGGCGTAGAGCACGGGGCAGATGTGGCCGTTGGAGAGCAGCACCCGGTCGCGCTCTTCCCACTTCGGGTTCTTGGGATCGTGGCGCAAGGAATGGAAATAAAGGGCCGTGAAGACGTCGGCCATGCCCAGCGGGCCGGCCGAATGCCCGGATTTGGCCGGAAGGAGCATGCGGATGATGTCTTGGCGGATATCGTTGGCCTTGAGCCGGAGCGCTTGGATTGAATAAGGGTGTTTTGATGGCATGGGCATCATATGCCTCCGGATTCATATAGAATTTGCAAGCCTTTTAAGCTCTTGGCATGCGGCTTGCGGATCCTTCTGCTTGAAAAGGGCGGACGCGGCGGCGAGGCGGTTCGCGCCGGCCCGGACGGCGCCGGATGCGTTCGATTGGTCCACGCCGCCGTCGATTTCGATGATGAGGCCCGGATGCGCGGCGCGCAGGGCGCGCATCTTGCCTTCCATTTCGGAGATGTATTTCTGGCCCGAGAAGCCGGGATTCACGGTCATGACGAGCACTTCGCTGATGCCGTCCAGATGCGCCTCGATGGCCGAAAGAGGGGTGGGCGGATTGAGGGCCCAGGCCAGGGAGCAGTGAGCGCCGCGCGCCTTGACGGCCTCGCGCACGCGCATGAAGTCGCCGGATTTGAGGCTTTCGACGTGCACCTGGAAAATGGTCTCATTCTCGGCCGGGAGGCGCTTGATCCATTCCAGCGGGTCGGCCACCATCAAGTGGTATTCGATGAGCGCGGGAGCGGGGAAAACGAATGGCTCGAGCTCGACGAGGCCGATGGTCTTGTTGCTGACGAATTTTCCGTCCATCAGGTCGATCTGCAAGATCCGGCAGCCGGGAACCGAGGCGATGCGCGAGCGTAGCTCGTCCAAGGAATGGACGAGGATGGCGGGCACGACATCGATTTGAGGTTTTCTTTCGTTGGCCATATGACAAGGAATGGTCGGCCAAACCATAAAAAAGCTCCTCAGAGCTTTTTTGGAATTGGCGCGAGATCCTGCGAGCGCCAATCAGATAAAAAGCATGGAGAGAGCGGATAGGCAAGAAGAAAGAATGGCCTGCTCGCCGGCCTGAAACAAACAGATATAAAGATGAGCCAGACCCATAAGATATCACTTACCCCGATGGAAAAAACAGGGGGAACGAGAGGTATGGATATGGTGAACTTCGGAGGTGCAATGCAATCTAAATCCACGCGCGCCGGGTGTTCACGTATCCTTCTTGGAGACTTATTCTAAAAACCCCCGGAAAACAGATGTCGAAAATCAGGAGAACAGCAGTCGGATTCGCGCTTTGTCCCTAGAGGACAGACTGCAGATCCGCGAATATTACCTGACCCATGCCGTCAGCGTGCGCTCGATCGCCGGACAGTTCGGCGTGTCGGCCGCGTCGGTGTGGCGGGCGATCACATTGAAGTGAGGTGGAAGACATGAGTATGGTTACGGTGACGCAAACAAAGACCCCGATGAACGGGCATACGGAGAGCCCGGCAGATGGACAGACGAAGACCCAGGCGAATCAAAAAAATGCCGGGGTGGATGGACATGCGGGAAGCGGGCAACGGCCCCGCCCCAAGCGGATGGAGGACCCGAGCGAATGGCCAGGCTGGGAGGATATAAAGGCCAGGGCGGACAAGCAGTTTGGCAGGCATTCGGCCTTTGAGAATGGCAGGATGGACGGGCAGCCGGCTCCCGTCAATGGCACGGGGAAGAAAACTGCAAACACTCCCGCAACTTCGCGTCCCGCGGACGCGACGGAAACAGACGCCACGGATCGATCTGACCGGGGGCGCGCCTCCGACGCATCCGCACGCGCAAAGCACGGGATGCCGGATGCGCCCGGCGGAATCGCCAGCACAGACCCATTAGGACCGGGAGGCTTTGACCTGATCGAGCCGATGGCCGAACTCCGGAACGAGAAAGTGGGGTTCGTGTACAAAGGGATCGCGCTCGAGGCGCGCACCTCCCCGCGCGGGGAATACAGCGAATACCTGTTCATCGACAGCATATTCGCAGAGCATCCGCTCAAAGGGACGAGGTTCGACGACAGGGATTATGTGTTCGTGACGGCCGCAGACAAGATGCGCGTGTCGGATTCGCGCAACTGGAAGGAGTCGGCGCGGGATGGATGAGGAGCGGTGCGCTAGAACAGCCGGCTCGTGAAAGCGGACCCGGGCACGGACCGGCAAAAAAATGCCGGACGGGCCCGACAGGCCTTCAGGAAAGGAGCTTCCTCAATTCTTTCTTGTACAGTTCCACCGCCGGCTGGTCGAAGGCGTTGACCTCGAGGAGCTTGGCGAGGAAAATCGCCTCCATCATCTCCTCCTGCATGAGCATGCCCACGGATTCGGCCGAGAGGTCGGGCAGGCCCACCGAAACGAGCGGGATGGATTTGGCCCGCCAGGTGGCGCCCACGGCGCCGTAGATGGCCGAGAGGATGGACGAGAGCGTCCGGCCGGAAGCGGACGGGGCGAGGGAATCGAGCATCCCGTCCCTGGGAAGCGAGATGTCGTGCGAGGCTTTTCTCACGGCCAGGAGCCTGAAGAATTTGTCAGAGGGGCCGGCCAAGTAGAGCTGGGCCATGGAATGCAGGTCGGTGGAGCCGATGGACACGGTCGGCGTCAGGCCGACGCGGGCCGGCGAACCGTCCAGATGCTCTCCCTTGCCGATGCTCTCGGCCTGCAGCTGCCGGCCCCAGAGGCCCAGGCCCGCCAGGTCGCTCGAGAAAAAGAAATGGTCGTGGATGCGCCGGCCGGTCTGGTGGTGCAGGTAGAGGATGGCAGCCATGCACATGGCCGGATTATGGCCGATTTTTTTGGAAAGGCATTGCGCGCGCATCCGCTTGGCGCCGGAGAGGAGGGCGCGGATGTCGACGCCCGCGAGCGCGAGCGGGAAGAGAGCGACGTTGGAGAAGACGGAGAAGCGGCCGCCCACCATCTTGGGGATGGGTAGGGTGGGATGGACATTCGCCCGGGCCCAGCGTTCCAGCGCCGAGCCCGCATCCGAGGTGGCCACCACGTGCACGTGGTCTTTCTTCCCCTTGAGGAGGGCCGAGCAGATGGCCGAGAAATTCGCGATCGTCTCGAGCGTGGTGCCGGATTTGGATATGACATTGAGGACGACGTGGCCGCCGGACTTGAGGTGGCTGCGGGCGATCTCGATGATGGAATGGACGGACGGCGCGTCCGGGCTGTCCGCGAAGAGGATTTGGGGCTTTGAGAGGAGGTTGTGATGGGTGCCCAGGACCGCCTGCGAGACGGCCAGCGCGCCCAAGGAGGAACCGCCGATGCCGACCACGACGATGATGGAGGGCTTGGGCAAGGATTTTACGAGCGCCAAGGACTGGTTGGCGAACTCGTCGCTGGACGGAAGCAGGATGGAAGCGGCCGGATGCGACCAGTTCCCGGTCTTGAGGACGATGTCCAGGTCGGCCATGTAGGGAAGGAGGCGGCGGGCAACGGATTCGATTTCATCCTCGGAGAAGCCGGCGGCGGAACAGTCGAAAGAGATGGTTTTCATATGATGCACCGTCAGGATAAAAACGGGTGCAAATAAATAGGCGACGGTATGGGACGGACCTTTTGAAAATACGGGGCGACCAAAAAAAGGTATGGAGTGGGGAAGCGGATCAACGCTTGCTCGGGGCGGGGGCGACGCGCATCCCCATCAGCTCGCGCGAATAATGGGATTTGGCCAGCAGCGGGTCCGCGCGGGCCATGGAATGCATGAACCAGCTCACGAGCTTCTCGTTCGACGTGCCCCACAGGCCGGATTTGGCGACGATCTCCTGCACCTTGATGCGGGATATCTTGACCGTCTTCTCGTCGAGGAACACCTCGTGGTTGTCGATGCACTTGATGTAGGATTCGATGGCCATGAATAGCGGGATGAGGCAGAACATGCGCACCTGGAGGGCGTCGCGCGGCAGGGCGAGCACGTACTGCATGCCCGAATAGAGGTAGGCCAGCGCGTTCTTGATCTCGGCGCGCAGCACCTTCATCGCCGCCGCGCGGTTCTCGGCCTTGCACAGGCCGTCATAGTTGAGCCGGTACTTGAGCAGGAGCGCCTGCGGCCAGTAGTAGCGCCCCGACGGGACGTCATGGGCCACGTCGCGCAGGATGTTGACCTTCTGCAGGGCCTGGCCGAAGCGGCGCGCGTGACGCCTCAGGCGCCGGCGCACGTCGTCGGTGATGATCTGGTTGTGGTAGAGCAGGTCGTTGAAGAGGTAGCCCACCACGCCGGCCACGTAATAGCTGTACCGGTCCTGGTCGCGGAAGGTCTTGATGCGCTTTTTCTGGAATTCGTACATGCCCTTGGCCATGACCTGTCCCCAGTGCCGGATCGCCCGGCGCACGCCGGTCGGCTGGGAGTGGAACACGCGCATCACGGATTCGAGGTTGGAGAGCAGCGTCTGCTCGTAGGTGCAGTCGAGCGAGGCGAGCATCCCGTCCCGGCAGGCGCAGGTGGCCCCGGAATCGTAGCGGCGGCGGGAGAGGAGGCGCAGGAAGCGGCGGAACATGAGGCGCTTCTTGGAGACGGAGGCCGAGGAATCCTCGATGGTGTCCAAGGCCCGATAGAGGAGGTAGGAGACCATCATCTGCTGATCAAGCGGCTTGGGCAGGAGCTTGATGCACAACGAGAAGCTGCGCGAGACGCCCGGCAGAATGTCCCAGCAGGTTTGAGAATCATCCAATCGATCGACCTGAGGTGATTTTTCATTCATTTTTCAATTTTTTTCATCTAAGCGGATGATGGATTCCGCGCCGGCCCGCAGGCGCCCTCAGACTTCTTCCTCTTCCATGCAATCTTCGCAGGTGAGCTTGCCCTCGTCCAGCTTGAGCAGGTCGGAATGGAGCCCGCATTTCTCGCACACGCCCGAATAGGTGTGCTGCTCCCGGTTGAAAGGCCCCATCTCCGCGTTCGCGGCCATGACGTCCACCATGCCCGGATACGCGCGCAGGAGGTCGCCCTCGGACACGATGCCCACGAGCTGGCCCTTCTTGTCCACCACCGGCAGGCGCTTGACCTTGTTGTCCTTGAGCGCGAGGGCGGCATCCTCGATCTTCTGGTCGGCCGAGATGACTTTCAGGGGCTTGGACATGACGGATTTGAGCATGCATTTGGCCGGATCCTTGCCCGCGGCCACCACCTTGTAGGCGATGTCCCGCTCGGTGAGGATGCCGATCGCCTTGCCCTTCTCGATGACGATGACCGAGCCCACGCGGGATTTCTTGAGGAGGACGGCCGCTTCGCGCACCGAGGCGGAATCCGGAAGGGTGAGCACGCCCACGGTCATGCACTGGCCCACTTTGACGTTGAATTTCATCAGGGAACGCAGGTCGAAGCTCATGTAAAAAGTAGGCGGGAGAAACCTTATTAACCAAACACCATGCCGACGGGGAAAAACAGGGAGCAGAGCGGCTGAGGGTCCTGGCGAAAAAGAAGAGGACAGGGCGGCAAGAGCCCGGACAAAAAAAGACGGGGCGCCCGCTCGCCCGGCCTTGGCATCCGTGGCCTTTCGATCTCGTTTGCCGCGACTCTTTGGCTCGTTGAGCCTCCGGCCCGTTTTCCTCGAATTGTTTATAAGGCGCGCCTGCTTTCCCTGTGCATGGTCTTCGGCACCTACAACAAGGGCTCGCGCGCCGAGCACGAGCTGATGAAAAAAATGCAAGAGAAGGGATTCCTCGTCATCCGGGCGGCCGGCTCCGGGGTGGGAAGCCCGTGCCCGGACATCCTGGCTTTTAGGCGCACCGCCCAGATGGGATTCGAATGCAAGGCCATCAACGACACGTCGCTGCAATTGCGCAAGGAGCAGGTGGAGCAGCTCAAGGCCTGGCAGGACGTGAGCGGGATCACCACCTACGTCGCCTGGAGGCTGCAGGGCGGAGAATGGAGGTTCATCCGCCCCGAGCACCTGCGCGAGCTGGGGAAATCCTATTCGATCACGCTCAAAGAGGCGCGCAAGTTCGGGGTGCTGTTCGATGAGCTTTTCGTCGGGAACGGATGAACGAGGGCAAAAAAGAAAAAAATCGACGAAGACTGCAAAAATCGCTTCGCAGAAAAAAATGATCGAGCCGGAATTAAATCGCTTCTTAATCGCCTAGCGCAGGATGCGGCGCGCGGAATCGAACACCAGCCCGATGAAATCGGTGATGACGCTAAAATGGGCCAGCCCGTTCTGCACCCAGAGCATCGAATTGGATACGAGCGAGGTCGGGATGGCCACGCGCGCGGTCTTGGAAAATTCGAGGGTGGGAAGCACCAGCTCGAATTTCTCGAGCTTGACGATGGCTTGGAGCGAACGGACGAGGCCGATGCCTTCGGCCACGCTGGCGGCGCGCAGGAAAAGGCCCATGGGCAGGATGGCGAGGATGCCCAGCCAGTTCTTCTTGAAGAAGAGGGCCTTGTTCTCGGCCTTTCGGTATTGGGCCGAGAATTCGAGCGCGAACACCGCGATGGCCATCAGATCGGCCTGCTCGAGGATGGCTTCCGTCCGGGGCGAGAGCGGTCCGCCCCAGCCCAGGTAGGCGCCGATGCTGATGACGGAGATGAGGAAGAAGACGACGATGGAGAGAGCGAGCGTCCAGGACCACATGCGCTCCTGCGAGCGCTTGATGGACAGGAGGCGCCCGGCCTGCTCGGCCGAAAGGAAACCGTCGGGGAACCGGACAGCGAGCGGATTGCCCATCTCTTCGGGAGGATGGACGGGCTTGCGCCGGGGACGCACGCCGGATTTGATCTTGGAGCGGGCCGGGCGGCCGGGCGCGGATGGGCCCGGCATCGAACGCCGAATGAGCCGGTTCGTCTTCTGTTTCTTTCCCTTGTTCGCCACGCCTACAAGCCGCAATCAAACTTAATAAATATACGGGGGTTGGCGGCGCCTGGAACAACGCCGTGGACCGCGCCGGCCTGACTTCCGGAAAAACGACTGGCTTTCGGATTTTCGCCTCTGCTGCTTTTTCCGCCTCCGTCGCCTTTTTAATGGATTGAATGGAAATGCGGGGTATGGCAGAGGTCACCCCATGGGAAGTGAGCGGCGAGGTCGATTACGACAAGCTGGTGGCCGAGTTCGGCACCAAAAAAATCGACGAGGGGCTCTCGCGCAGGATGGCCGGCCTGGCCGGCTCGTCCAACGTCATGCTGCGGCGCAAGTTCTTCTTCTCGCACCGGGACATGGATTTGGCGCTCAATGATTACGAGGCGAAGAAGGGGTTCTTCATGTACACCGGACGGGGGCCGTCCGGACCCATGCACATCGGGCATCTCATCCCGCTCCTCTTTACCAAATGGCTGCAGGAGAGCTTCAAGGTGAACCTGTACATCGAGGTCACGGACGACGAGAAGTTCGTATGCAAGAAAGAGAGCACGTGGGAAGGCATCCAGAAGAGCGCGGCGGACAACATCATGGACATCGCGGCCGTCGGCTTCGATCCGGAGCGGACCTTCATCTTCAAGGACAGCGAATACGTGCGCAACGTCTATCCGCTCATGCTCAAGGTGGCGCGCAAGATAAATTTTACCACCACCAAGGCGGTGTTCGGATTCAACGAGCAGACCAACATCGGACTGAATTTCTATCCGGCTTACCAGATCATGCCCACGCTTTTCGAGAAGAAACGGTGCCTCGTCCCGGCCGCCATCGACCAGGATCCGTACTGGCGCATCCAGCGCGACATCGCGCCGAGCCTCGGATACGAGAAGACCGCCGCCATCCACAGCAAATTCCTCCCCCCGCTCACGGGCATGGCCGGCAAGATGAGCTCGTCGAACGCCGACACCGCCATCTGGCTCTCCGACGGGCCGAAGGCGGTGCGCAACAAGGTGATGAAGTACGCCTTCTCCGGCGGGCAGGCCACGGTGGAAGAGCACCGCAAAAAAGGCGGGAACCCGGACGTGGACGTGGCCTACCAGTGGCTCTCCATCCTTTTCCAAGAAGATGATAAGAAGCTCAAGGCGCTGCATGATGATTATCGCGCCGGGAAGCTCCTCACCGGCGAGCTCAAGGCGGTGCTGGTGGACAGGCTCAACGAATTCCTGGCCGCGCACGTAAAGAAGCGCGAGGCCGCGGGCAAGCATCTGCACAAATTCACGCACGACGGGAAGCTGGCCAGCAAGATGTGGGAAACGGATTTCGTGGATTGAACGGGCCGGTTTTCCGGCGGACTGCTCGTTCTTTGAGATGGCAGTTTCTGTCAGCTTATGCAGCAGATTAATTAATCTTCATTAGTTAATTGACGTAAAGTAACCGATTTTCAATAATCTTCTGCGGCTTGCGCAAAGAGACGAAGGTGTCAAGATGGATGTTTCGAAACGCACGCTTGGATTGGGGACCGAGACGGCTTTTGAGGTGCTCGCGCAGGTCAACAAGCTCAAGCGAGAGGGAAAAGACGTCATCTCGTTCTGCATCGGCCAGCCGGACTTCGACACCCCCCGGCATATCAAGGAAGCGGCCATCCGGGCCATCAACGACGGAAAAACAGGATACACGGACTCGGCCGGCCTGCTCTCTGTGCGCGAATCGGTCGCGAAGTACCTTTCCCGGACCCGCAAAATCGACGTGAAGCCGGAGCACGTGGTCATCGCCAACGGCGCTAAGCCGTTCATCGGATTCGCCGTCCTGTGCACCACCGACTTCGGCTCGGGCGACGAAGTGATCTACCCGAACCCGGGCTATCCCATCTACGAATCGCAGATCCGCGCCAACGGCGCCGTGCCCGTGGCCCTGCCCTTGAGCGAGAAGAAGGGATTCAGCTTCGAGATCGCTGAATTGGAAAAACGGATCACGCCCAAGACAAAGATGCTGATCCTCAATTATCCCCACAATCCGACCGGCGGGATGCTCACGCCTGAAGATTTGGAGGCCGTTGCGGCCTTGGCCAAAAAGCACGACTTCTGGGTGTATGCGGACGAGATATACTGCCAGATCGTCTACGAGCGGGAGTTTGCGAGCATCGCCTCGATCCCGGGGATGTACGAGCGCACCATCATTTCCGACGGCGCCTCCAAGTCGTATGCCATGACCGGCTGGCGGATGGGATTCGCGGCCAACCCGGTGCTGGCCCCCCACATGGCCAGATGGATGACCAACATGGAGAGTTGCCCCAACCACATGGCCCAATACGCGATGAAAGAGGCGCTGGACGGCCCGCATGACGAGACCCGGAAGATGGTGGCTTCCTACCGGGAGAGGCGGGACCTGATCGTGCGCTTGCTCAACCAGATTGAGGGCGTGACATGCCTCGTACCCGACGGCGCGTTCTACGTGTTCCCGAACGTGACGAAAGCGGTCCGCAATCTGGGGCTGGCGGATTCAGACGGGCTTCGCCGGCTGCTTTTGCAGAACGGGGTGGCCGTGCTCTCGGACACGCATTTCGGAAAACGCAATCCGGGCGATCAGGAGCAGCACCTGCGGTTGAGCTACGTGGCCTCCAAGGAAGACATCGTCACGGGCCTCGCGAGGATGAAAATGGTGATGGAAGCGGGCGGCGTGGCCGTGGAGAACATCGCCGCGCTGTCCGCGAAAAACGCCGCGGCTCCCATAACGGCGAGCGCGGCGACGAATAAGGAATAGCCGCTCTCTGGCGCGCCAAAGGATTCGGTGGATGGAATGGGAATCATCGGCAAGGACGGGAAAGAACAGCGTCTCTCGGCGGACGAAATCCGAAAAGCGGCCGCCGAAATGCGGGGCTATTCGCTCATCTCGATCCACTGCGCCGGCTCGGGCCATAGCGGGGGCGTCCTGTCCGCGATGGACATCCTCGCCGTCGCCTTTCTTGACGCGATGAGACACAAGCCCCACGAGCCGGAATGGGACGGCAGGGACCGGATGTTTTTCTCGGCCGGGCACAAGGCGCCGGCGTGGTACACGGTCTTGGGCCATTGCGGCTATTTCGACGTGAAAGAGACGGCGACTTTGCGCAAATTGGGCAGCCCGTTTCAGGGGCACCCGGACCGGCGCAAATGCAAGGGCATCGAGCTGTCGTGCGGAAGCCTGGGGCAGGGGCTGTCCGTGGCCGTGGGCGATGCGCTCGCAGCCAAGTCGGACAAAAAGGATTACCGCTGCTTCTGCCTGATGGGCGACGGCGAGCAGCAGGAAGGCCAGATCTGGGAGGCGGCGATGGAGGCCGCGCACCACGGCCTCGACAACCTCATCGGCATCATGGACTGCAACGGCTTGCAAATCGACGGCTACGTGCGCGAGGTCATGAACATCGAGCCGATTGGGGAGAAATACCGCTCGTTCGGCTGGCACGTGATCGAGGCGGACGGGCACGACGTCGAGGCGCTGATGTCGGCATTCGATGAGGCCGCGCGCACCAAGGGAAAGCCGAGCGTCGTCATCGCCCGGACGCTGAAGGGCAAGGGCGTCTCGTTCATGGAGGATAAGGCCGGCTGGCACGGGAGGGCGCCGGACAAGGCGCAAATGGAACAGGCGCTCAAGGAACTGGGCGTGGAATATTTGCCCAAAGACGAGATGATCCTCCTCGCGCAGGATTTCCAGAAGAAGGCCGACGAAAGAACCGAGGCGTCGATGCCAAAATTCTCCAAGAACTACTGGTGGAATGCGCAAGAACCGATGAAAGTGGAGATGAAAGCCAACCGCTTCGGGTTCGGGGAGGAACTGGCGCAGAACCCCGACCCGGACGTGGTGGCCCTGGGGGCGGACATCTCCGGCTCGATTTGCATCAACATGTTCCACGATGGGAAACCGGAGCGCAAAGAGCGCTGGTTCTCCATGGGCATCACCGAGCAGTCGGGCACCTGCGTGGCGGCGGGACTTGCCAAGGAGGGGAAAATCCCGTTCTTCGGAACGTACGGCGTGTTCGCGGCCGGCCGGGCGCTGGACCAGATCCGCACCACGGTGGCCTACGGGAACTACAACGTCAAGATCGTGGGCGCGCACGGGGGCGTGTCGGTGGGGCCGGACGGGGCGACGCACCAGGCCTTGGAGGAATTCTTCCAGCTCACCGGCCTGCCCAACATGAAATTGCTGGTGCCGGCCGATTCGGTGGAAGCGAAAAAGGCCACGCACGCCATGATCGACGAGATAAACGGGCCGTGCTATATCCGGTATGCGCGCGAGGCTACGCCCATCGTTACAGGAGCAGATACGCCGTACAGATTCGGCGAGGCCACGCTCATCCGTTTTGTGGAAGAGAAAACCCGGTTCGTCGATGCTTTCGAAACCGTGCTTTCATCGGATGCGAAAAACAAGCACGAGGATATTTGCATCATTTCCTGCGGCCCGGAATTGGCCGAAGCCATGCGCGCGGCCTGGATATTGAAAGAGGAATACGGGATCAGCGCGCGGGTGCTCAACATGTCCACCCTAAAACCGCTGGATAAGAAGGCGATCGTCTCGGCCGCCCGCGATACCGGATGCGTGCTGACTGTGGAAGAACACCAGAAAGGCGGGTTGGGCAACTTGGTCTCGTCGGCCATTCTTTGCGAGCCCTCGCTCTGCGGCCATCCGGTCGTATTCGACATGATCGGGATGGAGGACCGGTTCGGCGAGTCGGGAGGCGCGTGGGAGCTCATCAAGCACTTCGGTCTGAGCGCAGAGCATATCGCCAAGAAAGCCAAAGAGATGGTGGAAAGGAAAGAGAAGTAATCGCTTGCCCGGACAATGCTCGCCCGGATAAGACGCTCGCTTGACGCATCAATCGTCGTATTTTCGAATTATTCGTCTAATTTTCCCATCGCCTTCAATTTGTCCACATAGCTCTGGGCCGAGAAATCGATGCGTTTTACGTCGTCTTCTGTACAAGTGCGCACCACCTTGCCGGGCACGCCCATCACCACGCTGCGCGCCGGGATGACGGCCTTTTCCAAAACGAGCGCGCCGGCCGCAATGATGGAGTATTCGCCGATTTGGCACTGGTTCAGCAGCGTGGCGTGCATGCCGATGAGCACATGGTTGGAGACTACACACCCGTGCACAATCGCGCCATGGCCTATGGTGACATAATCGCCTATTTTTACCCCTCTTCCGTGCACCACGCAGGATTCCTGGATGGACGTGCAGTCACCGATTACGATCTCGTCTTCGTCTGCGCGGACGGCGGCGAAAGCGGCCACGTAGACGTTCTTGCCCAATTTGGCTCTCGGGTCGAGGTCGGATTTTGGATGGATGAATGAGATAAGATCAACCGGATTTGATGGGGGGAAGAATGCTTATAAAACGGGGATAGCTAGGACATGCATGGCATCGATGAAAATTTCGCAAATCGTCGCATGCGTGCTCGTCGTGCTCTCTTTTCTCACCGCCATCCTGGTCTATCCGGCCATGCCGGACAAAGTGGCGTCCCATTGGGATATCGCAGGGAACGCGAACGGCTTCATGAACAAGGAGATGGGAACGTTCTTCGCGCCCGTCCTCGCGCTCTTCATGCTGGGCCTGTTCTGGGTCATACCCACACTGGACCCGTTGAAGAAGAATTATGCCGCGTTCCGGAAGGAATACGACACGCTGGTTGCGCTGATCATCGGCTTTCTTTATTACGTGTATCTGCTCTCTCTGGCATACAACCTCGGCTTGCGCATTGATATGGTGCAGTTCCTTTCCCCGGCTTTTGCGGTCCTTATTTTCTACTTGGGAGTGATTGTTTCGAAGGCCAAACAGAACTGGTTCGTGGGCATCCGCACGCCTTGGACGCTTTCGAGCAAAACGGTCTGGGACAAGACCCACCTCATTTGCGCAAAGCTGCTCAAAACGGCAGGGATAATCGCCCTGCTCGGGATTTTCGTGCCCGGCTTTGGGCTCATGGCATCGGTCGGCGTGCTGATCGCAAGCGCCGTATTCGCTTTCGTTTATTCGTACCTTGAATTCAAGAAAGAGAAGGAAGGAAAAAAGAAGCGCTAGGACGAGACGTTTCTACTTCAAGGACGAGAACCGGGGAATTTGGAAAAAAGAATGGGGTTCGAATGCCGCCTTATATTTTACTGTGGGATCGTAGGGATTTGAACCCTAACATGCAGGTTTCTTAATGGCCTTTCTTTCGGTTTGAACGAAAGCTTCCGGGTTTTTCTTTTCCCAGGGCTTTTCTTTTTTCCAAAAAGAAAAGGCCTCCCTGGAGCCTGCCGCGCTACCAGCTTACGCCACGACCCCGTTAGTTACTACCGCTTTATTTACGATACATTTATATACTTCCTACGCATTTACATTCTCATGGATTCAACGGTTCCAAAGCCTCCATATACAGGCGACGCATCCTACGATGCGATCCGGCTCGTCCATTTCAAAAACGCGCTCAAAACGGACAAGGCCATTTTACCGGCTAATAAACAAGACCTCCTGAAATTTATAAGCCATATGGAAGCCAAGGGCATCTCGATTTCCCGCTGTCGCTCACTTCTCGACGACCTCACCTGGTTCGGACGGCGCATCAAGAAGCCATGGATGGAGTGCACCCGCGATGATGTCAACGAACTCATCGCCGAGCTGCGCCGCACCGATTACGCTGGCTGGTCCAAGCTGCGAAAGGCATTCGCCCTCAAAACCTATTACAAATTCCTAAACGGAGGGGACACCTTCCCCCACTGCGTGGTGAAGATCAACCGCACCGAGCTGAACATCCAGACCAATGTTTTGGAGAGCCGCGACATCCTCTCTCGCGAGGATATGCAGACGCTTCTCAAGGTCTGTGATAATGAACTTGAATCCGCCCTCATTGCCTGCCTCTGGGAGTGCGGGGCCCGTTCCTCGGAATTCCTCAAGCTCACCCTGGGCGACATCGAGGACAAGGGCAACTTCTACCTCATCCACTTGCGAACCTCCAAAGTGCGGGCCTCGTCCAGCACGCCCCGAGTTCGCAAATTCCCCCTCGTGGAGAGCGTGGACTATCTCCGCGCTTATCTCAACAAGCACCCGCGCCGCAATGATGCAAATGCCCCACTTTGGCTTTCCAACAGCCAGAACCGCCGTGAACAGGCGCTCACCGACCGGGGACTGCGCTATATCATCCACCATCTCGGCCTCCGCGCCAAGCTGGGCAAACGGGTATGGGTGCATCAATTCCGCCACTCGGCCGCCACCCGCATGGCCCCAAAGCTGGCTCTCCCGATCATGAACGACTTGATGGGGTGGAGCAAGACCAGCCGGATGCACGCCACTTATGTTCAGTTGGACGGGGAAGCATCGCAGCGGGCGGTCCTTGAGCTTTACGGAATGGAGACACCCGAATCCAAGCCCAAGCCGCTAGAAATGACGCCCTGCCCGTCCTGCAAGACACCCAACCAGCCAGGCAATATCATGTGCTCCGCCTGTGGTCGTGCGCTCTCCACCCTCAAGGCAGTGGGCGTCATGGACGAGCTGGAGCAGATGAAGAAGCAAATGTCCAAGATGATGCTCCCGGCGGCACGCGGGACGGTTACGAGGGCGAAACGGGAGGCTCAGAGAAGGATGCTGACGCAGAAGGTCGAGAACAAGCAGGACAGGGAGTGATGTTCACTAATAGCGAATGATGGCTTAAAACTGAACATAACGTCGAAAAATGGGGAGGGTGCGATGCCGTTGAAACTGAACATAACTGCATTTTGACAAGGTCGTTAATCAAGATGTAAGCATTTTGATTAGCCAGTTAATCAAAATGCATGTTTTCAACAGGCAATAGTATTAAATATCACTTATAAGTAATATAACACTTATAACAGCTATAATCACTTTAAAGTGATATTATGCAAGTGACGAGCAAGGAAGCATACAAAGTCGTGCGGGCCGTTCTTACTGAAAAGAAGTTCAAACAAATCGAAATCAGCAAGAAAACAAAGGTCACTTTCAGTCTGGTTAACCGGATCATCAAATGGATGGTTTCGCTTGGATATGTGGGAAAACGCAAGGGCTATTACGAATTGATTTCCCCAGGTGCCATATTCAACCTGTTCCCGCTTTACCGTCAGCTCAAACCCGCTGCATCCTTTAACGTGGAGTTGCCACCCGCAGAGGCCATGAAAATGCTCGAGGGTAAGGCGGCGTTGTGCCTGACCAGCGCCCTAAGCTTCTACAGCGATTATTACCGCGACCCGGCTATCTACGCCTATGCCCTAGATAAAAAGCTGCTCAAAGACCTCAAGGATTTGCCAGAGGGCAAGACGCGCATCGAGATATACGATGAAGACCTCAATGGCGATGATTTCGTCAGTGAAAAAGGTGTCCGAATGACGAGCAAGATTCGGACCGTCATAGACCTCTATTGCTCGAACAAGGCTTATACTGCCGAATGGCTTGTCAAAAGGGAATTTGCATGAAGGAAATCTACGACCCCAGCATCACAGATCCGAGCCTTGAGGAACTCAAGGAATTCGCCTTGTGGTATAACCTAGGTTTCTGAACTCATTTTGGCATTTTTGATACAACCGGCACGTATTTTGACAAGCCCAGCTTATCGACGATATTTCGCTGGATTTCATTGTTCGGAACCATCTGGAACTGCCTGTTTTCACTACAAT
>JAZDHB010000063.1:0-11770 GCA_043806415.1 Microcaldota archaeon | reverse complement strand
GGGCACTTTTCGGCAATTTCCTGCTCAGATATGGGGCGTTTGAGCCCCAAATCTGGCGTTGAACCCTCAACTGTCAAATAGGGTCAGGAGAGAATAAGCGGTTTTGTCAGCAGGCGTGCGGACCAAGTGGCGAGGTCAAGTTTCTAAAATTCAGGCTTACGACAAATTTTTCAGGATCAACGACCCGACTATTCTCTAATGGTGTCTTTGTTAAATCATTAACTTTGAAATCTAACGAGCAGACGTCTCCAATATTGATTGTTTTCTTATAATCATATCTACCTCGCTTGCCCGCAGCATCAATTTCTGCATATAATCTACTTTCGGTACTCCAGAAATTAACTGTCATGGTCTCATCTGAGTATCTATTGCAGGGGATGGGATTCGAACCCATGAAGGCGCTAGGACACAGGATGTCTTAAAGCCCGATTGCTCCAAAGACCATTCTTGTCATTTTCCCTGAAGGCTTTTTCTTTTCTATCGCCAAAGAAAAGAAAAAGGCTTCCTTAAGTCCCGCGCATTTGACCGGACTTTGCTACCCCTGCGATAAAAATAGGCATTCACGGAATTTATAATCTCTATCCCCATCGTTTGATACTCATCAGAATCCGCCGTCCCGGTGCGGAAAGGCGGTAAAGCCGCTTGCGCCCGTCCACGCGCAGATCGACCAGTCCCGCCTCGAGCAGCACGGAGAGGTGCTGGGACACGGCGGGCTGCGAGACGCGCACGCGCGCGGGAAGAAGGCAGGCGCAGATCTCATTTTTCGAGAGGAGGGCGAGCATCCGCCAGCGGGTGGGGTCCGCCAGGGCGCGGAGCGTCAAGAGCGGGTTCTTTCTCATAATATAAGTAAATACTTATATGATTAAAAGGCTTGCCTGTCCCATCTACGCATGGCAGACCATCTCCAATCTTCAGTCGATCAGTTCGTGTACTCCATCCTCCGCCTGCCGATCGGCGAACGCTTGGGCGATGCCCTCTCCTTCTTCATCTACGATTCGCTCAAAGTGCTTCTCCTGCTCGTCATCATGATATTCCTCGTCTCCATCTTGCGCACCTTCATCAGCCGCGAGCGGGTGCGCAAATGGCTCGGCGGGCGGCGCGAGGGGGTCGGAAACGTGCTGGCCGCCCTCCTGGGCATCCCCACGCCGTTCTGCTCCTGCTCGGCCGTCCCCCTGTTCATCGGTTTCGTGCGATCCGGCGTGCCGCTGGGCGTCACCTTCTCCTTCCTCGTGGCCTCCCCCCTGATCAATGAGGTGGCCCTGGCCCTCCTTCTCGCGCTCTTCGGCTGGCAGGTGGCCCTGCTCTACGTGCTGACCGGCCTGGCGGTGGCCGTCATCGCCGGCCTCATCATCGGGAGGCTGCATCTGGAGAACGAGCTCGAGCCATTGGACGCGCGCGAAGCGAGCCTGTATTTCAAAAAAGTGCGCATGGACTGGAGGCAGCGCCTTGGATTCGCATGGGAGCAGACGCTGCATCTGCTGGGTCAGGTCGGGCCTTATGTGCTTATCGGAGTGGGGCTGGGCGCGCTCATCCACGGATTCGCGCCGGTGGACTGGCTGGCCGGCGTCGCGGGGCGTGGCAATCCCTTCGCCGTCGTCATGGCCGTCCTCGTCGGCGTGCCGCTCTATTCCAACGCGGCCGGCGTCATCCCGATCGTGCAGGCGCTCATGGGCAAGGGGATGGCGATGGGCACCGCGCTGGCCTTCATGATGAGCGTCACCGCGCTCAGCCTGCCCGAGATGATGATACTAAGACGGGTGATGAAGCCCAAGCTGCTGGCCGTCTTCATCTCCATTTTGGCCGTCTCCTTCGTGCTGGTGGGCCTGCTCTTCAACGCCGTGCTGGGTTGAGAAGCGCGTCCGGGCCGCCTTTCCTGCGGGCGCGAAATCGCAATTCACGCCATTCCTTTTTGCGGCATCGCTTTTTTCCGCCCGAATGCCAAATAGCCCGTGTGCGTCAATCCCGTGTTGGCCGGCCTCACGCCCGCCTCGCGCACCAGGATCTCGCGCAAATTGCATTCGATGCAATACCAGTCCGAGAATCCGGCCGCCTGCCCCGCGAGCACGAACGCCTTGAGCTGCTCGGCGTGAGGCAGATACCCCACCAGCGTCCCGCCTTCCTTGAGCGAGGCGAAGGCATGGCCGACGGCCTTGTCCGAATCCGCGAAATCCAGGCACACCAGGTCCGCGTCCTGCTCGTCGAATCCGTCCCGGATGACGTCCCGCAGCCTCACCTCCACGTTCTCGAGGCCCATCCGTTTGGCGTTGCCGGTCGCGATTTTCGCGAATTCATCCCGATACTCGTAGCTCACCACCTTCTTCACGAGGCGCCCCAGCTGCACGGCCAGCCAGCCCGAGCCCGCGCCCGCGTCCAGCACCTTGCTCTCCCGCTCGATGCCTGAGAGCGCGACGATCATGCCGAAATCCTTGGGCAGTATGACGGCCGGGCCGCGCTTGAGCCTCGGCGAGTACGCGGGCCAGCGTACGGAATTGCTCTCCGGCCTCCTTTGTTTTTTTGACATAAAATCCCCCGTGGAAATCAAATGTTTGCATGATCCCCATGTTCTGTCTGCTATCGCGGCACCATCTGTCCGTTATTGCGGCGCCACGCACGGCCCCCAGCCCGTGCCGCACGAATTGCATATGCTCACCCCGAACGAGCAGGCATCCAGGTCGCAGGGCACCTGCCTTCCCGGCCGGCAGATGTGCTCCAGGCTCTGGCAGTCCGACCACAGTCCGCCCTGGCAGGCCTGCACGCCCGGGCAGTTGTTCGGCATGGGACAGGTGCGGTTCGCGCCGACGGCGCATTCGGCCGGTCCGGCCATGAATTCGAGGTTGGCCGAGCATCCGGCTCCGGACACCTGCACGAGATTGTCGCCGTTCTGCGCCACCAGCGGCACGGAGAGCGTGTCCCCTCCCAGCGTGAGATTGCGGGCGACGACCTGCCCGTTGTGCACGACCTCCAGCGCCCCGCCTTGGGCGCAGTCCCCCGCCAGGATGTCCACGGCCACCGCCTGCCCGCCGATCGCGCGGTCCGCCGAGAGGCTGATGCGCAGCCCGGGGTTAAGAGCGCCCGCGCCATCCGTCCCGACGGCGGGCGTGTAATACGCGTATCCTCCGCCCACGCCGCCCGGCTGGGCCTGGGCGAGAAGCACGAACGCGTAGGCGATAAGGGCGACCAGGACCACGATCAAGAGGGGCCAGTATCCTTTCTGCATAATCCAAAACCCATTCGCTCGTTTTTCGCGCGCCGCCCGTTTTTATGGCGTGGGGCGCACGCGTCCGCCCATCTGAATCCAGGCCGGTTGTTTTTTTCCCTTTTTTCCGACTGTCGGCGCCCCTTGCCCTGTCTATGGAAAAGGTTGGCGTTGCAATGTTAATAAATTTGACCTAAGAGATATCCCCGGGGTGTGGCTCACGGATATCTCAAGCATCTATCTTCTGTTCGGCCAGAGCGGCCAGCAGGTCCTGCTCCTGCTCCTCTTCATCCTGCCTGCCTACGTGGCCAACGCCGCGCCGGTGCTCCTGGGCGGACTCTACCCAATCGACCGGGGCATCCGCTTATGGGACGGGCGGCCGGTCTTCGGTCCGAGCAAGACCTGGCTGGGCCTCGTGGGCGGGCTGTCGGCCGGCATGCTCTGCGCTGTGCTGGAGGCCCACCTCCTGCGCGGGACGCCCTTCGACCTCTTCGCCGGACAAGCTTCCTATTACCTCCTCTCCGGCTTCCTGCTGTGCATCGGCGCCCTCGCCGGCGACCTGCTCGGCTCGTTCATCAAGCGCCGGCGGGGATTCGGGGCCGGCCAGCCCTCCTTCATCTGGGACCAGCTGACTTTCCTCGCCGTCGCGCTGCTCCTGGTGCAGCCGCTGGGCCTCTCGATCGCCTCCAATCCCTACCTGCTGGCCTTCCTCTTCGCGTTCACGTACTTGGTGCACCGGCTCGCCAACCTGTTGGCGCATTCGTGGGGCATCAAGAAAGTCCCGTGGTGATGGATTGAAAAAAAACAAATCGAACCAGGCGGCCGCGCCCGCGTTGCGCCCGACGCCAAAATCCGCGCCCGGCGCGTCCGTCCATTCCGCGTCGCGCCCGATTGCCGAGCCCGCGCTCCGCCCGCCGGCCACGTCCGTTTTGCGCCCGACGGCCAAGCCCGCCCCCAAGCCTCCGGCCGAAAAACATCTCTCGCCCATCCACCGCCTCGCTTTCTCGCAGCGCGCCGAGCCTTCGCTCTCGTCTCACGCGCTTGAGAAGCGCCACCACGACTCGATCGAGCAGGCGTCCTCCAGCGTGCCGGGCCTCTTCAGGCAGATCGTGCTGGGCGGGCAGGACGGGCTGGTCAACGTGCTGGGCATCCTCCTGGGCGTGGCCGCGGCCACCTCTGAGACGCGCATCGTCATCATCTCCGGCATCGCGGCCGCCTTCGCCGAATCCTTGTCCATGGCCGCCGTGGCCTACACGTCCGCGCGCGCGGCCCAGGACCATTACTGGGCCATGGTGGAGCAGGAGAAGCGCGAGATAAAAGAGGTGCCCGACGTCGAGAGAAAGGAGGTCGAGATCATCTACTACAAGAAAGGGTTCCGGGGGGCCGCGCTAAAGACGATCACCGACCAGATCTGCTCGGACGAGAAGCTCTGGCTCGAAACCATGATGCACGAGGAGCTCGGGCTCTACGAGAGCGAATTCGTCAACCCCTATTCCGAGGCCTTCGTGGTGGGCCTTGCTTCCTTCGTCGGTTCGTTTTTGCCCCTCATCCCGTTCCTGTTCCTGACCGTCGGGCCGGCCATGCCCGTCAGCGTGGCCTTCTCGCTGCTCGTCCTCGCCCTCGCGGGCGCTCTCAAGGCCAAGATCACGACGGGCTCATGGTGGAAATCGGCCCTCGAGATGGCGCTCGTGGGCGGCGCGGCCGCCTTGGGCGGCTATCTCATCGGCTCGTGGCTGGGCGTGAACATCGCCTGAAAAGAAAAATAATAAAATGGTGGTTGTCATGAAAATAGAAATCAACGAACGGCTGGCAAAATCAGAAGGCGTCATCCTGCCTTTCTGGTCGATGCCAAACGCGGGAGCGAAGGGAAAATCCGTCCTGCCGCCTTGGGCGCAGGATTCGTTCGCGCCCCACGAATTCACGGGTGCGCCCGGGCAGACGGCCAGCCTGCGCCTGCCCGCTTTCGGGAAGAAAAAACCCGGAAATGAAAACATGCTCCGCACCGCGCCCGATTCGCGCATCGTCCTTTTCCTGGGCCTGGGCGAGAAAAACAAGTGCAACCCGCACGCGCTCATCGCCTCCTACGCGAACGCCCTCAACGCGCTCAAGTCGGCCCGGTGCAAGTCCGTCGCCCTCCTCCTTCCCGCCGGCCCGGTCGGCATGCCTCCGGATGGATTCGTGTATGCCCTCGCCAGCCAGCTTACCATGGCGGATTACGCATTCGACAAATACAAGTCGCGCGAAAAGGATTCGCCCCCCAAACCGGCGATCGAAACGCTCTTACTGGTGCCCGCTCCGCCCGCGAAGTCCTCCATCCTCCCGGCCCTGCGCGCCGCCCTCGCGCGCGGCGTCGTCCTGGGCGAGGCGGCCAATTTCACCCGCTCGATCCAGAACGAGCCCTCCAACGTGGCCACGCCCGCCTACGTGGCGGATCAGGCCCGCAAGATGGCGAAAGCCTCCTCGCTCAAGTGCACCGTCCTCTCCAAGCCCCAGATGGAAAAGGAGAAGATGAACGCCCTCCTCTCCGTCGCCTCCGGCTCGGACCAAGAGCCCAGACTGGTGCTGCTCGAGTACCGGGGCAACCCCTCGAAAAAAGGCTGGGACGCGGCCCTCGTGGGCAAGGGCGTCACCTTCGACTCGGGCGGCATCTCGATAAAGCCGGCGCAGAAGATGGACGCGATGAAATTCGACAAGTCCGGCGCATGCGCCGCCATCGGCGCCCTCTCGGCCTGCTCCAAACTGGGCCTCAAGCTCAACGTCGTGGGCGTGGCCGCGCTGGTGGAGAACATGCCGTCTGGCAAGGCGTACAAGCCCGGCGACATCGTGACGGCCTGCAACGGCCAGACCATCGAGGTGCTCAACACGGACGCGGAAGGGCGCGTGGTGCTCTCGGACGCCCTCGCCTACACCTCCAAGAAATACGACCCCGCCGTCATGATCGACTTCGCCACCCTCACCGGCGCGTGCGTGGTGGCCCTGGGTGATTTAGCCTCCGGCATACTGAGCGAGGACGACTCGCTCGTCTTGGCCCTCACGTCCAGCGGCGAGCGCGTGGGCGAGCGGCTCTGGCGCCTCCCCCTCTGGCCCGAATACGACGAGAAAGTCAAGAGCGAGATTGCCTCCCTCAAGAACACCGGCGAGAGCGGACAGGCCGGCACCACGGCCGGCGCATCCTTCCTCAAGTCGTTCGTGGGCGAGCGCGCATGGGCGCACATCGACATCGCCGGAACGGCCGACTCCGCCAAATCCCGCGCCGGCCTCTGCCCGGGCGGCACGGGCGTGGGGGTGCGGCTTTCGCTGGACTATCTCCTGAATTTCAAGGCCCCTAAAGAGAAGAAAAAATAAAATAAGAAAAACAAGATAAAGAAAAAAGCCGGGCGCTCGAGCGCCCTCGAACATTTTTTATTTTTTGATTATTTCTCTTTTAGCGGATGTAGCTCAAGTCCCCTTTCGCGGGTGGCGGAAGGATCCCGGTCTCGACCCCCTTCGCGGCCCGCGCCTCCATCCGCTTGACGTACTTCTCGCCTTCCTTTATCTTCTTCTCGAGTTCCACGCGCTCGAACTTGGTGCCCAATATCTTGCCCAGCGTGTCGAGCACGCACAGGGCCGACTTGGGATCCACGTATCCGCCGTGCGTCTCGCCCATGAGGCAGACGCCGTGCATGCCCTGCAGCCTTCCCAAGCCCAGCAGCAATCCGGCCGCGCCAAGGATCGAGCCGCGCGTCTTGCCGAAGAGGATGCCGTGCTTCTCGTAGATCGGGACGAGCTTCTTGTGCGTGCAGGCCCCGAACACCTTGGGCTCGCCCACCCGCTCGCCGGTGCCATATCCGCCCAGCGTGATGATGTGCTTCCCGCCGCATTTGTGGAAATAGTCCAGTATCTGGCCGGCCAGCTCGTAGTGCGCTTCCGACGTGAGCGGCTGCACGTCGCCCACCAATATGAGCAGGTCGTTCTTCTCCGCTTTGGCATGATAGAATTTGAGGCGCAGCATGCGCAGCACGCCGTTCTTGCGCATCAGCACCTGATGCGGGAAATGCGGCGAGTAGATGGTGGCCACCTTGACGGCCTTGCGCTCCTTGATGAGATGGTCGGCCGCGATCTTGCCCACCAGCCCGATGCCCGGCAGGCCCTCGATGAGCACCGGGTTCTTCATCTTGATTTTCTTGAACGTGATGATGGTGGTTTCCTTCATGGTCTACCCCGTTCGGTTTGATGGATAGATTTCGGGGGCGCGGTTTTTAATTGGATGGTTTGCGGGTAGAGGCCATCGGTCCTCTTAGCGCGATTCTTTTCTCAAAAACAAGTATGCGATGGTCAGAATCGCGATCCAGAATAACGCGGAATAGCAGACGGAGTAGTCGGGGCGTGCCGGAATGAACACGTTTCCGAGCCAGTTCGCGAAAGCCCATGCCCAGAGCAATGCAATCAGCAACGCGCCCGCGAGCCCACCATACAGCAAGAAACGGGGCAGCGGCCGAGCGCTCGTGTAAACACCGAGCCACGTTCGGTGCAGGATCCTGTTCTTGAACCGGATTTTCTTGAGGTCTTTTTCAGCTACTTTTATCGAGCCGCCGATATAACCGCAGCGGTGGCATTCCACCGTCTCGCTCGGGGGAATCCACTCGGTCAGCGCGAGATTCTTCATGCTGCCGGTTTTGTCTATCGCAGTAAGGATTTTCCCGCAGTTGGGGCAAACCTCGAGCGTATTGTCAAAATTCGGGACAGGGACTTTCTTTTCCTTCGACTTGGCCAACCTTTTTCCTCTCATCTACTCAATCCCTTTGGCTTTCCGTCGGTATTTCCCGTGCCTGTCTTTGGGGTCGAACCGGGGCGGATGCGGGTTGATGGTCCCTCTCCCGCAGCATATCCTAGAAATAGTGTATTTGCCGCATTTTTTGCACTTATGCAAAATGTCCACGCCATCTACTCCGCGACGTCCTCGAATTCCACGCCCAGCTCGTTCTTCTTGGCCGACGCCTCGATGCCCTCCTTGATCTTGTCCAGCGTCTTGTTGGCCTCCTTGAAGTCGTGCCCGCTCACCGTGATCTGGTAGCGCGGCGCGCCCAGGTAGCTGATCGCCAGCTCGCTCTCGGGTGGGGCGACGATGGACGTCAGGGCGCCCTGGATCCGCTTCACCCCGTTGGGCGAATAGGAGACCAGGCGGGCGACGGTGCGCGCGCTGGCCTTGGTCTTGCGGATGCTTTTCTGCGCCACCATCAGGAGCGCGGCCGCCAGGCCCTTCTCGATCTTCAAGCCATCGAGCGCCTTCTCCCCGGTCTCGGAGAGCTGCTCGAAGGCGTCGATCAGGTCGCCGTGCTTGTCGCTGAGCGCTTTTCTCGCTGCCATCGCCTCGGAGGTGGTGCTCTTGGCCTGCTTGATGGCCACCTCGAAAAGCTTCTCGGCGCGCCGCTCATGGCGCACGTTCTCGAGTTTGCGCTTCTTCTCCGATTCGGTCAGGCGCTTCAATGAGATGTCGACCTGGTTCTTCTCGGGGATGACGTTGTGCACTTTGGCGACCAGGTGCTGGCCCTCGTAGAGGAATTCGCGGATGTTCTTGATCCAGCGCGGCGCGACCTCGGAGATGTGCAGGAAGGCCTCCATGCGCCCGTACTCGTCCAACGTGCAGAACGCGCCGTAGGGCAGTATCTTCTTGACGGTGGCCAGGACCAGTTCGTCCAATTCGGGTAATGCAGGCATGCAATCTCAATCCTTTTTTTCGCGGCCCCTATTCGAGCTCGCGCACGACCTTCGCCTTGTCCTCGAGGACGACCACGTGCCCGCCGGTGGTCCGGGTCATGCCGGTGCCGCACACGAGGCAGCTGACCGGGCTGGTCGCGCATCCGAACACGTTCTGCTCGTTTCCGCAGTTGCATTTGACGCGGATGAATTTGCTGGAGGCTTTCTTGCTCTTCATAAGTTTCACCTTGGCCTTTACGTCATCTCGAGTTTCTTTCTCGTGCGGGTGCCGATCACGCGCTGGTGCTTCTTCTTGCACACGCTGCACTCCAGCACGATCTTCTGGCGCTTGCCCTGCTTCTTGACCGTCTTGGTGCCGGCCCGCTTGCCGCCGTGCCCATAGAGCGAGCGGTTGTGCTTGCGCGTGCCGATCGCCATCGGGCGGGCCGCGCCCTTCGTGAAGAGCTTGGCCTTGTGCGTGGTGTGCGTCTTGCACTTGGGGCAGTATGTGCGCACTTCTTTTGGATATTTCATGTTAAGTTCACCTGCGGAACCGCAGGGGGGAACACAAGAGATTCCGTTGTCCCCCCTTCAGTTTGACGTTCTTCCTGATTCCCCCCTCTTGAAAATGACAGGAATAAGGATGTTCTGACGTTAATCTATGCCGGACAAGGTTTATTAAGGTATGAGCGGCAGATGCCCTCTTATAGCCTCGTGCAGTATCATAGTTGTGAGATACATCTGTTGTGGCGTCCAACTCGTTTTATATGTCCGGCTACATGATAATTCCAGGTGCTCTGTCGGTCTGACTGGTATGTTTTTTAACAAACTCTTGTTAAGCCCGTATGATGTCGACAGGGATCCGAGCAGTTGCATGCATGCGGATCGCATGAACCGGTGTTCCGATGAGTGAAGACCTAGAGATACTGCGCGCGAGATTCATCAAGACTTACGCAGATATTCCCGTACCGCTAAAGGCAGAAATAATCGCGGTTGTAAACAACGAACCATATACTTGGAATACGGCATATTTCCTGATAAGCGGGAAACAGAAAATTGGTGATGATATATTGAGAAAACTGGCGCAAATCAAGGTTCTGTAAAGGCTGGGTGGAAATATGGGAGACGAATACGAGAAGAAACTGGCAATCACGCGCCTGATGGCCACGCCCCCGGATGTTCGCCTGATGATTGGCGGCAGCAGTTTCACAACCCAGCAGCTTATCCGGGAGATAGAAAGCGGCAGCCGGATTGGAAAAATGGCCGTGACCATCCAGCTCAATTCGATACGCAACTCCGCAACAATCACGAAGTGGTTGGAAGATGACTAAGAAGCTGTTGATCACGCGGGCGAAACACAATCCCGACAACGAGTATCTGTACACTTACTCAAAAGAAATACTTGACGTTGCGGCAACGGAGGGCTGGGTGGCCCATAAGGCTGAAGACACAGACGCCACCCGTAAAAATGTGATTTCGCGCCTCTCCGGGACGCAGTACAAGCTGGTCGTCCTGAACGGGCACGGGGAAGCGGACCTCATCAGGGGGCATAATGACGAGATACTGCTGACATGTGATGATGCCGCCCTCTTGCGGGGAACCATTGTCTTCTTTCGCTCATGCGACACCATCTCCGGGCTCGGTCGGGCCGCGGCAGACAAAGGTGGCGCAAAAGCGGCAGTTGGATATGCCGAAGCGTTCTCATTCTACGGCCAGACCGGCTATGAATTCAGGCGCCTGCAGGATCCTCTCGCAAAACCAGTGTTGGAAGTGTCGAATCTGGTTGCGACAAAACTGATTAAAGGCTCCAGCGTTCAGGACGCCATGAGAACCTCGCGCCGGGAGGCCAGAGAGCGGGTGAGAAAACTGCTCTCTCACCCGGCAGACCAGCACAACCTCCTGATTATCGACATGCTGGTGCAGAACGCCATCGCGCTGACTTGCGCCGGAAACGAATTGGCGAGCGTGTAGGAGCCGGCCTAACCCTTCTCCACGCCGCGCCTCTCTTTGAGAATATCTCCCAATGCCAAAAATTTCTCGCCTAATGCCGGATGCGTGAGGTGAAGAGGTTCCTTGAGCGACATCTCGCTCAGGCGTTTGAGTTCGGCCATAAGCTCGTCGTCTGGCTTGTCTCTCCATTCCAGTTTGTAGATATCCCTCATCACTTCGATACCCATTCCCATCACCGGAGAAGAGACTCAAAGATAGCTTATATATCGGCGGAGAGGGTAGATATCCGCTCGAAACTCAGTCGTGTTCCCTTAACACCATTTCCTTCTGTTTCGCATCGACCAGCGGGAATTTCTCCAGGATGTACGCCAGCTCGTCTTTGGTAATACTATATAATTTGGCCACCTCGACATCAAGCTTGGCCCGCACCGATAAGCGATCGGCCTCGCTTACCACGCCAGCGGAAACACCCATCTCCTTCTTCAACTGCTCAAACTCGTCGGTGGTGGCGACGAGCTGGGCGGTCAACTTGGCGATTTTCTCGAACTGGGGGCCATCCGAGAGGCGGGGGACGGGGGATTCGAGGAAATAGAACATATTGACATTCGCGCTCACTTTCTGGCGCAGGAGATAATCGGACACGAAGCTGTTCATCACGCCGCAAAGATAACACAGCTGCTTGAGGGTTGGCGTCCGGATGATGGCGATGGAATTTCCGCACACGAAGCCGGGCGGAATGATAGTCGAGATGAGCGTGCGGGTGTCGGTCGAGCGGGCGATGAGCCGGTAAGCCATCCAATATCCTTTATGGTAAATCTTCTCGGGCTTGAGGTTCGCTTCGATGTCTTTTTCCGAGACCGTGTATCTGGCCACGGGCTTCCCTTGCCATTGATGCGTGAATTGGTGGAAATTCTTTCCCTCCAGCATCGGCACGCCGCCGAGAGTCCC
>JAZDHB010000062.1:0-21159 GCA_043806415.1 Microcaldota archaeon | reverse complement strand
CCCCTCCCGCTTGAGTTTGGCGCGGTAGGCCTTGTCGCAATAATTAGCCGCATAAACGAAGATGGCGGACGCGTATCGGTTGAGGATGGCGTTGCGCAAAGAGATGGAAAGCATGAAATGAGTGCGCTTCGGGCGCGTCCGGAGAATACCCGGGTTATCTCTGCGCCGGATTATCCTGTAACAGGATATCTTGGACGCCGGGCATCCTTTTCGGCTCTAAGGGCGCTCGATGATGCGATAGCCGGACTTCCTGAGCCTGTCGAGCTCCGGGTCGTTTTCGGTTATGATGCGGCAGTCCGGGTCGTAGTTCCCCATGGCGATGATGATGGCGCATTTCCAGATGTCCTCTGCCAATCCGAAGGATTTATCCGCGTATTGCACTAGGACGGCCTGCTCCTTGAGCATCAGCTGGTCGTGGCGCTTCTCCATGATGCCATATGGGTCCGAATCCTCGTCGAGTTTTCCCAAGGCGTCCAGCTTCTGCTTGATGCGCTCGGCTTTGTCATCGTCCGCGCTTGAGGACATCTCGAACAGCAGCTTGTGCTTGGGCACGACCAGGTAATTGGACGAACTCATATCTTCACCCCATTCAACTACAATCGCAGTTTTTTCCCGCCGCCGCTCTCCGCCCCCGCGCTCTCCAGAAGGAACAGGTGCACCGGCACGTATTCCACTGGCACGGAGCCGCTCTTCTGCTCTCCGGCCTTGTCCTTGGTGACCACCACGGCCCGAGAAAACGCATAGCGCCGCCCGAACGCCTCCAGCGCATTCTTGCGGTTGGGGACATTGCGGTATTTCACCTCAATCGGCACTGGCTTGCCATTCTCAACGCGCACGATGTCAATCTCGTTCTGGTATTTGTCCCTAAAGAAATACTGCGCGTCGGTGTTGAGCACGCAGCAGGTTTCGACGATTTTCGAGTAGAATTCCTCGTCCTGGCGCGGGGAGAGCGCGGGCGAGAGGAAGGTCGGATAATACTTCTTGAGCTTGCGCTCGCTGGTGCTGCGGTTCTTCGAGTAGTTGTAGAGCTTGCGCAGCAGGTGCGCCTGCTCGAGGTAGTCGAAATACTTGGAAACGGTCTGCCGCGACATGCCCAGCTCCTGCGAGAACGATTCGTAATCCACCAGCATCCCCGGATTGTCGATGAGCATCTCCAGTATCGAAATCAGCACGCCTGGGTCCTCGATGGGATATATCTTGGCCATGTCAACAAAGACGATGCGCTTGATGACGGTTTCGCGGATATATTCGCGCACCAGCTCGGTATCGGTCTGGCCCGCCAGTTCTGGGAAGCCCGCGCTGCGCAGGTAGGCGTGGAATTCTGTTTTGAGCTCGCTGGCGTGGAGGGCGGGCTTTTCGGCCAGCCGCTCCATTCCCCTGAAAGAGAGGTATTCACTAAAATCCAGCGGCATGACCTCGAACTCGTAGGCCCGCCCGGCGAGGCTTTCGCGCGCCCCTTTTCGGATGAGCAGCGACTGGGAGCCGCTCACCACCATCTTGTAGTCGTGGTTGTCGTAGAGCAGCTTGAGCTTCTCCGCCCAATTCTCCAGCTTCTGTATCTCGTCGAAAAAGAGGTATTTTGGCTCCTTGCCGTGGATGGAGCGCGTCTCGTCCAGAACGTCCTGCAATTCGCAGCCGCTGAAGTCGTCGAATGAGAAATACAGGATAGCCTCGGCAGGATGGCTTTGCAGGAGGTCGATTATGAGTTTTCTCAAGAGCGTGGTCTTGCCCACACGGCGCAGGCCGCAGAGGGCCAGTATCTGCCTCTCTTTCATGCGTTTGGAGAGCTTGGGGTAAATGTCCCGGTCCTTGAACGGGATGGAATAGGGGCCTTTCCAGTGCGGGTTCTGTTCGATGAGGCGGCTTCGAACCTTTTCGTTCATTCTAATCACCATATTGGAGAATGTATGTTAAGTATATTTAACTAAAAAGTTATAAACATTTGGTCAATAAACGCATTTTGTTGAGAATTTCAACAAGATGATATGCATTTTGTTGGAAATCTGAACAAAGCGTTTGGCAAAAATAGTGGCCCGGATGCCGAAATGGAGCTAGACCACATTCGCCGCAGAGTGATTATGAAAAAGATGGCGAATATGGCAGAACGGTCTTCGAGCGGCGCAAGGCAGGGTTTTAAACTTTCGGCAGCCCATAGAGGTGAGAAGCTCTCGTTGGTCGTGAGAATTAATCTATCATAGATTAACACTTACAAAAACAAGCCTGGCGAGGGCGCTTCTTCTCATCTGATACAACCGATCCCTTAATATACATTATAGACTATAATTAATAACAGTTATAGGCTATAAAAATCACGCGGAGAGACCGGCATGGTACCACCCACTGTCAGCATCAAACGGGGCGTTGGAAACAGCAAGCGGTCCTATCGCATCCCGAATGGGACGATAGAGGATATCGCCCTCAAAGCCAAGGAAAAGGCGGACCCGTGCTTGTGCGAGTACTACAAATACGAGCAATGCCTCAAGGGCGTCCGGAATGCGCTGGACACGTACAGCCGCCGACACAGCCTGAACCAGGATTTGCGCATGAGACGGATCCTGGACGAACATATCTGGATGGCGTCCATAAAGGATTTCGAGCCGTACCGCACGCCGGAGGAAATCACGGGTTTCCTGCGCCCGATCCTCCAAGCCGGGTTCGAGGCATGGGAAACCGGCGAGGCGGGCGAGCCGGCGCAAGGAAGCCCGGGGCAGGTCATATACATCCCCAGCAACGACAAAATTGATCGGACCATCAATACGCTCGGGGAGGAGATGTCGTTTACGACCCTCAAGGACAAATACGTGGAGCGGGCCCATCCGAACAGCCAGCACAGGGGGAAAGGCAAGCTGTTAAGCGACACCACATATCAGGCCACTCGCTCGCTTGGCCTCGAATATTTCTAGGGGCGTTTTGTATTTAAGGCTGCTGTGGGGCGTCCGGTTGTATTCCCGCTCAAATTTGCGTAGCAGCTGGTTGGCATGCTTGAGGCTGCGGACCTCACGCATGCCAAGAAACCTCTTGATTTTCTTCACCACTGCCTCAGCCTTGCCGTTGCATTTGGGGTTGTAGGGCCGGGTGTGATGGGACTTGATGCCGTTGGAGGCGCACATGCCCCTGAAGGCATTCTGATAGACTTTGCCGCAGTCTGAGAGGACAGACTCGAAAGCTGCCTCTGAGCGCGCATTACAGAAGGCATCTGCCGTATTCTCGCCGCTGGCTGATGGATAAGCCTTGGTGGCATAAAGCCTTCTTGAAGCGTCATCCACGTAGAAGGTGAAGCAGCAGCGCTTCCCTTCATTGATGCGCTTACAGCCCCAATCAGTGTGCATCAGAATGAGCAGCTTGTCGCGTTCATAGCGCCTGGGTTTGGCCTTCTCCCTGACCGGAGGGAACCATTTGGCCTTCCAGCGCTGGACCGTGCGGATGCAGACCTTCTTCTCGGTCTTGGCCCAGGTCTCTATCGTGCCAGCATTGGCTTCCAGCAGCTTGTGGATCCGGTTGAGCACATTCAGGCCGGTGCGGTTGCGCACCTGCCTCGGAGTGGTTTTCAGGTGCGTCGGCAGGCCCTTTCTCAGGCGTTCAATCCAGCGTCCGATGGCTTGTCTTCCTATACCAATCAATCGAGCGGCTTTTCTTATGCCGACCTTCTCCGCCAGTTGCACCGCTATCTTTACAATCTCAGCCTTGTATCCCATATGGGGCACCTCCAATGTTTGGTCCAAACAAACAAAGAGGGCGTAGGGCCAAAAGCCCTACGCAGCCCCATTCACATTGGCCTGATAAGCGCTGTCACGCAACAGCAAGCGGAAGCCTCGGAACGAAGAAAACGCGAAATTCGTCCATCCGTTCGTCTGCCTCGCCCTTTTCGGCAGGACCGAGGAAGTGCTCGAACTTGGAGAGAAAGCGCGCCGGCTCACGCTGGCCTTGGAGCTCGAGGTGCCGACCGCGGTGGGGATTCTCCTCTTCTGCTTCGAGCACGATGAAAAAACCGAAAAAAGGCTGGCGACCCTGCTGTGGGCCTCGCTGAGCGAGCGGCCCGACCTGGCCCACCTCGCCCGATTCTACCTGGACAAAATCAATGAGGGAATACGTCCGGATTTCAAGGAAATTTTATGAATGGTTTTAAAGTTATGCCGGCCTAATGGAGACAGTCCAAAAAACAGCCTGCATCCTAAGAGAATGAATATGTTCGCAATTTAGCATAATTCTTGTTTAAGGATCGGCTTTACGGTGATACCATGAGCGAAGAGCGGGTCCGGGAAATTGTCGCACTGATGGATCTTATCGTCGAGGACACCAGCGTGCCCAAGAACATCCGCAAAGTGGTGGACGAGTCGCGCTCCGCGCTCAAGACGAACGACGAGCTCTCCACGCGCCTTTCCACGGCCGTGCAGTCCCTCGTGGGAGTGAGCGAGGACATCAACATGCCCATGCACGCGCGCACGCAGATCTGGACCATCCTCTCGGCGCTCGAATCCATCAAGACGGACGGAACGGGAGAGTAAGGCAAAAAACAAAAAATAATAGAGGGACCGGCCCGAAACAAGAAACAGGCCGGCTCGATCCGGCCCGGTCGATGACGGGCGCCCGGGCGCCCCCTCGTTTGCTGTTTTTGATTCGGCCCTTTTCGCGGGGGCCGGGGCGCTGTTTTTGCCAATCGGCTTGCTTATGAATTTTAGCGCCGATATATGGCCGGATGAAAGAGGATGTCGAGAGGCTCTACGCCTCCAATGTGCGCCTCGCGCCAGAGGCCTACGATTTGCTGCTGCGCAAGGGAGTCAGCGAAGCGGCCATGCACAAGCTCCTGGCCACGGCGGTCCCGGTGCTCTCGCTCTCTGACGTGCAGGGCATCCTCTCGGAGACGGACAAGATCCCGATGCCAGAAGTGGTGTACCGGGCCAAGGAGCCGGTGACCGGGAATCCGGCGCCCGGAAGCGGGCGGGAGATTGAACCGGCGCCTAACAAGGGAATGGAAAGGACGGAAGGCCAAAAAGAGGTTCCGCAGGCCGCGGTCGCGCCGGAAAACAAGACGGACGGAAAGGAGGATACGACCCGGCAAGTTCCGGTTTCGGAACCCGCTCGTTTGCAGACACCCGCGCCGGAAAAAACCGGAATAATGGATTCGCCCACGCCGGAAGCGGATGCACAAAAAGCGATTCCACCTATAGCCCCGGCCGAAGCAGAAAAAGATGGGGGTGAGGGGAAGGCGCTGGTCGAGGTGATTCGGCCCGCGCCGTTCAAGCCCAGCGCCAAGGAGTATTCTCCGAGGATAACGATCCACGAGCATCGGGACGTGTCCGGCCAGTCGAGATGCATCGGCTCGGTAGAGGATTTCGTGAGCTATTTCCGCGACCGCTACGAGCGGGAGGCGGCGATATTGCAGGGCCACCCGGCCAACGTGCCCAAGATGCGCATCGAGCAGCTCTCCTCCAACCTGGGGCAGAACGCCCGCATCATCGTCATGATCTCGGACAAGCGCATCACCGAAAAGGGGAACCTCTGGATCGAGGCCGAGGACGAGAGCGGCAGCACCAAGGTGTTCATTTCCTCGCGCGAGCCCGTGTTCAACGTGGCCAAGACCGTGCTAAAAGACGACGTGGTGGCCCTCGACGGCAAGATGATGCCCAATTTCTTCGTGGCCAAGGCGATCACGTGGCCCGACATCCCGGTGGTGCGCCAGAAGCCCAAGGTGGAGGAGGATCTGGCCATCGCTTACCTCTCCGACATCCACATCGGGAGCCGGTACTTCCTGGAGAAGCCGTTCAAGCGGTTCATCCGCTGGCTCCACGGAGAGGAGGGGCAGGAGGAGCTGGCCGGCAAGGTGAAATACGTCATCGTGGCCGGCGACGTGGTGGACGGCATCGGCGTGTACCCCTCCCAGGAGAAGGAGCTGACTATCACCGACATCTACGAGCAGTACGCCGAGTTCGACCGGTTCGTGGAGAGCATGCCAGACCACGTGGAAGTCATCGTCTCGCCCGGCAACCATGACGCCGTGAGGCGCGGCGAGCCCCAACCCATCATCCCCATGGAGCTCATCAAGACCGATGTGAAGAAGATCGGCTCGCCCTCGAGCTTGGATATCGAGGGCCTCCGGCACCTCGTCTACCACGGCACGTCGCTGGACTCCATCATCGCCAACATCGGCGGATTGTCCTATGCCAAGCCCGAGGGGCCGATGCTCGAGATCCTCAAGCGCCGGCACCTCTCGCCCATCTACGGCGAGAACCTCATCGTTCCCGAGCTCAAGGACTACATGGTGATCGACGACGAGCCGGACGTGGTGCACATGGGGCACGTGCACAAGAACGCGGCCATGAAATACCGGGGCACGCTCATGATCAACTCGGGCACCTTCCAGGAGCGCACGGACTTCCAGGTGCGCATGGGCCACATCCCCTCGCCGGGCATCGTGCCGATCCTGGAGCTCAAGAGCGGGCAGTTATCGCACATCAAATTCCTCGAGGACAAGATATGAACGGGACGGACAGCACGCCGGAGAAAAACACCGGGAAATCGGCCGCGGCAGAGAATTCGCTGGAGCGGACAAACATGCAAATGAAGGCGGAAACGCAAACAATCGCTAAAACGAAAATCGAAACAAAAACGCCAAACGAAACGAATTCGAATTTGCCCGAGCCGGATGCAAAGAGCACGCCGGCGCAGGCCCCGGGCGCGCCGCCATCCGATGCCCCGGTAAAGAAAATCGCGCAGCCGCACGCCAGTCCCCAGATGGAGGCTTATTTTGCCAGCCTCAAGGAGGGCCTGGACGCGGCCATGGAGATGGCCCAGCACGCGCGAAGCCAAGGCTTGGACCCGGAGCGCTTCGTCGAGATCACGCCCGCGCGCGACGTGGCCGCGCGCGTCGAGGGCATCGTGGGCCCGAAAGGGATCGCCGCCGTGATCCGCGAGCTGGAGGCAGGCGGCAAGGGCCGGGACATGGTCGCCTACGAGGTGATGATGAAAATATTGCGCGGCGAGCTGGGCGAGGGCGAGCCCCAGAAGCTCATCGACCAGGGCGTGCGCACGGCCGTGTCCATCCTCACCGAGGGCGTGCTGGTCGCCCCGACCGAGGGCATCGCCTCGATTAGGATCCACTCACCGCAGTCGGGCAAGCCCCATGACGGGAATCCAGATGGATCGTCCTATTTGGCCGTGTATTTCGCGGGCCCCATCCGCTCGGCCGGCGGCACGGTGGCCGCGCTGGCCGTGGTGCTGGCCGACGCGGCGCGGAGGCATTTCAAGCTGGCCGAATACAGGCCGGCCGAAACCGAGATCGAGCGCTACGTCGAGGAGATCAATTTGTACAACGACCGGTGCGCACATTTGCAGTACAAGCCCACGGACGACGAGATCAGGCACATCGTGAGAAAGTGCCCGGTGTGCGTGGAAGGCGAGCCGACCGAAGCGATGGAGGTGTCGGTCTACCGGGATCTGCCGCGCATGGCCACCAACCGGGTGCGCGGCGGCATCGCGCTGGTGGTTTGCGAGGGCATCGCCCAGAAATCCTCCAAGGTGCTCCGCTACGCCGGAAAAATAAACCTGGACTGGACGTTTTTGGAGGCGCTGGCCAAGGGGCTCAAGAAAAGCTCGGCCTCGCAGTTCGAGCTCAAGCCCGACCCGAAATTCCTGGAGGAAATCGTGGCCGGACGGCCGATCTTCTCCTACCCGATGCGCCCCGGCGGATTCCGGCTTCGCTACGGGCGCACGCGCGCGAGCGGCATCGCGGCCAAGGCGATCCACCCGGCCAGCATGTACATCCTGGACGCTTTCCCGGCGATTGGCACGCAATTCAAGATCGAGCGGCCGGGCAAGGGGGCCGTGGTCTCGCCTTGCGATTCCATCCTGGGTCCGGTGGTGAAGCTTAAGGACGGCTCGGTCGTGGAAGTGAATTCGTCGGTGCAGGCGCGCACCATCGGGCCCGACGTGGCGGAAGTGCTGTTCCTGGGAGACATCCTGGTCTCGTACGGCGATTTCCTCAAATCCAACCATGCGCTCGTGCCCTCCGGCATCGTGGAGGAGTGGTGGGAGCAGATGGCCAAGGCCAAGGGCATCGAGGTGAAGAAGACGCCGGGCGCGTCCGAGGCCTTCAAGCTCTCGCGCGCCAGCGCGCTGCCCCTGCACCCCAGATACACGTTCTTCTGGCACGACATCACGAGCGCGCAGATGGAGGAGCTGGCCCGCTGGCTGGGGACGGGCAAACTCGCCTTCGATTTGTTCGGCCCGCTCAAGTCCATGAGCCTCGAATCCTCGCCCGCCAAGCGGGTGCTCGAACTGCTGTGCGTGCCGCACACGGTGCACGGCGGGCAGATCGCGATCGAGGGCAACCTCGCCCTGGCGCTGCTGGAAAGCACGGGGCTGCTAAAAGACGGCGAGAAAATCATGAGCCCCAAAAGGTTCGAAACGGGCTTCGACACGGGGCGCAGCACGCTCGAGAACGTGCGCGCGCTCTCGGGCGTGAACGTGATGGCCAAGGCGCCCGTCTACGTGGGCACGCGCATGGGGAGGCCCGAGAAATCGCGCGAGCGCAAGATGGCCCCGCCGATTCACGTGCTCTTCCCGCTGGGGGCGGTGGGCAAGAACCGCTCGGTGCCGCGCGTCTACGAGCACATGCGCAACGACGAGAAGAAGGAGGGGCGGGGGATCGAGGTGGAGGTGGCCCGCCTCAAATGCCGCGCGTGCGGCAAGGTCAACCACCAGCTCAACTGCGCCTGGTGCGGCTCGGAATGCGTCTGGCAGCGCGCCTGCCCCCAGTGCGGGCGCACGAGCAATGCCGAGGAGTGCGGCACCTGCAAGGCGCGCACCGAATTCTACGAGAAGCGCGCCATCGACGTGGTGAAGGCGGTCGAGGAGACCAAAAAGAGGCTCAACCTGAGCAGCCTGCCGGACATGAAGGGCGTGCAGGGGCTCATCTCCGCCTACAAGATACCCGAATTGCTGGACAAGGGCGTGCTGCGCGCCAAGCACGGCGTGACCATCTTCCGGGACTCGACCTGCCGGCACGACTCGACCGACATGCCCCTGACCCATTTCACGCCCCGGGAGGTGAAGGTGCCAGTCCAGAAGCTGGTGGCGCTGGGCTACACGCACGACATCCAGGGCAAGGCCCTCACGGGCCCGGACCAGATGCTCGCCCTCAAGGTGCAGGACGTGCTCATCTCGGCGGACGGGGCGAAATTCTTCACCAAGGTGGCGGCTTACATGGACGAGCTGCTGGTCGAGGTGTACCAGATGAGGCCGTATTACAAGCTCAAGAAGGAGGAGGATCTGATCGGGCAGCTGGCGGTCGGGCTCTCACCGCACACCTCGGCGGGCGTGCTCGTGCGCATCATCGGGTTCACCAGCGCGCACGTGGGCTTCGCCCATCCCTATTTCCATTGCGCCAAACGGAGGAACTGCGACGGGGACGAGGACTGTTTGATACTTCTCATGGACGCGCTTGTCAATTTCTCGCGCAAGTTCATGCCGGCCTCGCGCGGGGGCACCATGGACTCGCCTCTGGTGCTCACCACGCGCATCGACCCCACCGAAGTGGACGACGAGGTGCACTCGATGGAGACGGTCGGCGCCTACCCGCTCTCGTTCTACGAGGCGGCCGCCAAATTCTCCTCGCCCTCCGAGGTGCAGATTCCGACCGTGAAGAATTCGCTCAACAAACCCGAGCAGTACGAGGATTTGCACTACACACACGAGGTGCGCTCCATCGAGGACGGGCCGCTGATGAGCTCGTACATTTCCCTGGAGAAGAAGATGACCTCCAAGATCGCGGCCGAATTCGCGCTGGAAGACAAGATAAGGGCCGTGGACGCGGCCGACGTGGCCCGGCGCGTGCTGCTCTCGCACTTCTTGCCGGACATGTACGGGAACCTGCGTTCGTTCTCGAGGCAGATGTTCCGGTGCGGGGACTGCAACGCCAAATATAGACGAGTGCCGCTGTCTGGAAAATGCCGTCGCTGCAACGGCAAATTGCTGCTCACCATCTACAAAGGCGGCATCGAGAAATACCTGCAGCCCTCGCGGGATTTGGTGGACCGCTATAAATTGCCCAATTACATGAGGCAGAGGCTGGATTTGATCCAGAAGGACATCGACTCGATTTTCACGAACGAGAAAAGCCGGCAGGTCGGGCTGGCGGATTTCATGTGAATGCCGCTCGTGATCGTACGAGGGGTTTTTCAACCTTGTTTTTGTTTCTTCGCCATGGCACCAAAATTCTCGCGCATCGTCTTTGATTTGGACGGGGTCATCTACCGCGGGCACACGCCGATTGCGGGCGCGGCCGAGGCGGTGGAGAGAATCCGCGCCGCCGGGATGCGCGTGTCGTTCCTCACGAACAACGCCACCCGCTCGCGTCTGGATTTGAAGAAAAGGCTTTCGCGTTTCGGGGTGGAGGCCGATGTCTCGGATATCATGACGTCGGCCTATGCCACCGCCCGCTACTTGAAGAGCCTCAAGCCACGAGCCAGGGAAGTGTTTGTCGTTGGCGAGGAGGGGCTGCGTGAGGAAATCCGGCAGGCCGGCCTGCCGCTGCTGCCCGGCGTGCTGGATGGCGAGCAGGCGTCGGCGACCACGTTCAGCCGCATCCCAAGCGAGAAGACGGCCAGAAATGCGGACGTGCTGGTGTGCGGGCTGGACAGGCAGATCACGTATGCCAAGCTGGCCTCCGCGCTGGAAGTGCTTCATTCGGGCGCGAAATGGATCGCCTGCAACCTCGACCCGACCTTGCCCATGGAAACGGGCGCGCACCCGGGCTCCGGAAGCCTCATCGCCTCCCTGGCCTATGCGGCCGGCAAGATAAGACACGGCAAAGAAGAAGCCGGCTCGCCGCGTCGGGCAGGCGCGCATCTTTCCAATATCATCTTGCATGAGCCAGATTATGTGGTGGGCAAGCCTAATCCATACATGCTGGAATTGCTGCTAGGGGGAAAGAACGGAGCGGGAGCCGGACGGGCAGGGAACCGGCCGTCCGTTTTGTTTGTGGGCGATCGGCTGGATATGGACATCGGCTTTGCCAACACGGCGGGGCTCTCTTCCATGCTGGTGCTCACGGGCGTATCCACGAAAGAGGAGGCGAAAAAAGCCAAAGGACATTTGAAACCGAGATATATTTTGTCATCCGTCGCCGACGTGCCGGAATGGCTCGGGATTTGAGTTTCAGCGGAACAGGTTGTGCAGCGTGCTGTCCACGCTCTCGTTGTCCGATGTTTCCTTGACCGCCTCGAGCCCTTGCGTGGGCATTTCCAAAGTGTTGAGCGGCTGCGGCGAGGGACTGGGAGGCAAATCAACGGGCTTGGGGGTTTTCATCAAGGAGGAGAGGGAGATGTGCACGGTCTTGCCGCTGATGGGGTCCGCGCCGGTGACCTCGACCTCCTCCAAGTCGAGGGAGGAATTGATTTCGACATAATGAGCATTGCCGTTCACGAGAATCTGCTTTTTGATCATGGTCATGGAATCACCTGCACGCGCTTGGAAAGGGCGGGGAAGTTTATATCGCTATTCCACGGCCACCGATTTGGCCATGCCTGACTTATTGCGAAACGTCGAGCTCCGGCCCTTCTCATCTTTTTTCGGCCATCCCCCATAAGAGCTTGAAGTAATTCCGGTAGGCCCGCTCACGTTTGACGGGTTTTGCCGCTTTTCGTTCAATGGGCTCGCTGTCGGCCCGGGCGGAGACTACATAACTTGCGCTTATACCCACAAAACGGACGGTCTTCTTGGAAATATTTTCCAGCTGTCCGTAAGCGAGGCCTATGCCTGGAAGCATTCCGTCGAGGAGAGGATATACGAAACGCTCAGCCCCGGCGGCTGCCCCTGCCTGGTACGGGACGAGAAATTATTCCAAGCATTTTTGTCTGCTCTACAGCTACAGTGATGGAGGTTTTACCCATGAATTTCAAAACCATTGCAAAGAAAACGACCCTGTCGGTTGTCGCTATCGCTGTCTGCGCCTGGTTCACCTTCAGTCCGCTCCATGAGGCAAGGGCGCAGGAGAAGGCGGATTCAACAAAAAACAAACCGGCCATCTCGCTTTTGCAGCCGATTAATTTTGCCTCCTACAACCGCCAGAGCCCGAACATGTGGCTCTTCTCCGGCACCAGCCAGGCGATGTATTTCTACAAGCAAAATCCCCTTGATGCCAGCGAGCGGACGTCCATCTACGCGCTGGGCGTTGCCTCCAGCGACTGGCAGGCGGGACTGCACCGCATGGTCAAGTCCACCTCCTCAACACGGACCACCACCGACGGGGCTGCCTTCCGCTACCTTCTTCCCTTTGGCAGCGGCTCATTGGTTTGCGCCACCCGGCTGGGGATAAGCCGGACGGAGGGAAAAAGCGGCATCCAAACCGCGCCCCTCGTCGACATGGTGGCCACCTGGGCCCAACCCGAAGGCGTGCCGATGTTTCTCACGGTCGGAGCGGGCAGCAGCGAGGATTTCATCGCGTTGAGCGCGGGAACCCAGGATTGGATCACGAGCAGCCTCTACCGGCACAATGGCTCGGCGGGGGCCAGCATGGCGATTGGGGCGGACTATTCGTGGACTTATTCAAAGAATTTGGGCCAGCGTTTCTATGCCAGCATCGAGCAGTGGGAAAACTCAAACAAAAAAGACATCATCGCCGGCTCGCGCCTCTTCTTCCCGTTTGGCACGCTGGAGCTTAACTATGAGCACATTATCGCCCTGCCGGCGGCTGACAAGCAGAACATTTCTATCCGGATGACCTATTGCCTTCGATAAGGCGCCTATTCTATCGTCACGCTCTTGGCCCGGTTCCGTGGTGGGTCTGAAATCAGAGCCTGTTGGTTTTTCCTACCCAGTCTGCTATCCCTTTTTTGCCGGCTAGCAGCAGGGTCCGCGCGCCCTTGTGGACTTTGACGAATTCCGCCAAGCTCCCGTTCTCCCGCGCCGGCGCCTTCTCCTCCCAGCACACGTTGATGCCGCTCAGCGCCAGGCCGTCCTTGACGACGAAATCCACGTCGGCCCCGTTCTTGTGGTATTGGGGCTCGTATCTCCTGCGCACAAGCTCGATGGCAACGGCATTTTCCGCCTTTCGGCCCCAATCTGGAGAGAAGCTCTTGGACACGGCAGCCGCAAGGCCGGTATCATAGGCGTAATATTTGCGGGGCTTTTCCATCGCCTGCTTGAGCGAATAGGAAAAGGATGGCACCTGAAAGGCCAGAAACGCGTCTTCCAGATACGAGAGGTAAAGGCGTATGGCGTCAAAGGACAGCCCGGTCAGCGAGCGAATGGTATTGTAGCTCAACGGCTTGGCGGAATTGGTCAGCACCCACACAGCGAGCGCTCGCAGGGACGGCACGTCCCGCACGCTGTATCTTGCCGCGATATCTCTGGAGATGGCCGTTTCAAAATATTCTTCCAGGAGCCTGACCCTTTTCCCCGCATTTTTTTCAAGCGCCACGGCCGGATAGCCTCCGGTCTGCAGAAAATCCCCAAAATCCGCATGGGGAATTGCTTTCCTGAATTCGGCCCATGAAAACGGCAGCACCAGAAATCCCAGCCCCCGGCCTCCCAGCGTCGTGGCAAACTCGGAGGATAGCAGTTTGGCCGATGAGCCGGTGACAAACACCTTCGGCGTTTTTTTGTCCGCAGCCGAGCGCACCCATTTTTCCCACCCCAGAACATTCTGCACCTCGTCCAGAAAAACGTATTTCGGCGCCTCGCCGTGCGCCCGCGCATGCCCCTCGATCGCCTCGGATATGAATTCCGGCCCTGGCGCTGTGGGAAAGGCAGGCTCTTCGAAGTTAACGTACAGGCACGAGGTCTTGCCGTCCTTTTTTGCCAAGCGATCGAGAATCTGCAGGCAGGCCGTCGTTTTGCCGGCCCGTCTTGGCCCGTAGAAATAGACCGGCTCTGCCCCCTGCATCAAATCCCATTCTTTTTCCACCAGCTCGCGCGGTATGCCAGTATCCGGCCTGCTTCCCCAGTAATTGCGGCTCTCGATCGCTTTCCAAATATCGTCGTTCATGGGATACATAGGTATATTAGACTATTTAAAGGTATACGCCATGCCGTAAGCCTTTATATATGGCAAAACTATTCCACCGTCACACTCTTTGCAAGGTTCCTCGGCTGGTCCGGGTCTTTTCCTGCCAGCACGGTCATGTGGTAGGCCAAGAGCTGCAGGGGCAGGATGTAATAGAGCGGCACCAGCTCTTGAGGAACGGTCGGCATCGATAGCGAGCGGGCGCCCTCCGAGCGCATGGTTTCGTCGTCGGAGAGCACGATGAGTTCCGCCTCGCGCGCCTTGCACTCCTTGATGTTGCTCTCCATCTTGGCCATGAGCGGGCCGGCCGGGGCGATGGCGATGACCGGGACGTCTTTTTCAAGCATGGAGAGCGGGCCGTGCTTGAGCTCCCCGCCCGGATAGGCTTCGGCGTGCAGGTAGGTGATCTCCTTGAGTTTGAGCGCGGCCTCCAGCGCGCAGGGGTAGTTGATGCCGCGCGCGATGAAGAAGAAATCGCGGCGCTTGATGAACGCCTTCGCCAGCTTCTTGATGTCCTCGTGCTTGCCCTCCAGGATTTTCGCCGAGACGGACGGGATCTGCTTGAGGTCGGCTAAGCCTTGCTTGTTTTGCGCGAGCGTGTAAGCCAATTTGCAGAGCACGCACAGCTGGCCGGTGAAGGACTTGGTGGCCACCACCCCCACTTCGGGCCCGACGCCGATGAAGAGCGTGACGTCCGCCTCGCGCGAGAGGGTGGAACCGACCACGTTGGTGATGGCGATGATTTTCGCGCCGTTCTTCTTGGCCAGGCGCACGGCCGAGAGCGTGTCCGCGGTCTCGCCCGATTGCGAGACGGCGACGAGCGCGTCCTCGTGCCCGGTGGTCCAGGAGGGATATTCCGAGCCGATATAGGCCTCGCAGGGCTTTCCTTGCCTGTGCATCAGGTACTGGAAGACGAGCGCGGCGTAATAGGAGGTGCCGCAGGCCACGATGGAGAGCCGATCGGACGATTTCAGGATGGGCAGGGCGGCCGACACGTCGGCGGAAACGGCGGAGGAGAGGGCGGCGGGCTGCTCGAGGATCTCTTTGAGCATGAAATGCTCGTACCCTCCTTTGGCCGCCATCTGGGGCGTCCAGTCCACGCGCAGCGTCTCGCGCCTGGCCACGTGGCCGTCCGCGCCCCAGACCGTAGCGCCGTGCGCATCGATGCGGGCGATGTCGCCTTCGTTGAGCAGGATGAAATCGCGCGTGTATTCCAAAAGCGCGGGGATGTCGGAGGAGAAGAACATCTCGCCGGCCTTGCCCTGGCCGATGACGAGGGGCGCGTGCCGGCGCGCCAGGTACAACGAGCCGGTGCCGGCGATCAGGATGCCCAGCGCATAGGCGCCGTCGAGCCGGGCGACGGTTGCCTTGACGGCCGCTTCGGCCGCCAGCCCGTCCCTCATGTCCTGCTCGATGAGGTGCGCGACGATCTCGGTGTCGGTGTCCGAGGTGAATTTGTGGGCTTTCTTCTCCAGCTCGGCCTTGAGCGCGCGGTGGTTCTCGATGATGCCGTTATGCACCACGGCCACCGTCATGGAGCAGTCCGTGTGCGGGTGGGCGTTGCGCTCGCACGGCGGACCATGGGTGGCCCATCGCGTGTGGCCGATGCCGATGCCCCCTTCGAGCGTCAGGAAATCGTGCTTGGCTTGGATTGCGCCTAAGCGGCCCGCATCCTTGAGGACGGACACCTTGGAACCGTCGAATACGGCCATGCCGGCCGAGTCATAGCCCCGGTATTCGACCTTCTTTAAGCCGGCGAGGATGACTTGGGAGGCTTTCTTGGGCCCGACGTAACCGATGATGCCGCACATGAAAAGACCTGCTATCCTACCCGTTTGGCGTTGGCATAGGTGCGCCCGAGGTGGGTGATTTTCACTTTGGCTTTGGTGCCGGTCGCGATGTTCTCGACGAAGAGGATGAAATTGTCGAGGTGCACGATGCCCTGCCCGTGCGGGCCGGCCGTGTCGATGGTGACGGCAAGGATGTCGCCGACGGCGACGGGGGGCGCGGAGGGTGTGCTCATGGGAATCCAGGAAGTCTTTGCAGGCTTCAAGCTATTAAAACTGCGGATTCGCTCGTAGAGGGGACGGCCGGATTTCCGGGATGCGGCCGAAACGTTTAAATACCACATAGAGACACATAACCGATGCCTCGGGGCGATTATTTTTCGTCGAGAGGACAGACTGTTTATAAATATTTCTAGATATTGTGGGGCAGGTGAGTTTATGCGTATCGAATGGACACTCCAATCCTTGCGGGATGAAGACGAGGACGTCGAAGACGAGGATGAGGACAATCAGGATTTCGACGAGGACTGGGAAGACGAAGAGGACGAGTAAGCAGTTTTCCGATTTTTTCTTTCTTCGAGGAATTTTTGCTGATTTTTGTTTATCCCCCCAGCCAGAGGCAGGTGGCGGGCGGGTCGAGCGGAAACCCACCCTCTCGGGCCTTTAAAATAGGGCCAAAACTCTACTTCTCTTAGTAGTCCGCCCTTGAGGCGGAAAGGCGAGAAAATCCGGGATGGGAAGGGGATGGGCATGGTCGTGGAAGATGAAGTGATCCATTGGTGGAAGGATGACAAGGGCGAGAGCCACCGCAACGCCCTGCGCCTCGAGCGCGAGGATTGCCAGGAAGTGAACGGCTTCCCCCGCGACGGACAGGTGGTGGTGAGGATCCTCAATACGGTGAGCCAACAGTCGATAAGGCTCTCGCCGGACGAGGCCCTGCGCCTCTCCACTCAGCTCATGTCGATCTCGCGGGATCTTTTGCAGCAAAAGAGGAAGATGTGGCAAAGCCACGAGGAATAACGAGGAGTGGATAGAATGGAACCTGAACACCAAAAGGTTAATATATCCAATGATATGATAAACATATCACCTGGTGATATGATGAATATTAACTTGGGTGCGCCTTACGAGATGAAGCTCCAGAAGATAATCAAGAAAGGATATGCAGGCAACCAGACTGAAGCGTTAAGACAAGCGGTAACGAGATACGATCAAGACCTCGAGGACGAGGAAGCGGACCATCTCAGGAAGGCCTGCGAAGCCGAGCTTGAGGCGATGAGGCGGGATGGCAAGACCAAGACGTTTGGTTTTGAGGAAGTGATGCGCAAGTACAAGGTGTAGGATGGACATCCGCTTTTCTCAAATCGGTGAGCAAGATTTCGGAAGGCTCGACAACAGCCTCAGGATCCTGTTCAAGAAACATATGCAGAAACTGATGCAGATGCCCCCCCGCCGGCATTTGCGCAATGGCAACCCGTATTTTTGCGAGAATGTGAATGAGCAGGCAAGGCTCGTGTACCAGTTGAACGGCGAGGAAATGCTGATCATCCACTGTTTTGGAACTCATAAGGAATACGAGAGATGGCTTGCGGGGAAAACCATTTGAAAGGAACGTGCCGAGGTGCGCATATGGACAGCACCAATACTTCATTGAATGCAAAGGCGCGAAGGACAGCCGCCAGAATCACGGATGAAAAGGATATTTCCAGTTGTTACGGCCTTTTGGAATCGAAAGGAAAGGCCCTGCGCAAAGAAGCCAAAAATGCACGGACAGCGAAATGGAGAGTGCCCGTGACCAGGCAATGCAAGAAACCTAAGTAAATTCTCTTTTTTACCCGCCTTTCGTCATTTCCGGCACCGAAGCGAGCACCGGGTCCTTGCCCAGCACGGCGCGGCGCAGGGTGGTGATGTGATCCGCGGCCAGCGGGCCGCAGGCCTGCGCGGCGGCCAATTCCAGCGCGGTGGCGCCGGCGGAAATGAGGGCGCGCACCTGCGCGGGGTCGGTGATGCCCTGCGTGGAGATGACGGGCCGGCCGGTCTTGCAGGCGGAGAGCATCTGCACCGTGGTGTTGACGTCCGCCCCGCGCCAGGAGCCGTTGGGGCTTGGCGAGCCAGAGTGGCCTGCGCCGGGCGCGCTTCCGTTCGAGCCGTGGTTGTTGATGGCGATGATGTCGGCCTCGGTCTCCTTCGCGAGGCTAAGCTGCTCGGGCGAGAACGCCTCGAGCACGGCTTCCATGTCCTGCTCGTGCGCGGCTTCGATGAGCGCGTGGATGTCGGCGCCCGCGAATTTGATGAGCGGCATGCAAAGAAGCACCGCGTCTCCGCCCACGATCTGCCGGGGGTCGATGATCCAGTCCTTGCAGAGGATGGGCGCGCCCAGCTCTTTGCCCAGCCAGCGCAAATCTCCGGCGTGGCATTTGGGTTCCACCCACAGGCTCATGGCCACCGGAGAAGTCTTCGCCAGCTCGTCGATGAGACGGCCGGTCTCCTGCCGGCTGGAACGCAGGAGCCCGGATTCGGGCAGGGCGGTGGCCACCTCGAGAAGGAGGGGGAGCTGGGCGGCCGCGTGCGCGCAGTCGATGGCTTCGCACAGCGAGCGCTTCTCCCGGCGCGTGGGGCCGTTGCGCTCGTAATAGCCGGATTCGATCGTCCCCTTGATTTCGCTCAGGAGTCGGTGGTCAAGACGCATGAAAGTCACGGATGGGTGCTAAAACAGGAGTGTGCTTGGTTTTGCTTGGATATATAAGAAAGAATAATTATTTATAGTCATTCGTCCGCACGGCAGCGGGATTGCGCTGGTGACTGGCTCGGCCCGCTCTCCGAAGGGGGACGGGGGGATGATAGATTTTTATTATGCGTCCGGCTTGGATTCCACGGTAGATGGCATGGGCGGACCGGCATTCAAACCCCGAATCGAGGAAAAGACTGTGTGGGTGGCCGTCGCCCTGCAGGTCGGCCAGCGCATCGACGAGCAGTCCGCCCCGGCCATGAAAACCGATACCGGCCAGATGAGCCTCGAGCTGGCCGGAGTGGAGCCAGGGAAGGCGACCATGCGTTTTGCCGCGCGGCTGATGAACGGCAAGACCGTCATCATCGATTTCACTCTCAAGGAGAATACAGACTACGAGTTGGTGGACCCGGACTCGCACCTGTCGTTCGGGACCCTGCGGCTGGACAAAATAACGCCGGGCGGAGTGAGCGGCCAGTTGGAGTTGCGGGTGAGCGAGAATAGCGACCAGTTCGTCAAGCCGGCGTATTTTGACGGGAACGCGCTGGTGGTGTCGCTGGAAATTTCCAGCATCGAGCAGCCGTGCCAGCTGATCGTATGCGACGCGAGAGGGCGCGAGGTACACCGGGACGGGCAGCCCCGCATCCTGGTGCCGGGCGTGTATGACCTCCGCGTCCCGTTTGATTATTACAACAATCCGTCCGGGGCTTATTTCATCGAAGCCTATTTTCCGGATTTGGGAAGGGCCATCAGCGAGAAGGTGATGGTCGTGAAATGAGCGGGGCCGCGCCGGAACGAATGGAGGGAGCGCGGGTTAGTTTCGGGGCGGAATATGCCTCTCGACCTGCGCGAGATACATGTTCAGGCGCTGCACGAAGCTCGAGTCGTTCATCTTTTACGCCAGTTCCCGGGCTTTTTTGTAATAGATGCCCGCATCCTCATAGCCGCCAAGCTCCCAGTAGCATCCGGCCAGGCCGCTGTAATCCCCCGGCTCAAGCTCCTCTTGGTAGTAGCTTTCCAGAAGCTGGATGAGGTTCTGGTAGTCCGCAAGGGCTTGGCCATAGCGCCTATTCTGGCTCAGGAACGCGGCCTGCTGGCGCAGGGCCGGGAAGTAGTGCGGATCGATCTTCAGCGCCAGCGCCCAGTCGTCCATGGCGGCTTGCGGTTGGAGGAGCAAGTTGTGAATTCCGGCCCGCAGGCAGTAGGAATAGGCATAGTTCGGGCTGATGGAAATGGACGCGTTGGCGAAATCGAGGGCGGTCCGATAATCCTGCTTGTCCAAATGTATTTTGGCCAGCCGATTGAAGACCGGCGCGTACTGGTAGCCCTCGTTGATGAGGGCTTCCAGCTCGGCTTTGGCCGTGTCCACCTGGCCGGAGTTATAGAGGTGCGAGGCGACCAGAGTCCGGAGTAGGACATTACCCGGCTCGGCTTTGAAGCGGCCCAGGATACAGGGATATCTCTTCTCCATCCATTTCGCGTCGTAGCCGTCGTACTGCTCACTGGGATCGAAGGACTCCAGATAGAGCTGGGAGCCCCAAGGCGTATGGATTTCAAGAAGGACATGGTTGTAGCGGCTGCCTGGATAGGGCACTTCGACGAGATAGACGGAGTCGATTCCATAGAACTTCAGCAACTGGGCAAAGAAGGGGGACTTGGTGTCGCAGTCGAGAGCCGAACTGTCCGGCGTGGAGACGAAGGCGTCTGCCTCAAATTCAACCCCGTCGGGGAATGGGAATTTTCCCAAGAAAGTTCGATTGGCATAGAGCCGCATCTGCTGGAATAGGTCGAACATCTCTTGGTCGTTTTGGGGCATTTTTCTAAAGCCCCGGCGCTTGAGGCTGTCCAGCGCCGCCATGGTCTGCAGCAGGCTGCCCTGCTCGGCCACCTTCAACTGCTCGGGGGAATATTTGCCGGATTTGGACTCGAAGGAGATGTATTTATCCAGGTAGAAATCCTTGGGGTCGAAAACGACCGACTGGCCCCGCTTGTCCGGCGTTTCGGGAGTTTGGGAGAGCAGGGGTTGGTAGGCGGCAATGGACTGGGCGAGCGTGACGTAGGTTAGCCCGATGATGACTGGCTTCGCTAGCTTGGCCAGGACGCCTGAAAAGGCCCTTCCGCCCGTCTTGGGCAGGTCGGAAGCAGTTGGCACTACGCCGGTTTTTTGCATGCTAATTTAACACCGGGGGACTATATAAATGTTTCCGCTATTATCCATTTTTAACCAAATATCCCTCACTTTTTTGGTTTGGAGGAGGGGTGCTCGAGGCCGTCCAGCACGTCCCAGGCCGTGGCCAGCGGCGTGGCATAATCCAGGATGGATTCGATATCCACCTCGCGGGTATTGAGCGCCCCGAAGACATGGTAGCGATTCAGCGCGTCCACGGCACGAGAGTAGGCGAGGGAATAGGGAGCCGTGAGCGTCCCCTCTTTGAACTGCTCGGTGATGGAACCCAAATCCTTGCCGTTATAGAGGTCTTCCGCCCGGCCGTCGATGGTGTTCATGAACTGGCCGCTCATCCGCCGGCTGCCTTTGCGCAGCTGCCCGGAGCCCAGCAGGTGCATGCCGGCATCCTTGCGGGAGGTCATGTCGATGTAGGCCAGTTCCTGGAATTTGAGCAAACAGTTCTGGGGGGTGCCCC
>JAZDHB010000061.1:0-14422 GCA_043806415.1 Microcaldota archaeon | reverse complement strand
ACCCGTCACCCTCGCCGCCCTGGCCGGCGGCGCGCTCAGCCTCGCGGCCTGCGCCTATTTCGGATCCGCCGTCCTGGCCCTGCCGGCGGCCGCCCTCTTCCTGGCCTCCCTGCTCGTGTGGAAGTGGGGCTATTGGCTCGGCCCGCTCCTCTCCGGCGCGAGCGGCAAATCCCTGTTCTGCGATCCCTACGAGCTGCCCGCCGGGCAGGACGTGCTCATCAAGAAGGCCGGCGAGGGCTATTTCGCCTCCGTCTTCATGGCCGTCGAGCTGCGCGACACGGCCTCGTTCAAGTCCAGCGAGCAGAAATCCATGCTCATGGAGATGTTCGAGCGCGCGGTCTCCTCATTGCGCTATCCGGTCAAGCTGTCCATGCTGGTGTGCGCCCTCGACCAGGGCGATTACGTCCAGAAGCTGGAGGAGAAGCGCAGCCTCGCCGAGCACAAGAAGGCACAGCTGAAAGGGAAGCACGATTCGGACGACGCCGCGTACCTGGAGCGCCAGATCGAGGCCCTCACGGCCCAGATCGGGCGCCTGAGCGGGGGCGAGAAACCCATGCAGGTGCTGGCCTACGCCTCCACCACCGCCTCCGGGCTCACGCGCGAGGAGGCGCTCGCCCGGGTGCGCGCGCAGGCGCAGGAATCCTCGGCCGTGCTCTCCAACGCCCTCTCCTGCAACGTCTATCCCCTCTGCGGGGACGAGCTGCTCGCGTGCTTCGAGTGGGAGCGATGGAGCCCGCCATCGAGCGCCGACATGGCCGACCGGACGTTCTAAAAAAACAAGGATGCGATTTGCATGATGCTCAGGATTCTCATGGCTGGCTGGAGGGATTCCTGAATGGGCCGCCTGAACGTGCAGAACGTCCTCTCCTCGGAGCTGGCGCGCCGGCGTTTCTTCCTGCGCCCGTCCGAGCCGCTGGCATCGGAGCTGATGGGCCCGCCCGGCGAGGGCATCTACCTGGGCCGCACGGCCACCTTGCGCACGCCCGTCTACTGGGATTTCAAGCGCCTGGCCAACCCGCACGTGGCCGTCATGGGCATGACCGGCAGCGGCAAATCCTATTTCGTCAAGACGTTCATCACGCGCGCGCACCAGCACTGGGGCACGGACGCCCTCATCCTGGACTGGGCGGGCGAATACACACCTTGGGTCAAGCGGTCCGGCGGGCGGGTTGTCCGGCTCGGTCAGGAGCATTCGCTCAACATCCTGGACTTGACGCAGGCCGCTGCCCCGCACCCCCGCGCGCCCGTCGCGAAGAAAAAGAGCCTCGCCGCTTCCAAAGACGGGTCCGGCCGCCATCTCTCCGCATCCACGCCGCGCATGCGCATCGAGCAGGTGCTCGGCGCCCTGCAAATCCTCACCGACCTGGGCAAGCACCCGAGGCAGGCGCGCGAGATCAAGGCCGCGCTCGAGCGCGCCTATGCCAAGAAGCATCTGCCCCTTGAGAACGAGGTCCTGGCATCCGCCCGCACTCGGCGCATGCCTGTGCTCAAGGACGTGCTATCCGAGCTCAAGTCCCGCATGCCCTCCCGCAAGGGCGACGAGGATCTGGAGGCGGCCGTCCAGACCATCGAGGCGTTCTGCGCCCCGGGCGCGGACTACCTCTCGCGCGAGGGCGGCGTGCGCCTTGATCAGCTGGTGGGGTCGGGCCTGGTATCCGTCGACCTGTCCGGCCTGCCCAGCGAGGCGCACCGCTCGCTGGCGGGCCTCACCATCCTGCAATTCCTAAAAGAGCGCATGCGCGCGCAAGGCTGGTCGGCCTCGCGCCGGCTCGAGCTCATCGTGGTCGCGGACGAGGCGTGGAAGATCGCGCAGGACGAGCGCTCGGATCTGGTGGCCATCCTGCGCGAGGGGCGCAAATACGCCTTCGGCCTCGTGGTGGCCAGCCAGAACCCGACCGACCTCTCCAAGACCGTCCTCTCGAACGCCGGCACGGTGCTCGCCTTCAGGCTCATGCTCGCCGAATTTCGGCAGTTCGTCGGCCAGTCCATGCACTGCCCGCCGCAGACCATCATGGAGATGGAGCGCTACGGGGTGGGGCAGGCGCTCGTGCGCATGGCTTTCGAGAAGCCCGGCCCGTTCGACGGGCCGTTCGTCATATCAAGGATCGAGGGGGAAGAGCCGCGCTCGAAGTGGCGCCTGGAGGTGGACAAGATGGAGATTGACATGGACCGCGAGATTTTTCGCAAGCGCCTCTGGCGCGCCGGCTGCTCGGACGCGCAGATCCAATCCATCAGCGAGGCGTTCGAATCCGCCGACCGCTCGCTGGGCGTGGAGGAGCTCTCGCGGATGCTCACCTCATACGGATTCGAGCGCTCGGCCATTCTCTCCTTCCTGCGGGGGCTGGGCGTCCCGGATCCGCAGCTGGTGAAGATTTTCGCGCGCCTGCAGGCCCGGAGCCTGGGCGTGGGCACGGACAAGGTCGTTTCATTGGTGGTATTAGATGACTCAAGCAAAAAGAGCGCGTAAGCTGGGCAAAGCCGGCGGAACGGAGGATTCGATCCCTTCGTCTCGCGCAGCGCGCGAGGCCTCGTCTCCCGCCCGTCGCAGCGCCGCTCCCGCCCCCGCCGCCCCTGCCGCTCCCCATGCGAACATGGATTCGGATGCGCCCATGCGGATTTTTTCCCGTCCGCCGGATGAAAATTCGCCGGCCCCCGGCGGCTCCCTGCACAAACTCCTCTCCGGCGGCTCCCCGTCCGGCGCGAAGCCCCGCGTCATCGAGCACGCGCTGGCCGTCCCGCTCGAGGGCAAGCCCGCGGCCTGGATGGCCGCCCTCTCCGACCTGGGATTCACGTCCGCGCAGGTGAGGAGCGATTCGCTCGAGCTTGAGCTGGTGCAATCCAACGACCTCTTCGGCCATGCGCACGAATTCATCCGCCTTTCCCTCTCGCGCAAGGGGCTGGCCCTCGCCTACACCGTCCTGCCCTCCCAGAATCCGGCCCGCCGAAAGCTCGAGGCCGCGCGCCTCTCCCTCCTCGTGCTGGGCGCGACGCGCTCGCCCTCCTCTCCGCCCGAGCTGCTCTCGTTCATGGCCGAATGCCTGGACGGGGCCCTCGCGAACCTCTCGCTCGCAAGCGAGCGGCTCCTCTCGCGCAACGCGGAGCTGGAGGAGCGCGTGCGCGAGCTGGACGGGGCGCTCAAGAGCATGGCCTCCGGCCGCGAGAGCGACGCGCGCAAGATGCTCGCCGACACGCAGGCCATCCTCTCGCTCCAGTCCCGACTGGACGCCCTCCTCTCATTGAGCGACCGCTCGCTCGACGAGGAGGTGATGGAATGGCTCCGCTCGCACGACGGCGTCGTCTCGGCGCGCGAGCTGGGGCGCCATCTGTCCGTGCCTTCCTCGCGCGTGGAGGCCAGCCTCGACCGCCTCTGCAAGGGCGGGCTGATCGCCAAGGTGGGAAAATGAAGGGAAAAAGAAAAAAGACAAGATCCGGCGCGAAGAAAAGAATCCGCCCGTCCAATCCCGCTCGGGCCTTTTCGCCCTCCTCGGGCCTCGAGGCCCGCTCTTACGAGCCGGCCCGAAAAGCCAGCTCCCGTTCTTCTTCCTTCCAATCGCCGGACGGCGAGCCGTGCCATGTCTTTAAAATTCTGGCGAACAAACCATTGCAGATGCGGTACGCCGTCCTGCCTCGCCCGCGCGGGCTCGGGCCGGCCGTGCGGCGCTTCCTTGAGAATGTCAAGGTGGGCCGCTGATCCACGGTGTTCACATGGCCCTCGTCCAGATCTCACTGGCCCAACTCTGCTCATTGGGGAAAATCCGCCCGTCCGAGGCCGAGCCCATCCTCACCTCCTTGGGCATTCCGCTCGAGGCGCGCGAGGGGGACGCGCTCTGGGTGGAGATCACGCCCAACCGACCGGACTGGCTTTCGGTGGAAGGCATCGCCCGTTCGGCCTACAGCTACAAGAGCGGAAAACCAAAAACATACGCGGCCCTTCGCTCGGACGTTTCCTGGCACGTCGATCCTTCCGTGCGGGACGTGCGCCCGTACGTGGGCTCCGCGTTTGCCACCGGCGTGCACATGACGCCCGCCCTGTTCGCCTCGCTCATCCAGCTGCAGGAGAAGCTGCACGACACGCTCGGCCGGGGCCGGCGCAAGATGGCCATCGGCCTCCATGACATGTCCTCCATCAAGCCCCCGTTCACCTACAAAACGGTCGGCCGGGAGGAAGTGCGCTTCGTGCCCCTCGGCCGCCTCGCCCCCATGACCTGCGCCCAGATCCTCACCGAGCACGAGAAAGGCATCGCCTATGCCCATCTGGTGGGCGAGCGCTGCCCGCTCATCGTGGATTCGGCCGGCGAGGTGCTCTCCTTCCCGCCCATCATCAACGGCGAGCGCACCCAGGTGGGCGAGTCCAGCCGCGACCTTCTCATCGACTGCACGGGCCTGCATGCGCGCACCGTGCTCACCACGGTCAACATCATCGCGGCCGCGCTGGCCGACCATCACGGGCAGGTGCATTCGGTCCAGATGGACGGCAAGACCTACCCGGTGTTCGAGCCGACGATCATGCCGCTGCCGCTCCAGGAAGCCCGCTCGCTCCTGGACCCCAAGCTCGACGCCGGGGCCATCGCGCGCCATCTGGGGCGGATGGGGCATCTGGTGTCGGGCCGCCGCGTGCATTCGCCCGCTTTCCGCTCCGACCTGCTGCACGCCGTGGACCTGGTCGAGGACATCGCCATCTCCATCGGCTACAATAATTTCACGCCCGCGCTGCCCGATTTTTCGTCCACCGCCTCCTTCAATGACCATTCCGCCTGGCACGAGGCCCTGCTGGGCTTGGGCTATTTCGAGGCGTCCAGCTGGATCCTCACCAGCCGCCACGTGCTGGCCAAATGCCTGCTCGACCCGTCCGCCGCCCTCTCCGTCTCCAATCCGCTCACCGAGGAATTCTCCACCCTGCGCCCGTGGCTCTACCCGAATCTCGTGGACATCTTCTCGCGCTCCAAATCCGAGCCGTTCCCGCAATACCTTTACGAGGCCGGCCCGGTGATGGAGAGCGCAAGGGAGAAAGCGGATGAGCGCGGAAACGCGCAAGAGCGCGAAAGCGAGGATGCCCGCGAGAATACGGGTATTTCTTCGAAAGAATCCGGCTCATCTTCGTTGCCATCCAAATCCGCCAATCATTCTTCGCCCAAATTCAACGAGGTTGTCCACGTCGCGGCCGCCGCCACCCATCCCAAGGCCAGCCTGTCCGAATCGCTCTCGCACTTGGGCGGCTTCCTCTCCGGCCTGGGCATTTCGCATGCCTTGGAGGAGCGCGACATCCCCGGCTTCATCCCGGGCCGGTGCGCGGACATCCTCATCGCGGGAGAAGTGGCGGGGCTCGTGGGCGAGTTGCACCCCCGGGTGCTCGAATCGTTCGGGCTCGAGCAGCCGGTCTCGCTCTTCGAGCTGGACGCGAAAATGCTCGGGAAGAAAAAATAAATCAAGCCGGTTTCGCATAAACCAAGTTGATTGCGAATAAAAAACCGATTGATCGCAATTAAACAAGCCGATTACGTGGGCGCCCAAGCGCCATTTTGTCTGCCTTCTTTTTTCAACTTTTTTTCGGCGCAGCGCTGGGCGGCAGGGGCGGCGGCTTGGCCTCCGTCTTCTTGTCTGCGGGAGGCGGCCCGGGCCGGGCGGCCCCGCTCGGCAACGGACTTGCCGATAAGCCGGCCGGAGCCGGCTGTGTCGGCACGGATTCATCGCCCGGTCGGGGTTTGTTCTTCTCCGGGGCGCCCTCCGTGTCCAGCGATGAAACAAGATACGGGTTCTCATCCGTCTCTTCGGTCGGCGACTTCTTGTTCTTGTAGTATCCATACGCCGCCGCGGCCAAGACCCCGACCCCCAGCACGAGTCCGGCCACCATCAACCAGTCGATCCCTCCCGCGCTCCCCGGCTCGATCGGCGGGTTGAGCTGGGACGCGTCCGAGCCGTTGTCGCTGGTCGGGACCGCGAACGTGTCCGACGAGCTGATGCTGTTGCCCTCCGCGTCGGTGGCCTGCACGATGTACCGGACGGTCGGCACACTGCTGTCCAGCGGGATGGCGCCCTCGTAGAGGTTGTAGCCGATCGCGTACATCGGCACCTTCTTCTGCACGCTGTTCTTGTCGATGTAGTAAAGGTCGATGGACGCGTTGTTGTCGCGCAGGCCCGAGGCGTAATCTCCGGTATCCTGGATCACGGCCTGGATCTTGAGGGTCTGGCCGTTCCAGTCCGCCCTGATGTTGCGTATCTGGGGCGGATGCGTATCAAAGATCACGGTCGCGTCGGTCCGCTCGGACAGGTTCAGGGTGAGGCTTTTCTTGTACCGCCCGTAATAAATCGTCAGGAGCGGGTTGGGGTCGGTGACATTCGCGAACTTCGCTTCGCCTTGGGCGTCGCTCGCCTGTTTCATGTCTCCCACGTTCACGTCGGTGCGGATCGGTTTTCCGGCGTCGTCGAGCACCTGGACGCTCACGTCGTAGAAGCGGGCGGTGATATCGACGAGCATGTCATCCTTGACCTCGAAGGGGATGCTCTGCGAGAAGCTGCCGATGCTGGCGGCCAGCGTGTGCTTCCCCGCGTCCAGCGGCATGGACAGCAGTCCCGATGCCGGGATGGTGAGCACCGGCCAGTTCTCGATGTACAGTTTCATCCCGGAAACCGGGACGCCGTTGCCGTCCAAGGCCCTGAAGGTGACCCAATACACCGGCAGGTCGATGGTCCGGGGCGTCTCTCCGATGCTGTAATTGAACTGCGCCGAGCCGCTCGCCCTCCCGTAGGAAGCCTGGACCGTATAGGTGTAGTTCGTGTCCTCATTGGCGTATTCGTTGTTCTGTATCTGGAAGGTCGTGCGCCCGTTGGCGCCCGTGAGCTTGTTCTTGGTGGTCGCCAAGCCCCGCGATTTGGAGATCTCCCACGTGATGTTGGCCATGGCATTGGGCAGGGCCCGGTAATGGCCGTCCAGCACCCGCACCTCGGTGGTTTCGCCCCAGCCCGCGTGGATTTGCGGGACGCAGCCCAGGATCAGAATCAGCGCGAACAAACCGAAGAGAACGCATCTCATGGGTTTGCGTGCTCGCCCAATGTTTAAGACCTTTACGAGCGGAAAATCCGGCCGGCCATTTCGGGCCGGCATGCTTATATTTAGTAAATCACTAATTATAACCTTAAAGATCTGAATCCGGAGGGGATACCAATGAAGATGGGAACCAAACTTCTTATCACCGCCGCGGCGATACCCCTGGTCGCGGGCTGCGTCTCGCTCCGCGAGTTCAATGACTACAAACAGCGCGTCGATAAATTAGACAGCACAGCGAATGTCAACACGGCCGATATCTGCCAGCTCAAGAACCAGATGAACGCGATTCTTGATAAGCAAGCCAACCAGGCCGACGTGCTCAAAGCCCTCGGTTATCAGGTCACCGACTTGCGGGGCCGCTTCGAGGCCAGCGAGAAATATTTCAAGCTGAGGCTGGAATCCATTTCCTCCAAATACGGCTATTCCCCGGATATCAGCTTGGCGGCCGCCCGGGAGATGGTCGACAGCGTCTCGGCCTTCGCACTCAAGGAATACCAGCGCCGCACCCCAAATCACATCCCCATTCCCGACCGCGTGCTGGTCGACGCCATCCAGGTCAATCTCGTGGCCGCCCTCACCAACCCCGATGCATCGGGCCGTGATTCCATCCTCATCAAGAGCAAATCGTTCGGGCCTTCGGACGTCCAGTTGCTCCTTGATGTTCTCGTGTCGGTCAAGAATTACATGGGCCGGAAATACCACATAAAACGCGAGGATATACATGTCATGTACACCAAGATCAACGGCTACGACGAGCGTGGCAAACAAGTCAAAAAAGGCAGGAAAGGGGAATTGGGCGTCAAGTGTGTGTTCGACGCGCCCCAGCTTCTGGAGGGGGCCATCGATGCGTATGCTCACGGGCAGGTCCCCCAGGATATGAAAAATCTATGGGAGCTGGAAAAATCGGCGCAGGACTCCGATGCGGGCGGGAATGAACACGGCGCCAAGGGCAAGTAAGCCCGGATGCATCGTCTTCGCGCACGAAACCCGCATCGGCCTTGTTTTTGATCCATCATGTACTCTCACAAGCGTAAAGTACTGGGATTCGCCAACTGGGGGACGCAAGCCTCAATCCCTGTCCAGGCCGCACTCCTCTTCTTTTGTTATATTTACAACATTATGTATTTATTATAATCGCCCGCCCATCTTCGCATGGATCGCGTCCTCATCCTAGATTCCACCCTGCGCGAGGGCGCGCAGGCTCCCAAGGTGCGCTTCAGCCCCGAGCAGGCGCTCAAAATAGCCAATGGCCTCGACCAATTGGGCGTGGATTTCATCGAATATTCGCCCATTGTTTCTGAAAAGAGCGGGGCCGTGGCCAAAGACCTGCTCGGCGCGGGCTACAAGTCAAATATCATCCTGCACGGACGGGCCACCCCGTCCGACATCGACCTGCTGCTCAAATTCGACCCCCGATGGATCGCCATCTACCTCTCCACGTCCTCCGTGCACCTCGAGCACAAATTGCACATGAACAAGGAAGAGGCCCTCGCCCAAACCAGGAAAACGATCGAATACGCCAAATCCCGCGGCGTGCGGATGCGCTTCACCTGCGAGGATGCCTCCCGCACGGGGCCCGAGGAGCTCCTGCAGTTTGCCCGGACGGCCGCCGAGGCCGGCGCCGACCGAATCTCGATCACCGACACGGTGGGCGTGATGACGCCCCCGGGCATGTTCAAGCTGGTGCGCCATGTCCGCGAAGCCCTCCCGTCCGTCGGCCTCGACCTGCACTGCCACAACGACCTGGGGTTGGCCCTGGCCAACAGCCTGGCCGGCATCGAGGCCGGGGCCGACTGCATCCACACCTCCATCAACGGCGCGGGCGAGCGCGCGGGAATCCCCAAATTAGCCGAAGTGGTGATGGCCCTGCAGGTGCTCTACCAGCAGCGTCCGGAGATGAAATCCGACGAGCTGCCCAAGCTCTCCAGGCTCTTCTCGCAGATCACCTCCCTTCCATCCGACCCCTTCAGCCCGGTGGTGGGCGAGAACGTCTTCCGCCACAAGGGCGGCACCCATCTGGGCGCCGTGCTCAAGACCGACGGCAAAGCCTACGAGGCTTTCTCGCCCCAGTCCATCGGCCTCAAGCGCCGCCTGGTGGTGGGCGAGTATTCGGGCAAGAACGTGGTGAAATACCTGTCCGAAAGCCTGGGGTTGGGCCTGAGCGAGGGGCAGATCCAAAAGGCCCTCGCGCGCCTCAAGGAAAAGGAAGGCGACATGTTCGAATTTGAAGTGTAGTCGCTGCCATCCAAGGGTGAAACTATGGAAAACAGCATCAGCGTGTTCATCAGCGCCGTGACGGACGAGAAGGTCAAGACCGCGTCCATCTCCGAAAGCCTGCTCAAGATCCAGGGCGTCAGCCAGGTGTGGGAGCTCACCGGCTCGTTCGACCTCTTCATCCTGGTCAGGTCCCCCTCCATCCAGTCCATCAACGACGTGGTGGAAGCCGTGCGCGCCACATCCGGCGTGCTGCAGACCACCTCCTACCTGGTGCTCGACACCCATGCCAAGGACGAGGCTTGATGATCCATGTCCAACCAAACCCTTGCCCAGAAAATCCTCTCCGCCCCCGAACCGCGGAGGGGGCCACCCGTGCAAGCACTCACTTGCCCCCTCCCCAGTTTTCGGTCATTCCTGACCCTCCCCCAAGCGTTTGTCAGATGACGGTGTCTCCATGCCCAACCAAACCCTTGCCCAGAAAATCCTCTCCGCCCATGCGGGCCGGTCCCTGTCCATCGGGGATCTGGCCGTCGTCCGGGCGGATCATGTGCTGGCGCACGACACCACCTGCGCCTGGGCCATCGGGCCGTTCCACCAAATCGCGAAGAAAGTCTTCGACCCCAAGAAAATCCACCTCTTCTTCGACCACGCCTATCCGGCCCCCTCAGTCCAGGCATCGCATCTGCACACGCTCATCCGCGCGTTCGCGCTCGAGCAGGGCATCCCCATCATCACCGACGGCGTGTGCCACCAGGTGATGGCCGAGCGCTACCTTTCGCCCAACAATGTCCTCGTGGGTGCGGACAGCCACACGCCCACCGGCGGCGGGCTGGGGGCCCTGTGCATGGGCTTCGGCTCCACCGACGCGGCCGTGGCGATGGCCACCGGCAAGGTGTGGGCGCGCGTGCCCGAGACCATCCAGATCAAGCTCGAGGGCGCTCTGGCGGGCGGCGTCTATCCCAAGGACGTCATCCTCTGCATCGCCAGGCAGCTTTCAAGCGAAGGCGCGAACTACAAGGTGGTGGAATTCGATGGCCCGGCGCTGGCCGATTTCGACGTGCCTTCCCGGCTTACGCTGTGCAACATGTGCGCCGAGATCGGGGCCAAGACCGGCATCGTCCCCGCCGACGAGCGGACGGCCGAATATCTCAAACGACAAGGCCGGTACCGGCCCTTCGAGCGCCTCCGCTCGGACCCGGACGCCGAATTCTGCGAATCATTCACCTTCGATCTCTCCAAAATCGAGCCCACCGTGGCCTGCCCGCCCGACATCGACAAAGACGTGCCCGTCTCGGCGGTGGAAGGCACGCCCATCACGCAGGTGTTCCTCGGCTCGTGCACCAACTGCCGCATCGAAGATCTGGAAGTGGCCCACCGGATCCTCAAAGGCAAATCCATCGCGCCCGGCCTCAAATTCATCGTCACGCCCGCGAGCCGGCAGGTGTACGAGCAAGCGCTCGAGCGCGGTTTTCTGGCCGAATTCTCGCGCCTGGGTGCCGTCATCGCCCCGCCCGGCTGCGGCGCCTGCCTGGGCCGGCACATGGGCGTGCTGGACGATGGCGACGTGTGCGTGAGCACCTCCAACCGCAATTTCACGGGCCGCATGGGCTCGCCCAAGGCCAAGATCTACCTGGCCTCGCCGGCCACGGCCGCCGCCTCGGCCATCGAGGGGAAGCTGGCCGACCCGAGGAAATATCTCAAGAACTAAGGTGAATGTCATGGTCACTATCTCAAATTCCGATACAGTCCCTAGTGGGGGAGGGGTCAGGAAGAACGTCAAACTGGGGGAGGGGGTGCAACCCCCTCCCGCGGTTCCGCGCGTATGGAAATTTTCAGATGCGATCAACACCGACCTGATCACGCCCGGCCGCTACAACATGACCACGGACAAGGCCGAATTGGGGCGCATCGCCTTCATCGAGCACCGGCCCGAATACGCCGAGCAGGTGAAGAGCGGCGACTTTCTGGTGGCGGGCCGCAATTTCGGCTGCGGCTCATCCCGCGAGACGGCCGTCTATGCGCTAAAGGCCAACGGCATCACGGCCATCGTGGCCAAATCGTATGCGCGCATCTTCTACCGCAACTGCATCAACAACGGCCTGCTGGCCCTCGTGGCGCCGGCCGGATTCATCGACGCCACGCAGGATAACGACCAATTCGAACTCTCCGATGGCCGGCTAACCAACCTCACCCGCTCCCTCTCCGTTCCGCTCTCCATCCCGCCGCTCATGTCCAAATTGCGCAACTTCGAGGGCATCCTCAACTTCCTCAAAGCGCACAAGATCGAGGAACTCGAAGCGGAGGCGGCGGGAGAGCCGGCGCGCAAGACAAAAACCGCGCGGCCGTCCTCCTCAAGAAAAAAGGCAAGCGCATGACAAAAAACGAGCGCATGAAATAAGACAAGCGCATGACAAAAGACGACATCTGATCTGTCTGGATCTGATTCACATGACCAAGAAAATCCTGTACATCAACGGCGACGGCGTCGGCCCCGAGCTCATGGGCCCCGCCCGCTCCATCGTGGACGAGTTGGCGGACGTCGAGTGGGTGGAAGGCGAAGCCGGCTATGGCACATACAAGAAACTCGGCACGCCCCTCCCGGACGACACGATCGAGCACGCCCGCGCCAGCGACGCCGTGCTCTTCTGCGCGGTCACCACCCCGCCGGGCATCCCGAATTATACGAGTGCCATCATCTCCTTGCGCAACGCGCTGGGCCTCTATGCCAATCTGCGCCCCTTCGACTCCCTTCCAAACGTTCCGGCCCCGGCCTGGACCCAGCCCATATTTGCAAATCCGGCGGAGGGCCGCCCCGCCCCCAGCCCCCCATCCGCTCCTTCGGCCGCTCTCCCCCCCATTCATTTCGCCATCGTGCGCGAGAACAGCGAGGGCCTCTACTCCGGCATCGAGGAGTCGGACGGCGAGCGGGCGACCGCCTTGCGCGTCATCACCAGAAAAGCCAGCGAGCGCATCGTGAAATTCGCGTTCGATTACGCCAAGAAGCGCCATTTTAGCAAGGTCACGCTCGTGCACAAGGCCAACGTGCTGCGCAAGACCGACGGCCTTTTCCTGGAAGCCGGGCGCAATGTGGCGAAGGCCTACGCGCCCGACATCGCCTGCGACGACGCCATCGTCGACGCGGTGGCCATGCGCCTGGTGAAATCGCCGCAAAGTTTCCAAATCATCGTCACCACCAACCTCTTCGGCGACATCCTCTCGGACGAAGCCAGTGCGCTCATCGGCGGGCTGGGCGTGGCCCCGTCCGCCAACATCGGCGAGAAATACGCCCTCTTCGAGCCGGTGCACGGCTCGGCGCCCGACATCGCCGGCCGGGGCATCGCCAACCCCACCGGCCTGCTCCGATCGGCGGTGATGATGCTTGGGCACATCGGCCTGCCGGGCGAGGCGCGCAAGCTGGAAACTGCGATCGAGCGCGCGTACGGGCAGGGGATCCGGACAAAAGACGTGGGCGGAAATGCGAGCACGCGCGAGATGGTCGAGGCCATCTGCCGCAATCTCTCATAGGGCCTTCCATTCTGGTTCGATGTAGCCCCGCTTCGGCCCGAGGCTGGGCAACTCCTGCGCGTCTGGCATCTCTTTCTTTTCCCACAACTCCATTTTTTTCCCGCTCTTCTCGATCAGGAATTTGAAGAACTCCTTCTCGCCCCCTTCTTTCGCGCGGGTGGCGTTCCATTCGCGCACGATGATGTTGTACTCGGCCATCTCCCGCTCCATCGCATCCAGCACCGTGCGCACTCCTCCCTCGTCATACTCGCCTTTCTCCCATGGGCGGGGGCAGACGAAGTTTCGCGTGTAGCCGATCTTGTCCTTTCCGCCCGCCTCCTTGCCGACGAACGCGAACGGATAGGCTTTGCAGGCCATGGGGTGGAAGCCCCAGATGGCGCAGCCGTGCGAATGGCGCGAGAAGATGCAGTAATTGGTCTTGAGCCGCTTGAGGATGAGCAGCCGCTCGCTCATCACTCCCTCCTTGCCGAAGATGAACACGGTCGAGTGCGGCGCGGACTGGATGTATTTCGCTTCATCCAGCTCGCAGAATTCGCCCGGCTCGCAGTCGAGCTTGCGCATGATGCGCAGCATGTCGAATCCGCTGATGGGCACCGCGAAGCGGTTGCAGCATTTCTCCCCGCACGAGGCGCAGGGCTCGCTCATCGCAGGTTTCGCCCTCGGCAGGCGGGCCGCCCGCTCGGCGATTTTTTCGTTGGCCATGGGCATATCCTAATTTCTGGAAAATAAAAACAAACGCCCGCGGCCCTGAGCGCGGGCGCTGCAACGCGTTCGCTGTTGCCCTGGCGCGTTCAGCAGCCCAAAAAGCCGGCCGGCAGGCGGAAACTCTTGTCAATGCTTTCGGTGAGGGGTTCGATCGTCAAATCCAGCCTCAGCACCCCGTAGGACGGTCCAACGGTCATTATGAACTTCCCGTTGGGCGTCGAGAAGGTCTCTCTCGTCCGGCCGTTCGTTTCAAGCAGTTTGCCCAGATCCAGCGTCAACACTTTTCCATCCACATTGATGGTCAGGGCATTGCTGCCCGGTGCCTTTGCCTGACCATTGTTGCCCTGTATTTTGTCAGTCTTTGCAATCATGTCCATCTTCTCACCTTCCAATCAATATTTCATTTTGTCTATATTTAAACATTATTGCATAAAAATATGCATTAATAGCGGTGTGCTCAGAGGTAAATGGTCTCCGTCATGGCCATGTCCTTGAACGGCTGGCAAGTGCGGTTGAGCTGCTCGATCTGTTCCTTGACATAGGTACGGTAGCTCTTGATTTCCGAAATGTCGGTCAGGATGCATGTGCGCAGCTGCCTGTCCGGCTCGCTGACCTTCGCTTCGCGGTAGAGCCTGAGCGCTTCATCAAACGAGATTTTCGAGCGCTCGAAAATGGCGAGCACATAATCCCCGGGCCCGCCCTCCGTCCGTTTCGCGATGTTGGCGTAATGTCTCGCGTCTTTCGCGATTTGTTTTCCCCGCTCGTAGAGGGCCAAGGCGGGTCGCTTATCGGGAGACGGGTTCGGCCTGCCATCGCGGCCGTTCCCCTTTTCCGTTACTTTCATAGCATTCCGTGTAACCATCATCAAACTCACCATCGCTTCTTTCGCGATGGAACTATTCGCGCGCTGTCTATATTTAAGCATTATTG
>JAZDHB010000060.1:0-22197 GCA_043806415.1 Microcaldota archaeon | reverse complement strand
GCCGTGTCCTTGAACGGGTCCCCCACGGTGTCGCCCACCACGGCCGCCTTGTGCGCATCCGAGCCCTTGCCGCCCAGCGCGCCGGTCTCGATGTACTTCTTGGCGTTGTCCCAGGCGCCGCCGGAGTTGTTGAGCACGGTGGCCATCATGATGCCTGTGATGGTGCCGACCATGAGGAAGGCCGCCATGGCCTCGTATTTGAGCAGGAAGCCCACGAGGATGGGGAACAGGATGGCGACCGCGCCGGGCAGCACCATGTTCCTGAGCGCGCCCTTGGTGGTCAGATCCACGCACGAGGCGTAGTCCGGCTTCACCGTGCCGTCCAGGATGCCCTTGTTCTTGAACTGCCTTCTCACGTCCTGGATGATGTACTGCGCCGTCTGCCCGACCGCCCGGATCGCCAGGCCCGCGAAGAGGAAGACCAGCATCGCGCCCAGCATGGCGCCGATGAACACCGGCACCTTGGAGATGTCCACCGCGCCGAACGCGTGCCCGGTGAGGTTGGCCACCTCATCCATGTAGGCGGAGAAGAGCAGGAAGGCCGCCAGGGCTGCCGAGCCGATGGCATACCCTTTGGTCAGCGCCTTGGTGGTGTTGCCCACCGCATCCAGGCGCTCGGCTTTTTCGCGCACGTGCTTGGGCGCGCCGCTCATCTCCACGATGCCTCCGGCATTGTCCGTGATGGGGCCGAAGGTGTCCATGGCCAATATGTAAGCGGCCGTGGCCAGCATGCCCATGGTGGCGATGGCCGTGCCGTAGAGGCCTCCGTTGGGCACGCCCGAGTTGGAGCCGAGCCAGAAGGCCGCGAAGAGGGCGAGCGCGATCGCCACGGTCGCGGCGAAGGTGTTCTCGAGCCCCACGGCGAAGCCGGCGATGATGTTGGTGGCCGGGCCCGTCTTGGAGGCCTCGGCGATGGATTTGACGGGCCTGTACTTGTATTCGGTGTAGTACTGGGTGATGTACACGAACGCCACTGAGAGCAGCAGGCCCACCATGCCTGCGGCGAAGAAGTACATGTTGTTGCCCAGCAGCCAGTAGACGGCGACGTAGAAGAAGAGGGCCGCCAAAATGGAGGTCACGTAATAGCCCCGGTTGAGCGCCTTCATCGGGTCCTCGTCCTCGCCCGCTTTCACGGACAGGATGCCGACGATGGAGGCGATGATTCCGAACGCGCGTGCGACGAGCGGGAACATGATGCCCGCCACGCCGAACACGGGGTAGAGCGCGACGCCCAGGATCATGGCACCGATGTTCTCGGCCGCCGTGGATTCGAAGAGGTCGGCGCCGCGCCCCGCGCAGTCGCCCACGTTGTCCCCGACCAGGTCGGCGATGACCGCCGGGTTGCGGGGGTCGTCCTCCGGGATTCCGGCTTCCACCTTGCCCACGAGGTCCGCGCCCACGTCGGCGGCCTTGGTGTAGATGCCTCCGCCCAGCTGGGCGAAGAGGGCCACGAACGACGCGCCGAAGCCGAAGCCCACGATCTGGAAGGGCGTGGTCTGCGGGTCCGAGCCCAGCAGCACGAACACGAGCGAGACGCCCATGAGCGACATGGCCACGATGAGCAGGCCGGACACGGCCCCGCCGCGCATCGCGATGGTGATGGCCTTGGACACGGATTTGTCCACGGCCGCCGCGGTGCGCAGGTTGGCGCGCACGGCGATCCACATGCCGATCACGCCGGCGATGGCCGAGCAGCCCGCGCCCACGATGAACGAGAAGGCCGTCTTGAAGGCCAGGTCGCCCCGGTGGGCGAGCACGCTGTACGCCACGAAGATGATGAGCGCCGCCACGATGGCGAGCGCCGCGATGGTGGTGTACTGTCTCTTGATGAATGCCTCTGCGCCCTCGCGGATGGCATCCGAGATCTCCTGCATCTTGGCCGGGCCCTTGTCCTGGTCCAGCACGTATTTGGCGAAATAGAGCGCCACGATCACTCCGATGACGCTGATGCCGAAGACCAGCGCCAGCGGCTCGACGGCCATGCCGAATAGTAGTGGTATCACTTTTTTCTACCTCCGAATCAGATTGTTTCTTAGCTTGACGACTTGGAGTTGTCGATTTGGGCCCTTTTAAGCCTTTCTTCTGGCCTTCACGAATTCCATCTCGCGCCCGCTCCTCCAAATCCGTAGCACGTGCCCTTTGCGGAGCGGCCGCTGGAACTGCCCGTCCACCACCACGTCGGGCTTGCTGGGGATGCCCTGCGCGTCCTTGCCCATGCGCTCGTGGTATCCGGCATCCTCCCGCATCACGCAGCGCGCATCTCCGTCCAGGACGGTCGGCCCAAACTCGCGCAAATGCGGGGCGATGGCCACGATCTGGTATCTCTCCGAGCGGGGCGGCATCTTTTTCCCTCCGCAGGAGTAGGCATAGGCGCCCGAGCCGGTGGCGGTCGAGAATATCACCCCGTCCGCGCGGAAGCGGTAGGTCTTTCTGGCGGCCTGGATCTGGATGTGCATCAGCCGGTGCTGCCGGTTGCGGACGACCACCTCGTTGAGCGCGTCGGGCAGCCGCTCGCCGTCCACCTCGGCCGAGAGCATGAGCCTCCGCTCGATCGAGAATCCGTTCCTTGCCAGCGCGCCCAAATCCTTCCTCCAGCGCCCGATGCTCGTCTGGCAGAGCTTGCTGGTCTTCGAGCCGATGGCGAAGAAGGGCTTGGCGTAGCGGTTCTTGTTGTAGAGGATGGTGCCGTCCCCGCTGATGGTGATGATGATCTGCGCCCGGCCGGGCCTTCGCACGCCCACTCCTCGCGCCTCCAGGAAAGCCTCGATTTTTCGCACGAGGGCGCGCGCGGACGGCTTTTTGGGGTTGTGCAATATCGCTGCGGATTCAAGTTCCATGTTTGCCATCACGCTCCCTATGTCACATGGACTTCGATCGGGATGGTGTATGTTTCGACGGGCAGGCCCGAGCCTGCCGGCGGAGTGGCGGTGATGGTCAGGTAGCCGGCGCTGAAACCGACGGTCTTCGGGTTCAGTTGGATCTCCAAGTCCTGGGTTTGGCCGGCCGCTATGGACGAGGGCGGGTTGGTCGGGTTGAACTTGCAGGGATTGGCGTTGGCCGGGCATGTCAGGACATAGGCGAGCGCGTAGCTCACGCCGGCCCGGTTGCGCAGCTCCAAGCCCGATTTCTGCGTGGGGCTGTTGCTGGGGAAGCTCATGTAGAACACGGATGTGTTCAATTCCAGCCCTCCCGCCGGAATCTCCGGCAGCCCCCCGCCGCTTCCATCGTCTGGCACCGGCTCTCCGCCCGGCATGGTGATGACATGGGTTCCGTTGTTATACAGAACCATCACCGTCCGCCCGGTCCGGTCCGGCCAGCTCCCGTTCAAGAGGAACGGCAATTGCATCGAGACGTCCCCGGCATTGTCCAGGTAAAGGTCAAGCACGTTCTTGCTGATGTTGCTCCGTCCCAGGTCCACTCGCGCCGGGATGTCGATGAGCACCTGCTCCCGGGCGTATTTTCCCTGTTTCCACACGTCGGTCGCGCTCGCCCCCACCACGGCGATGGCATGCTCGGCCTGCTGGTATTGCGTTTTGAGCGCGTACTGGGAATACAGGCCGTTGAAGGTCACCATCAGGATGACCAGCACCACCAGCATGACTGCGCTGATGATCGTGTATTCGAGGGACACCTGCGCGCGCGCGTCCCGCCGGGAGATCCGCCGGCTGCCTGCCATATGTCGGCCGCTCCCGCCGGGAGCTCCTGCTTCTCCATCCATGCCTCTCTCATGCCAAGGTGATTTTTAAGCCTGCGGCTGCCATACTTTGCCATGCAACTGGCCGTCGTTCCGCCCCTCCATCCGGCCATCGATCTGGCCCTGGCCCACTGCAAATCAGGCGGCGTCATCTGCTACCCGACCGACACGCTCTACGGGCTGGGCGGGGACGCCACGCGGTCGGATGTGGTCCGCAGGATACTGGACATCAAGGGCCGGGGCGCGCAAAGCCCGTTCTCGGTCATTTTCCACGATCTGGAGGCCGCCAAGGAATACGTGGATCTGGGCGCGAAGACCTGCCGCATCCTTTCCAGGCACCTGCCTGGCCCGCTCACCCTCATGCTTCCCGTGCGAAAAGGCCTGCCCGTGACGCCCGGCCCGCTGCTGGGCTGCCGCGTTCCGAAAAACGAATTCTGCCTTGAGCTGGCCCGCAAGTTCGGCAAGCCGATCATCACCACCAGCGCGAACCGGCACGGCCGCCCGCCCGCCCGGTCCGCCCAGGAACTGGACGAGGCCGTCCTCGAGGGCGTGGATCTTCTGGTGGACGGCGGCCCCTGCCCGGCCGGCGTCGGTTCCACCATCGTGGATCTGGCCGGGATGCGCATCGTGCGCAAGGGCGCGGCCGACGAGGCGGCGCAGGAAATCCTTAAGGCATTGGGAAAATCCTGATGGCAGGCGCCGCTATGTCCCGTTCTTCCTCCTCTTCAATGTCATTTGAATCGAGAGGCCATTCTCTCCTGCTTCGCGTGCCCTCTTCCGTCTATGCGCCCAGCGACGATTCGGCTCTTTTGGCGTCGGTGGCCCTGGACGCCTGCTTTGGCGACGTGCTCGAAGTGGGATGCGGCAGCGGCGTGGTGGGCATCCTGCTGGCGCTCGAAGGAAAGTGCGACTCACTGACCCTGCTCGACATCAACCCCCAAGCCGTCGCATGCGCGAAAGAGAATGCCCGGAAAAACAAAATCGGCGCGAAAATCAAATTCATCTGCTCGGATCTGTTCGTCCGGCTGCCGGCCTCTTCCCACTTCGATTTTATTCTTTTCAATCCGCCCTATCTGCCGACCATGCAAGACGAGAAGCTGCCCGGCCGAATCAACCGGGCGTTCGACGGGGGAAAGGACGGGCTCGAAGCGGTCGCCGGATTTCTGGCCCGCGTGAAAAAGCATCTGGCGCCCGGCGGCAAAATCCTGCTCGTGGCCAGTTCGCTCCAGCCCAAAGAGAAATTGGACAAATTAATCGAAAAAACGGATTTCGCGCCCGCTCGCTGGCCGAGGAGCGTTTTTTCTTCGAGCGGCTGCAAGTGCTGGAATTGAGTTGAATCGAATTGAAATCAGCGGTGAATCTTCATGGCCAAGCCCGAATTCCGCATCATCCTGGTCGGCACCGAATACGAGCTCAACCTCGGCGCCGTCGCCCGCCTCATGGCCAACTTCGGCTGCTCGCCGCTCTATCTTGTGGCGCCCGCCTGCAATCCGCTCGGTTTCACGGCCCGGATGCATGCCAAGCATGCCGTGAAAATACTCGAGAAAGCCGTGGTGTGCGAAACGCTGCCCAAGGCTCTGGAAGGCTGCTCCTTCGTGGTGGGTACCACTGGAGTGCTTCGCCGCCATAAACAGGCGTTAAGGCATCCGCTCTCGCTTGAGCAATTGCGCGAGAGGATGTCCAAAAACAAAATTCCGGGCACCATCGCCGTCCTGTTCGGGCCCGAAGGCAACGGGCTGGCCGAGGGGCACATCAAGCGCTGCGACGTGCTGATGTCGATCCCGGCTAGCCGGCGCTATCCCGTGCTGAACCTCTCGCACGCCCTGGCCGTGGTGCTCTACGCGCTCATCGCGCAAGGCCGGTCCCTCAAGTCCGTGTGCGTGCCCTCGGATGCGCGCGAGGCGGAATTCCTCAAGAAGGCGTTCGACCGGCTCGCTTCCCGCTATTCTCCCAACCTGAACAACCCCGAGAAGACGAAGCTGGCCTTCCGGCGCGTGCTGGGGCGCGCGGTGCCGGATGCGGCGGAAGTGCGCGCCATGCTGGCCGTCGTGCATCAGGCGCTGCGCGAGCTGGAAGCGAAGAAGAAAGGCTGATTTTCTCCCGTAAGTGGGAAATAAGTGGGAAAGTATTATAAACTTCGGCTGCGTCATATCTGCACTCAACCATCAGTCGAGGTGCTATCCATGAATGATCTGAAATCCAATGCCCCGTCCAACGTTCAGTCCAATCTGGTCAGCTCGGCCCCGAGATCGGCATCGTCCTTTCTTCATCGGGCGTGCTGAGCGCGTCAATCGCTTCAACCAGGCGTGCCCGCTTCTTTCGCGGGCCGACGAATTCCGGTTCGATCCGTCTGATCCGGCAGGCAGCCGGTCGGTCTTTCCATATCCGATCCAGACGGGTGCCAACGCGTATTCGATCTACTATGGCGTCAACATCAGCCCGTACAAGGAGCCGTTGGAGCAGTTTGACCCGCTCCTTCTGGTCCGCTTCTGGAACCAATTGCAAGGGGCCCGCGCCCAAGAAGACGAAGCAGCCCCCAGGTTCGAGCTGACCGTCTTTGTCGCCGGCAAATACCGTCTCCTCAACCTGAGCCAGGACCAGGACCCTTATCCGAGGGTGAAGCAATGGGAGGCGGACGAGCTGCGCAAGAAGAATCTTTTCGAGCGCGCGGCCGGGAGGCTCGGGATGGAGCAGGACGTGTCTGTGCTCATCACCGACCAGCTCTGGTCCGACACGCGGTACTGGCAAGCGCTCTGCCGGCTGGTCGAGCGCAAAAACGAGCTTCTGAACCAGCGGATTTTCCGCGAGCCGGAGAAGGCGGTCCGGTTCGGTGACCTGCCCCGCTATCTTTTAGGCGGCATCACGGACTCGCAGCGCGAGCGGCTCGCCCCTTTCAAAGGCTGCGAGCTTTACCTCTATGCCGAGCTGGCCGAGGCCTATTACCTGCGCGACGCGTACGGCGTGAAAGCGAAGATCGGGCCCCGGTCCGAGGAGGAGTACGACCGCTACCTGCGGCCCGACTTCACGATCGTGCAGTTGAAGAATCCGCTCGAGCTGGACAGCCGGCCCGGGCAGGAGAAATCCGCGATCCCGTACATCGGCCAGAAAGGGGAGGAGCGCATCTAGGGAAAGGATCTCGAGTCCAAGCCGGGCGAGGACCTGTCCAAAGGCGCGCTCGTCATCCAGACGAAGTTCGCCCAAGCCTTGGATTATCCGGGCGGTCCGCTCGATCAGTACCGCGCGCGCCTGGCCTTGTTGGATGGCGGCGAATTCGACGAGTGCGAGGAGGGCCCGGATAGCAGGAAAGCCGGACAGGGGGCCGGCAGCCTCGCCGGATTAGCCCTCGGGATCTACGATTACGCCGCGCTCGTATTCGGCGCGAAAGAGGGGCGGCTGGCATGATCGACCTACGATATTCTTCCCTGTCCGCTCCCCTCTCTCCGGCCTCGCAGCAGGTCTTCGAGCAGGCGCTCTCGGATATCAACCGGTATCCGGACGCGGCTTTCGCCGAGCTGAAAAGCGCGCTGGCGGACGATGCAGGCCTCTCCCCATCCAGTATCGCCGTCGGAAACGGCCTGGACGACGTGATCGACCAGCTGAGTCGCATCCTGCCCGCCCCCTTCTGGATCCCGACGCCGGCCTTCTGCGAATTCGAGCGCGCGGCCAAAAGGAACGGCCGGGAAGTCCGACTCGTGCCTTGCCTCAAAGACGACGCAATGAGCCTGGCGCCCCTCGACCTCGTGGATGGGGGGACCGTATGGCTCGCGAACCCGAACAATCCGACCGGCGGCATCTATGACGCAGTGGAATTGGAGAAGTTGTTTTCCCAAAGCCGCGCGACCATCGTGCTGGACGAGGCCTATTTCGAATTCTGCCAAGAAGCGCAACCTCGGCCGGCCCTTCTCCGCCCCAACGTCATCCGACTGCGCACCTTCTCCAAGGCGCTCGGCCTGCCCGGCATCCGTCTGGGCTACATGATGGCCGACAGCAAGTGGGTAAAACGCTTCGAGGAGAACCGCCCCTTCTTCCCCCTCAACAGCCTGGCCGCCGCGGCCGGCCGATGCCTGCCCATGTTGCGCAAGGACGCCGGCCAACGCGCCGAGCGGATCGCCAAAATGCGCGAGGGTTTCTCCAAACGCCTGCGCCTCGCCGGCTACCACGTGCTGCCTTCCAAGACCAATTTCGTCCTCGTGGATACAGGAAGCGGTCAGAGAACAAGGCAAATACTGGTCCGCCTCGAGGTAGCCGGCGTGAAGCTGCTGCCTCCGTGGGACGAGGAATTCACGGGCTTGCCCGAACGCTATCTACGCATCATCATCGCAAACGAAGAAGAGTTGGGGGTCGTGGCGTGCAGCCTCGAAGAACTGGCCGAATCACCCGCGTCTCCTCCCGAGCGTGCCCTCCCGCCGTCGGCAGGAGCGGCACAGTTTGGGACCTAAACGGTTTGCAGCCGCCTCTGCATGTACTTGCGCAGCAAGCGCAAGTATTCTTTGTCCAGGGACAGCTGGCGCAGGGCATCCCAGGCCTTCTCCTCGACCATGGCATCGACAATGTATTTGCGCAGCGAGAGCCGATATCCTTTATCCATGAGGATATGGTTCAGGGCGTCCCAGGCCTTCTCCTCGAGCATGACTTCGGCGATGGCGGTCCTTAGCCCGGAATTCAAGATCGAAGTCCTCAGCCTGGAGAGCAGCACGTCGCCCTGGCTATGCTTGAGCACCAGTGCCAAAAGGGGCTTCACCTCTTCCAAGGCACTCTCTTCATCGTTTTTATCGGCCAAGGCTATGATGAGATGTGCCAGGTCCCGGCCTTTCTTCTCATTCAAAAACACCCGCCGAACCTCTTCGTCGGCGCAAAAGGCCTTAATTTTGGTGCGCGCCTTATCGAACCAACCGCCCAACAGGGAATACTCGATGCTATCCAGCGCCTTCCTTACCTCGCTGTGCTGGTTTCCATTCCCGTTCTGGCGAGCCGGCTCGGCGATCCGGGGCGGGATGCCCCGGATGCCCCGCCGGGTGTCCCATGCGAGCGAGACGAGATCTCCGTGCACATGTTGCTCCCGGATCGTGGCCTCTCTTCGTGATTTTGTGGTTATTTTAACATTCATGAGTAATATTTGGAAAGCAAATAATAAATAGCTTCCGGGCTCGCGCCAAGGAAGAACATCGATGGCGCTTGCAAGGCTTGCGCTAACCCGTAAATCATTACAGTGCCCCCGCAATAAATTGCGGGGCCACTTATAGGCAACCCCGGCAAACGACACGCGCGAAACGGTCGGAGCACTTTCGTGGTTGCCTATAGCACGCTTCAAGGCTAAACCCGAAGATTAGTGTGAAACAACTGATGCTGTTTCACGACATGGCAAACCCCTAAAGGTTTGCCAAGCAAAGTCTCGCAATCCCTGCACTTTCCAAAATGTCGACTCAAGACTACTCCCCTGCAAAGGTTTGTAGTTTTGGAGGTGATCTATCCGCAGGTTCCCCTACGGATACCTTGTTACGACTTAGCCCCCCTCATCCAATCTGTGTTCGACAACCCCAGAAAGGGTCGCCTCACACGAACCGAACTTGGGTGACTTGACGGGCGGTGTGTGCAAGGAGCGGGGACGTATTCACCGCTCGATGTTGACAAGCGATTACTAGGCATTCCAGCTTCATGAGGGCGAGTTTCAGCCCTCAATCCGAACTGAGCATATGTTTGTGAGATTAGCTTCCCCTCTCGGGGTTGCAGCCCATTGTCATATGCATTGTATGCCACGTGTAGCCCGGGAGATTCAGGCTATACTGACCTACCGTCGCCGTCTCCTTCCTCCCATTTAACACGGGCAGTCCGCACAGGGTGCACCTCCCCCGGAGGGGAAGTTGGCAACAGTGCGTGACGGTCTCGCTCGTTACAGGACTTAACCTGACAGTTCGCACCACGAGCTGACGATGGCCATGCAGCACCTCTCGGCTTGTTGGGTAAGATCTTCAGTCTGACCTTCATTCTGCCGTCGCTCCCGGTAAGAGTCGGTAACCCTCGGACAAAACAAAGTGTCCATGAATATAAGCTCGTGCGAAATTTGCCGGATCGCACGACCACTCGAACGTTTTCCCAGAAGCCCCCGGCTGCGAGGGCGGATACGAGAACATTCGAATGTTGTCTATCTTACTTTTAGGGTTATTCCCGGCGTTGTATCCAATTGAACCGCAGCATCCACGCCTTGTGGTGCTCCCCCGCCAATTCCTTTAAGTTTCAACCTTGCGGCCGTACTCCCCAGGTGGCAGACTTAACACTTACGCTACAGCACTGCATGAACCCGAAGTTCATGCAACACCACAGTCTGCATAATTTACTGCTAGGGCTACTCGGGTATCTAATCCGATTCGTTCTCCTAGCCTTCGTCCCTCACGGTCGGACGTGTTTTGGTCGGGCGCCTTCGCCACTGGTAGTCCTTGCAGGATTACAGAATTTTACCTCTACCCCGCAAGTACTCCCGACCTCCCCCACTCCCAAGCCAGCCAGTATCCGCTGCACGCCTGACGGTTGAGCCGCCAGATTTCACAGTGGACTTAACTAGCCCGCTACGGACTCTTTAGACCCAATATTCGTGGATACCACTCGCTCTGCCAGTATTACCGCGTACCGTGCCAATGCTGATGCATTACATCGCATGGCGGCTGGCACTGGTCTTACCCAGATCTTATTCTGCCAATTGTTTGGATTGGCCAAAAGATAGGGAGAAAAATCCCCCTACCACTCGGAGTTCCCCTGTCACGCTTTCGCGCATGGCAAAGGTTTCGCGCCTGCTGCATCCCGTAGGACTAGGGCCCTTGTCTCAGTGCCCTTCTGGGGGCTCCAACTCCCATTGCCCCTACAGATTATCGGCTTGGTGAGCCGTTACCTCACCAACTACCTAATCTGCCGCAGTCTCATCCTCAGGCCTCATGATTCCAATTCACCATAAGGTTTGACCCATCAAGCATTCCAGCATAGATGAGCGATCAGGAATTAACCTCAATTTCTCGAGGGTATGCCTGTCCTGAGGGCAGATTGACTACGTGTTACTCAGCCGTACGCCGTCCACGATGGTCGTGAACTGACTTGCATGGCTTAATCGTACTCCGATAGCAGTATCCTCCAGCAGGATCAACTGGAGTCACTAATTCGCAAAGTGCATTAAAGATTTGACGGTTAGCACTCACTAATCTTCGTATGGTTCCTTGAAGCGTGCGTCGAATATCACAGGCGTGACATTCCCATTTCGCGGCAGATGGAATGGGTTAAGTGATTAACACAAACAACCGAACCGCGGTTCGGCCCGCCGCAAAAGAGGCGTCGAGCCGGTGGCCATTGTTAGCGTAGTGCAAGTATTTAAAGGTATCTTCGGATTCGAGGTAAAAGTCGTAAAAAAATGAAGAAGGGAGGAAGAACGGCGTTTACTTGTAGTTGCCGTACCCGTATTTCTCCACGCTCTTCTTGGCGGCTTCGAAACCCAATCCGGGATTCTCGTTCATCAGTTTGAGGGCGAAGAATTCGGTGCGATGCTCCTTGCTCCCGACGGCCAAACTCTCCATGTTTTTATCGGGGTTGTCACGGCCTTTGTAGCCGGAACCCCGCATTATGCTGCCAACCTGTGCCATATCCACACCTCACTATGCGGATATTGTGCCTTGTCGCCTATTTTACAACTAAGCACGAAATTTAACTAAAGAAGTAGTAATAGTTCCAAATAAAACAAAAGGCCCCTATCGCCCGGTCATCCACCGGAACCTTTTCATCGCGTCCTCGGCGTATTCCACCTTTTTTTTCGACGCATTATACTTTTCGAATACTCGCCTCTTCTGCCCGTCGTTCATCTTGTCCGGCCGGCAGGTGATGTCCAGGTCGAGCATTTTTCGCACCATCACCCACGAGGCCATCTCGATGGCATTCTTGCCGGCGAGGGCCTGTCGGTACCGGCTGTTCTCTGCCACGTCGTATTCGAGCATTTTCCATCCGCGCCCTTTCTTCCCGCTGTTCTCGTAATACTGTCCCAAGCGCGTATCAAACGGTTCCAGCCCCCACCTCTCCATCTGTTCATTGACCTGCTTCATTCTCTCGCTTAAGCACATGTCGGCGACGGAAGTTCTGTTTATCTGGTAAAGGCCGACATCCGCGTTATTCGGATTCTCCTCGAAGCCACCCAACAATTCGTTATTCCAATTGCTCTCTTTGCTCACCGTCGTCTCGTAGATGCCCGCCGGTATCCCGCGTATCTCGCGGTGCCGGTAGATGCGGGCGAGGTTCATGGCCACTTCCATGCGGGACACCTTCTCATTCGGCCCCCAGAAGCCGCCGCGGTCAGATTCGATTTTGGCGAAATCCCGCTCAATATCCTTCCAGCACCTGCGCAGAATTTCCTCTGTTTCCCTCGCGCCCATCTTTTTTTTGCCGTAGCAGGCGACACCGATCTTGGCTGCGAGCGTTTTCGGCGTGAAACCCAGCCCGGAGAGCGCGGCCGCGTTTTTTTTATCCGAGTTTTCAGTCCGCTTCGGGGTCAGGAGCTTGCTCTGGCCAAGACGCGCAGCTGCCAGTGCCTTCCTGAGCGCCGGCGATTTTTTCCCAAGCCCTTCCAAGTATGCGATTTTCTCCCCGATGCCCAGGCGCGCGTCCCAGACGATGGCATCCTGCAATTGCCTGGCCGTGAACTTTCCGGACGCGAGCGCATCCAGCTTCCGATAAGCGTTGGCGTACTTTTTTTCGGGGTCCTCGTCGTGCAGGATCATGTAGATGCGCTGCCCGGCCTCAGCATTAGCAAAAAGTTTCGCTCCCGCACCGTCTCTTCTCATCTCGCAAATCAGCCGATGGCCGCCCAGGAGCTTGGCCTTGTCGTACGCGCGGAATTTATCACCCAAGACGATCTCGTCGATGGTCTGCGTCGGCGTCTTCCCGGTTTCTTTCAAGTGCAAAATGCCGGCCATGTAAACGCAAACCGGGCAATGTTTAAAATCCCGATAATAAGCGGGGGCGCCGCGCGGGGCCGTCTTTTCCGGCCGGCTGGGGTTTCCTGTTTTTTCTTTCATGCTCTTTCTTGTTTCGCGACAGTTGCGACGATACCCTTTTAAACTCCAACTGTTCCACTAGTTGGCACCGCTTTCATTCCCGCGATAGGGTTTGACATCAGCGCCTGACTCTGTCGGGTCGCGATGGACATCATCAAAACTTAGCAAAAGCCACCGCAAATTTGCGCTCGGCCCATGCGATGAAATTTTGGATGCCGCGGTTCGATTCGGGCCTTCTGGCCCGAGCGATCGGTTCCCCGTGCTTGACATGGGAACCATCCGGGCGCGTCCGAGGGCTTTCCTAAGCCTGTTGACGGCGCGCATTCGGTCATGTGTATGAAGCAGCCAAGAAAGACTCACGGATGTGGTATGCTGTTAGCACCATTCAGTGGATGACTAGGCTTGAGTAGTAACGTAGTGCCGCGGCAAGCCGCGAAAGGCTCGGGGGAGGCGCAGGCAGCCCGCGATCCCGAGGTCGCACTGTGCTCTGAAAAGAGCGGATACGCCGAGAATTAAAACATTCTAGTAACGGCAGGAAGAGAAACCAACAGGGATTCGGTAAGTAACGGTGAGTGAAAGCCGATCAGCGCGCGCCGAATCGGACCGGGGTAACTCGGCCGAGATGTGGGGCCCATCAACCGGGCTTGGGAGCATAAGCGACTGGAACGTCGCGCCATAGAGGGTGAAAGCCCCGTATGCGAACCAGGCCCGGTGAGAAGCCATGCGAGTAGCGTCCCTTTGATATTGGACGCGAAGACGGGAGTATCAACTCCCAACGCTAAACATAACTCAAGACCGATAGCGAATTAGTAACGCGAGTGAATGTTGAAAAGTTCCCCGGAAGGGGGGTGAAAAGATCCTCAAACTGAATGGTCACAATTTGATACGGTGTGGAAGGAGTGACGTCCTCTCAAGCGAACGCCCGCAGGGGCGCAAGCGTCGGGGATCGACCGGCATCGTATCGTTCTTCTCGAAGCAAGAGCCAAGGAGTTGATGGGTGTGGCGAGGCGAAAGCCGAAGCGAAAGCGAGCGCGCGCACCGCAAGGGAGGCGCGTCGTCTGAAAAGGCGATCAGTCACCCCCATCAGACCTGAAGCCGATGTGATCTATGCGTGGGCAGGTCGAAGTCCGCCTGACGGCGGATGGAGGACCGCCACCGATGCTAGTATATTCTGCTCGGGTGACCTACGCATAGGGGTGATAGTCCAATCGAACTCGGCAATGGCGGGTTCTCCTCGAAATGTCCCTCAGGACAGCCTCGCTGGAGAATGGTTCTAGGGTAGGGCACTGATTACTGGGAGCGGGACCGAAAGGTCTCACCTGGTTGTCAAACCTCGAATCTATAACCTTCTAAGAAAGCGGGAGTCGGGTTCAGCTGGGTAAGCTAGCTGGCCATTACGGGAAAGACCGGGACCAGGGTTAAGGTCCCAAAATTTAGGCTAAGTGCGAATCTACAAGGAGTTTTTGGTCCCAGACAGCTGGAAGGTAGGCTTAGAAGCAGCCATCCTTTAAACAACGCGTAATAGCGGACCAGTCTAGATCAGAGATTCCGAAGATGATCGGGGCTAAGCCTATTACCGACACCCTGGAGTTCGCAGTCAAATGCGAATTTGGTAGGGGAGCGGGCGGATTGGGTCGAAGCGGGGCGGTGACGTCCCGTGGACCGGTCCGTCACGAATATCTTGGTACTAGTAACAGCATATCGAGGTGAAAATCCTCGACGCCGCATAGCACACGGGTTTCTGGGCCATGTTTTTCAGCCCAGAGTAAGGCGATCCTAAGCGTACGGGTAATTCCCAGTGCGCAAAAGGGAAACCGGTTAAGATTCCGGTCCTGGTCTGGTAGACGCGGCAACGCAAGGTCCGCTCTCGACGGCTTGGGGTAGGATTAGCAGGGGAGACCCTGTCCAACCAAAGCAATGCCATGGAGACTGATTGTCAGGAGAAGTGGTATAATTTTGGGTAGGCCGCAAGGTTAATCCGATCCCCGGGCTCCTTGAAAAGAGCGCGGGCAACGATCCAGACCAATCGTACCTAGAACTATTACAGGTGCTGCTGGCTGAACAAGCCAAGGCGTGTCAGGACAACTCAGCAAAGGGAACTCGGCAAAATAGTCGCTTAACTTAGGGATAAGCGATGCCTGCTTGTGCTCAAACACTGGCAGGCCTCAGTGACAAGGGGAGGTCGACTGTTTATCAAAAACACAACTCGCTGCAAATCGGAAACGATTAGTATAGCGGGTGACGCCTGCTCACTACTGGTACGTGAACGCCTGTTTCAACGGGCCTAAGCGCCAGCAAAGAGCGGGGGTAATCTGCCCTCTCCCATTCTTTAATAACCGAGCATTCCAAACCATAGCATGAATGAAAATGAAGCGTACTTACTGGGCGCTTTATTGGATGCGCATATCGACCATAAGCGCAATGAAATTCAGGTTTACCAAAAACGGCGGGACTGGCTCGAGTTTGTGAACAACAAGCTCTTTTCGGTTTTCGGCGTTCGCGGCAAACTGTTCAAGCGCGATGTTTTTCTCTTGCGCAAGCGCAGCAAGGCCATGATGGCCAAGCTCGAACGCTTGTTGGGCGAGAAGGAAAGCGCGGGAATTTATTTTGTCGCCGGTTTATTCGACTCGGAAGGGTCGGTTTACCGCTCGACGAAATCGAAAATTCCCGTCATCGATATCACGCAAGCAGGCGAAGGACTTCAGAACCTTCGGATTGCCCAAAATATTTTGCAGTCTCGCGGATTTCGGACGTTTTTGAACGGCCCGTATCTCCACAAGCACGGCAAATTGGAGCAATACCACCTGCGGTTGTATGGCAAGGACAATGCGAAAAGATTTCTTAAGACTGTTCCGGTGTATTACTCGGAGAAGTTCGCGAAATTTTCGGATTTATGGAAAGGGCAAACTCTAAACTCTGACCCTTAGCTAAAATTTTCATTGGGGGTCAATAAATTCGACCATATGCTGGAACCCAGACGAACCGCCTCCATAGCATGGGAAAATGGCGGTTAGGATGAAGGCAATCAGCAGGAAACGGTGATTAGCATGTTAAAGGAGTTCTCATCGGGTGGGAAGATTAGTCATCTCCCCGCCAAGAAAAAAGAGCTGATGTATTATCTGGTAGGTCTGACTGATGGTGAAGGATGTTTTTCGGTCGCGCTGAAAAAACAGGAAGGCACCCGCTTCGGGTGGGTGCTCGATCCGGTTTTCCACGTGACGCAGCATTCGAACTATCGGCATATTTTGGATTTGTATGTTCAAGTCATCGGGTGCGGAAGAGTAATTCCGAAACCAGGACAGGAACAGACGCTCCAATTCTATGTGGACAATCGGCGGCAACTTTTTGAAAAAGTTCTGCCGTTTTTTAGAAAATACAGGCTCTTTATCAAGGATTCAGACTTTCAGCGGTTCGCAAGAATCGTCGAAGGGCTTGAAGCCAAACAACATGCGAATAAGGATTCATTCATCAAGCTGGTCAAACTGGCTTTTGAGATGAATCTTGAAGGAAAGCAGAGGCGATATATGCTCGACGAGGTCCTCAAAGACCTCGAAGCGCAATGATTGGCGCCCACCGGCTCCTCAGAGACTATACGTCGAACACCCGTAGAACCGGGTAAAGATATAGTCCAGCGCGAAGGTCGCAAGACCGACGTGTTGCTTAAGGTAGCGTAATACCTCGCCGCTTAATTGGTGGCTTGCATGAATGGCGTAACGAGCCTCCCACTGTCCCTTGCTGGGACCTGGTGAACTTACTACTCTGTGAGTATGCAGAGGACTTCCAGGGGGAAACGAAGACCCCGTGGAGCTTTACTATAGCCTGATGTTGCGATATAGGGGTGCTAACGCAGCGTAAATGGGAGCCGTCATGCCGTATCTCTCGGGGTACGGATAGGCAAAAGTGTAACACCATTTTAGCGTTCTTGTATTGCTTACGGCAACGGACAGCGTCAGGTGGATAGTTTGGCTGGGGCGGTACACCCTCGATAAGGAAACAAGGGTGCCCAATGTTCAGCTTAGGCGCGTCAGAAATGCGCTGGTAAGGGTTAAAGACAAATGCTGGACTGACGGTGTTCTTAAAAGCGTGGAACGCCGAGACGAAAGTCGGGCTTAACGAACATTGATATCCCTATTGATGAGGGTTCAATCTGTCAGACAAGCTACCCCGGGGGTAACAGGCTCGTCGCGGGCGAGAGATGGTCAAAGACCTATTTTTCGCGTGTCGATCAAATCTGTTTACCTTCAATTCCCTGGATAAAAGTCCGCTGAATTCGATGATGCATGGCGGTCCGGTTCGCCGGATCGCCGGAGGCCGGCTTTCGGGCCGGCTGCGGCGTGAGCCTTAAGCAAGCAATCCCTGCGTGAGAATTCAGAGGCTTCCAAATCCTTGCCGGCCGTCGATGGACGGCAAGGAGATAGGAATACTATATGAAGGAAACTGATCGACGTTTAAGGTATTTGATCACTCAAATACCCATCGACCCCGCGGTTTGGTACATCGCTGTCGGCTTAGGTCATCCTGGCGGTGCAGGAGCCGCCAAAGGTTGGGTTGTTCATCCATTAAAGACCTACATGAGCTGGGTTCAGAACGTCGCGAGACAGTTCGGTAGTATCTCCTGGGAGTGTAACCACCTGAGAGGAAGTACCCATGAGTACGAGAGGAACTTGGGTCCGGCGCCTCTAGTCTACCAGTTGTGTCAAGCATCGCTGGGCAGCCACGCGCTATTCGATAAGACCTGAAAGCATCTAAGGTCGAAGCGGATCTCAAAACGAGGTGGAAAAGGAGAGTATAGCAGATACTTTTGATAGGGTGGGGGTGTAAGCACTAAGCGCAAGCGAGGTGTTCAGCCTGCCACTACTAAATCCTATATACCACATCCGGTCTTAATTCTTGGCTGCTTCAACATTTTACGCTCCTTAGCGCAAGCAAGTGTCGTTTGTAGGGGAGAAAATCAGGAGGACGAGCAAGCCCTGCAGGGCTTGCGCGCGCAGGCCTCTTTAGGCCTGCTCGACCTCAAACTGAAAGGAGGGGATGAGGATAGTTCGAGTGTTCCCCTCCTTGCGGTTCGGTACCACATCCGGTCTTAATTCTTGGCTGCTTCAACATTTTACGCTCCTTAGCGCAAGCCCGGTATTTTCTTGGCGGTTTCCTGTTGTTCCAAATGCTTAGCGCGAGCGCGTGCATTCGGGCGTATTTTCGAGCTTGAAAAACAGTCGCGAATTTGTTTTCGTTTTATTGGCGCGGCTCGAGGATCCGGCCGTTCTCGCCGTCCCTTCTGTCGCTTCCTGAGATTCTCCTCTTTCGCCCACGCCGGCATCCGTTTTTCTCACAAATCCAAACGTTTAAATATTATCACTTTCTATTCAGTCGTGAGCTCACAACGCTTCATGGAGGGAAAAATATGGAATTTCTCGGCAACAAGAAAGGTCAGGGCGCAACCGAATACCTCGTGTTGCTTGCCGTCGTGCTCGTCGTGGCCATGGTGGCCATCGCACTGCTCCTCTTCTTCCCCGAAATGACCTATGACGCCAAGGCCAGGGAATCCTCCGCCTACTGGCAGGGTGCCGCGCATCCCTTCGCCGTCCTGGACCACGCCGAATCCGCCGGCTCCACCAACCTCACCCTAGTGGTGCAGAACACCGAAGCCGAGCAGAAGCAGCTCACCGTCATCGACATCGGCGGCAACGGCGTCACCGGCTCCCTCAACCTCTCCGACTCCCAGAAGTTCTTCTCCGGCGGCGAGAAGCGGGCCCTCCAGATCGGGTTGAGCAACAACTGCACCTCAGGCAACGTCTACGAGTACTACATCAACTTCACCTTCAGCAATGCCGACAACACCATCACCAACCAGAAACAATACGGCGCCAAGACGCTGGTGGGCAAGTGCAACTAGAGGGTGACGCGTGATGGATGCTCACAAAGGCCAGGGCGCTTCCGAATATCTGGTGCTCCTGGCGGTCGTCCTCGTCGTGGGGATGGTCGCATTGGCCCTGCTGTCCGGATTCACCCAGACGGGCGGGGAGGCCCAGACCCGGGAAAGCAAGGAGTACTGGACATCCACCAGTCCGTTCTCGGCGATGGAGATGTCCCAGCAGAATAGCACGTTCTACCTGGCTCTCCTCAACAACCAGCCCGACCATCTCACCATCAACAATATCACGCTGACGGACAAATCCGGGAACAGCAGCACGTATTCCCCGCCCGACGGCGTCTCGTTGAGAAGCGGTCAGCAGCGGACCCTCAGCTTCACGGCCCCGCGCGCCTGCGACCCGGTTTCGTACGACTACTTCGAATACAACGTGGTCATCACCTACTCCACCTTCGATATCGACAACAAGATGCAACGGGGCGCCAAACCCTTGGTCGGCCCGTGCGTGTCGGGTTGAAATGTCTGCCCTTTTCTCCCATTCATCCGGAGCCTCGGGCCAGGGGACCACCGAGTACATCATCCTCTTGGGGATCGTCCTGACCCTCGGGCTGGCCGTGATGGGCATCCTCAACTTCTTCCCCGCCTTCTCGTTCAATTCCCAGTCCGGCGACTCGGCCCAGTACTGGCAGGATTCGGCCTCGCCCATTGCCATCGTGGACTGGATGCAGGCCGGCTCCGATCTCCAGTTCGTGGTCGAGAACCGCGCCTCGAGCGATCTGACGCTCACCCAAGTCGTGATGGAGGCCGAGGCCAACAATTACACCCTCTCCCCCTCGCTTGCGCTCGCGCCAGGTGAGCGCAGTACAGTCGCCATCCCCACGGAGAGCTGCACGGGGCACAAGGTCCTCAGCTATAATGTGTATTTCACCTACAGCACCGAGCAGGTTCCGGATCTGACCCAAGTCGGGATCAAGCCGCTCTTTACGCAGTGCTCGGACTGATTTTTCGCTCTGTCTGGCGTCGTTCTTAAATCGTTCTGGCAGAAAACAGAAATCGCTGGGAACTGTTCTGCAGAAAAACAGAATACGGGGCCTGTATCCGAAGAGTAGCTCGGTGCCCGCGCCATATGCCAACCCCTGGCAAAGGAGTTGCGCCTGCGCATGCTTGTCTATCTGTAGATAATTATATCTGATATCATAGTATCAAATAATTAGATTTATGTGTGATTATAATAATGTTTAAATATCTTCCCGGTCTAAACCTGAATATGATTTCGATTTCCACACTCAAAGCCGTCCTGCGCGAGCAGAAGGAAGATTTGAAACGGGAGTTGGCCGGCACGATCCCCCGGGAGCACGCCATGCAGGTGGAAGGATTCCGAGGCCGCACCGCCCTCATCGTCAAGGGCATCCGGCGTTGCGGGAAAAGCACCCTGCTGGGGCAAGCCCTGTTCAAAAAGCGAGGGGAAAAGTTCCACTACCTCAATTTCGACGACGAGCGGCTGGCCGGATTCGTGGCGGGGGATTTCCAGACCATGATGGAAGCGTTCTATCAGGAAGAAGGCCGGCATCCGGCCCTCCTACTGGACGAGATCCAGAATGTGGACGGCTGGGAATTATTCGTCAATCGCATGTTGCGCTCGCAGATGGCCGTGTATCTGACCGGCTCCAATTCCGACCTATTGAGCGAGGAGTTGGGCACGCGCATGACCGGACGGCATACCGATGTGGAAATGTTCCCATTCTCGTTCGTGGAATATCTGGCCGCCAAACAGGTTCCCGTCCCGTCCAGCCAGACCCACACGACAGAAGAGTCTGCGCGCCTCGCGTGTGTGTGGATAGATTATCTGCGCGAGGGCGGCATGCCCGAAGCCGTGCTGGGCGGCAATCCGGCCGTGCTCTCGCAGGTAGTCGACGACATCATCCACAAGGACATCCTCCATCGGCACTCCGTGCGAAAACCGCAGGAGTTGCGGACGGCCCTGACATTCCTGCTCTCCATCTCTTCCAGCCTCTTCACCTTCAATGCCCTTACCAAGCACTTCCCGATCAAGAGCCACCGGACGGTGCAGAAATACTTCCAATATGCCCAGTCGGCCTACCTTCTCTTTGCGGTCGAAAAATTCGAGCGGAAAATGAAGCTTCTGGACAAGAACCCCCGGAAAGTGTATGGCATGGACACCGGCATCGTGCGCAAAAACTCGGCATCGGTCTCCGAAGACTTGGGGGCCCTGCTTGAGAACGCCGTGGCCATCGAACTCAAGAGGCGCGGGCGGCCATTCTACTATTACTCGAGCCGCAACGGGCACGAATGCGACTTTCTTGTGGTGGATTCCGGGGTTGGGAAAAAGCCGCTTTGCGCGATTCAGGTCTGCTATGACATGTCGGGTCTTGATACGGCCAGGCGCGAGGAGCGCGGACTGTTGGCCTGCCTGGCGGAAACCGGACTGAAGGAAGGGCTGATCATTACGACGGATGGGGAGAAAGAAGTGAAGAAGGAGGGAAAGACCATCCGCTACATGCCGGCGTACAAATGGATGATGGGGAAAGGATAGGAAAGATGGCCAAGAACCTACCGCTTTCATCCGTGCTCATCGGCGCTTGGCGCCGATGGCACATCGACAGCGTTGCGACGCGGTCAATTGCCGCCCCAAAGGCGCGGATTTCCCGCCCGCAAGCGCCTTACAAAACATCTCCCCATCCATCCGCATCGGAAAGTTCCCGTCCTCGCCCGATGCCTTTATAATTCTAATGCGCTTATCCATCTCATATTCACCTCGTGGCGCCGGCCTTTTCCGGCTTGCCGGGGTGTGCGAACCTTGGGGTGTATGCATGGAATTTATCGGCAACAAGAAAGGTCAGGGCGCAACCGAATACCTGGTGCTCCTGGCCGTCGTGCTGGTCGTCGCCATGGTGGCCATCGCATTGCTCCTCTTCTTCCCCGAGATGACCTATGACGCCAAGGCCAGGGAATCCTCCGCCTACTGGCAGGGTGCCGCGCATCCCTTCGCCGTCCTGGATCACGCCGAATCCGCCGGCTCCACCAACCTCACCCTGATCGTGCAGAACACCGAAGCCGAGCAGAAGCAGCTCACCGTCATCGACATCGGCGGCAACGGCGTCACCGGAACCCTGAACCTCACGGATGCCCAGAAGTTCTTCTCCGGAGGCGAGAAGCGGGCCCTCCAGATCGGGTTGAGCAACAACTGCACGTCGGGCAACGTCTACGAGTACTACATCAACTTCACCTTCAGCAATGCCGATAATTCGATTACCAACCAGAAACAATACGGCGCCAAGACGCTGGTGGGCAAGTGCAACTAATGGGGGTTTGATGAGTTTCGGGAATGTTCCTGTATTGTAAATTCTATAAGCAAATCATCCATTTGTCGTTCGTAGGGTGAGGATCAGAAACTACCGTAAGAAATGAGGAGAGGGACTTTGGTCGTTCGACTGTTCCCTCTCCGCGTTTTCCTCTGGTGACTAACTCGATCGTCTCTGCCTCGAGGTTTCGCCCCGAAGGCCGAATCAGGCCCAGAAGCAGGGCATAACTCCATCCAGCAGCATCAATTTCGCCGCCACCTCGTCATGGAGGGCCTTCTGGGTCCGGCT
>JAZDHB010000059.1:0-11676 GCA_043806415.1 Microcaldota archaeon | reverse complement strand
TGCCCCAAGCCCTGCGTTCCACCAAGGACGGAGGAGTCATCCACCTGTACGCCTTCACGCCCATCGAGGCCGGGGAGGCCGACGTGCTCGAGCGCGCGCAAAAAATAGCGAAAAAAGAAGGCTATGCGCTCAAGCTGCTCTCATGGCGCGAGGTGCGGCCCTATTCGCCCGTCCTCACGCAGGTGGTGCTGGATTTGGAAGTCAAGCGGATTTGAACGGCGCCGTCTATTTGGGCTTTACCTTCATCATCCACTGCCTGGCCGGGATTGTCTTTTTGGCATCCGTACTTCCATTCGTTGAGGGCTTCATGAACTTCTTGGCCATTGCCAGCATCAGCGCGCCGCTCAGCAATGCGCCCGCGCAGGTCGCCAGCACGTTCCCCCATTTTATTTCGTGGGTGTCCAAATAGTTGATGTGGGGCTTGCCGTTCGAGTAGGCTTTCTCGCGCGGATTGTAGACGCCGTCGCCCCCCAAAACCGGGGAATCTTGCGCGCCATTTGCATTATTCAGGTTGTATTTGTCGTCTTTCATGTTTATTCTATCTCCACCAAAAAATATAAATCCGATCATTTGCGCGCCAGCGTGAGGTTGCCCGAATAATTCGCGTTCGTGCTGTTGAGAATAATGTAGATCGGCACATAGAGCGTCTCGGCCCCCGCGCCGCCTGGGTAGGGCGTCGCGGCGCTGATGTTCCAGGCACAGCTCACGCCCGTCTTGTCCGAAGCCGGCGAGCCCCCGCTCGCCGTATCCCATATCTGGAGCGTGTCATTGGACAGCCAGTCGATGTGGATGTCCTCAACAAAGCCCGAGCCGCCGGTGTACCGGGCCCGGAACGAGTTGGAGGTGCCTGGATCGAACGCCACGCTGCTTGAATACGAGGCGCCGCCCGAATCCCTGAAATTGATCGTGCCGGTCATCGAACCTACGCCGCCGATCCAGCTCGTGTAAGTCGGGGCTCCGCCGGCCCCGGGCCGCTTGCAGAACATGTCCACCCGCACCGAGCCGGGCGCATAGGCCATCGGCAGGCTCAAGCTGGCGTTGTCCCGCGTGCTCTCCGTGTTGTCGTGCGTGTAATTGAGCTTGGAGCCCGAAGCAACGAGCAGGAGGCCCGTGCTGTCGGGGAGCGAAACGTCCATCTTCAGGCTCGAATTGGTGGCATTCTGCCATCCGCTGATACTCTCGGCCCAGGTCTTGAGCTTGCTGACCTGCACGCGCCCCGAGCCTGCGGGAACGAACGGGAAGCCCGCATCGCTGACATTGAACGTGATTCCGCTTGACGTGCGCACCAGTTGCGCATCTAGGCCCATGGCCTGCATGGAGAGCGAGGCCAGTTCGTCGAGCTTGTAGATCAGCACCTCGCCGTCGGGCTGCGGCTGGGTGTAGAGCAGGCGCTTGTCCATCTGCCCCACCCAGAAGAGGGAGAGCTCGAGGAACACGGCCACGATGAGGAAGACCGAGATGGTGTAGACGAGCCCTTTTCCCATCTATTCCCCTCCCCTTGGGTACGCGATGGCGCGCACCCAGTAATACGAATAATCGCTTGAATCGGTCCGGTTGATGATCGCCCGCCACCCCTGCGCCTCCTCCACCCCGTAGCCGGGCGCGCAGCCCGAGCGCACGTATGCATAGGTGAGGTTCGGGGGCACCTGTCCGTCCTGGTAGATCTCCACTTCCAGGCAGACGGAGGGCGAGAGGTTCTCGACCAGATTGCGGATTTTGAGGTCGTCGGCCGTGGCCTGCAGCGGCTCAAGCCACGCGCGGTTTTCCACGCCGGCCTCCAGCGCGTCGTACGCCGCGTGCCGCAGGACGGGCCGGTTTCCGTCCGGCAGGGCCGATCCGGGCGCGAGCGGGCCGAACGCGAGCGCGAGCGCGCCGAAGAGCAGCAGGGCCGCCATGAGCGCCTCGGCGGACAGCACGACTCCTTTTCTTTGGGCGTGTGTTCCCTCCGTCATTGCCCCGCCCTCCATACCCTGATACTCACCATCGTGCTGTTGTTGGCATATGTCACGAGCCTCTGCGCGCTCGCGAGCACCTGCGAATCGGACGGCGGGCTGTAGCCCATGGCATATAACGAGGTGCCGTCCAGCTGGCTCAGCCTCACGTCCGCATCATACGGGGCGATCCCCATCTTCTTGAGCGTGATGTTGTGCAGGTTGGGGGTCCCGAGCCACGCGGCCAGTTGCGCCACCTTGGCCATGTCCAGATTTCCCGTTCTTTCGGCCGTCCCGATGCCCGTGAGGGCGGCATCGCCGGGCGAGAGGCCGGACACCGCCCAGTCGGACGGGAATCCGGGGGAAAGGACGAGCGCGTCCATGCCTTTGTTCGCGGCCTGCAATGCGCGCTGGTGCGCCAGTTCCTCGCCCATGGCATCCACGTTCCGGGTCCACGTCGCGTAGAAGAGGATGAGCACGAGCAGGAAGATGGACAGCGAGATCACGAAGTCGCTGATCATCACCTGGGCGGTTCTTGTTTTTCGGGTCCCCATAATCCTCATCCGTTCTTCAGCGCTTTTTTCCTTCTGTTCGAGCTGTTCTGCCCGTTTCCCTACCCCTGTTCATTGACCGTGATTTTCGTGCCGTCGTATTCGAGGCGGAGCTGCTGGTTGGAATCCAAATACTTGGGGTAACCCGCGCCGCTCGCCAAGCCCGCGAGGCTGCGCGAGGAGGCCAGCGTGATGTTGCCCGGCCCCAGCGCCAGCGCCTCGGCTCCCGACACGATCAGGGTCTGGTTGGGATAGGCGGAGAGGAAGAGGCTGACATTGTTCTCGCCGCCGGCGATGGCGGCGTAATCCATGGCCTGCGAGAGCTGGTAAGTCAGGCGCTCTCCCTCCATCTGCGACACGATGCCCTCGCGCTTGAGGTCCAGGTTGCGCGAGTAGATGTAAGTGGCGGCCAGGAGGATGAGCAGCACGCTGAGCATGGCCACGTATTCGATGGTGGTCTGGCCCCTCAAAAATAACCGATTCTTCTTCCCCCCCGATTCCATGACGGGATTTTACGGCCCTGCTTAATATGACTTTTGGGGCGCGGTCCGTTGCGGAATAAGCAGGCTTGCGCGTTTTATCCTAATCGGTCGAAAAAAGCCGAAAAAACAGGAAACAGGCGGCTCGGGCCGCCTGTTGCAAAACAAGGCTTAGCGGCAGGTGACGGCCAGGGGCTCGGCGCCGTACTGCTTCTGATCGGCATTGGTGCCGTCGGCGTTGCTGTAAGTGAAGTTGACGTAATATTCATAGACGTTGCCGGAAGTGCAGCCGGACGAGAGGGGGACCTGGATGGCCTTCTTCTCCCCTCCGGAGAAGAATTTCTGGGTGTTAGGGAGGTCCGTCGAGCCGCTCACGCCTGCCGCGCCGATGCTGATGCGGGTGAGCTGCAACTGCTCGGGTTCGCTGTTCTGGAGGACCAACGTGAGGTCGCCGGAACCCGAGGACCGGGACTCATCCAGAACAGAGAAGGGACGGGCGCTTTGCCAGTAGGAGGTCGATTCGGATATTTGCGAGTTGACGGACGACATGGGAACAAATCCCAGCAAGGCGATGCCCACCATGCCGCCGATGAGGAGCACCGGTATCAGGATCAGCACGGCGACGATGGCCACGAGGATGACAATAATCGCCTTCGAATCGTTTGCCGCCGGAGGGGGTTTTGAAGAGCCTGTTTTGTCTGCCATAAATATTCATGAGCCGATGGTTTTATTTAACTCTTTCCACGTCAAATGCGTTGCCGCCAAATTCCCAATCTTTTCGATTTCGCCCTGCCAAACCTTTAAATGCCCCGCCGCCGTGTTTGTGGCGTGCTCCAGACCAAGATCGACCAGTTCGTCCAGCTGGTCCGCGCCGAGAAGCATCCGACATTGGAACGCACAGCCTCGGCTCTGCGCATGTCCTACAAGGCCATCGAGGCCATCGCCAACGTGATGGAGGAGGCCGGCGTGGTGCAGCTGGTCTATCCGCTCAACGTGCTCGAGAAGCCGCACGTCGAATTCGTGCAGCTCCCCCAGGAGGCCAAGCGCCCGGCCGAGGCCGAGGAGCGCTCCAAGGTCGTCGACACCTATACCTTCAAGGCCGACAACGTGCCGGCCACCGTTGAGATCATGGATTCGGCGCGCGAGAAGATCTACAACATCTCGCTCGTCGAGCTGTCGGTGCCCACCCGCGTGTTCCTCGACCAGATCAAGGAATCCCTGGTCAAGGAGGTGCCGGTGGAGCAATCCGAGGTGTCCGACGTCGAGCACGTGCTGGCGATCCGCAACGCCTTCTACGAGCGCCTGCGCGACGCGCTGGGCAAGTTCGATCTGGGAAGCGAGACGAGTGAGATGCTCGCGGGCCTCCTGCTCCATTCGATGTTCGGCCTGGGCGAGCTGGACCTGCTCAACCGCGACGACTGGCTCGAGGAGATCGCGGTCAACAACGCCCAGACGCCCATCGGCGTCTACCACCGCAAGTACGGCTGGCTCAAGTCCAACGTGTACATGACGGACGAGGCGGCCATCTTCAACTACTCCAGCCAGATCGCCCGGCGCGTAGGCCGTCAGATCGCCACCCTGACGCCGATCCTCGACGCGCGCCTCGAGATGGGCGACCGGGTGTGCGCCACCCTCGCCCCCATCTCCAGCCACGGCAACACGATCACCATCCGGCGCTTTGCCCGCGTGCCCTGGACCATCGTCAACCTCCTGGGCGAGCCGGCGCACACCATGAACCTGGAGATGGCGGCCATGCTCTGGCAGGCCTTCCATTACGAGCTGAACATGATGGTGGTCGGAGGCACCGCGTCCGGCAAGACGTCGGCCCTCAACGCGCTCGCCGCCTTCGTCCCGCCCAACCAGCGCATCATCACGATCGAGGACACCCGCGAACTTACCCTGCCCAAGCACCAGTGGAACTGGATCCCGCTCCTCACCCGCCTGCCCAACCCGGAGGGGCAGGGCGAGGTGCCCATGCTCGACCTCATCGTCGCCTCCCTGCGTATGCGCCCGGACCGCATATTCGTCGGTGAAATCCGCAAGCAGCGCGAGGCCGAGGTGGCCTTCGAGGCCATGCACACCGGCCACTCCGTGTATTCCACCCTGCACGCCGATACGGCGGTGCAGGCCGTGCGGCGCATGACCTCCCCGCCCATCGACCTGCCGCCCTCGGACCTGGACAGCCTGCACCTGCTCGTCGTGCAGTTCCGCGACCGGCGGCGCAACCTGCGCCGCACGCTCGAGATCGCCGAAGTGGGCGAGTCGGGCGCGGAGAACATCATCGAGCCCAACATCATCTTCCGCTGGCGCCCGCGCTCCGACACGTGGGACCGGATCGCCGAGCCCGTGCGCTTCTACAAGGAGCTCAACCTGCACACGGGCATGACCAAGGAGAAGATCAAGGAGGACAACCGCAAGCGCCAGATCATCCTGCACTGGATGATCAAGAACCGGATCACCGACATCGACGCGGTGGGCAACGTCTTCTCGCTCTATTACTCCAACCCGGACGAGATCTACGACATCGCGCGCAAGAACGTGGTGCTTCCCGAGGGCGGGGAGGTGCCGGCATCGGGGGGCTAGGATGTCCAAGGTCCTGATCCTGCTCATCCCCTATCCGCTCTGCCAGAAGCTGGGCGCCCGCTTCCGCGGCCTCTCCAACCGGATTCTTGTCGTCTACCCCGGCCTGCATTACGACATGCGCAACGCGGCCATCGACCTGTCGGCCGAGGCCTATGCGGCCGGCTCCATCTTCTCCTCGCTCATCTGGGGCCTGCTGGTCGGCGGGCTGCTACTGGCGCTCGCCAAGGGCACCTCCCTTCCCGTCCCCGTGGTCGTCCTGCTCCCCTTCCTGGGCTTCATGCTCGGGACGCTCGTCATGCTCCTGATCCATCTCAAATACCCAGCCATCCTGGCCAAGTCCGTCGCCTCCGAGATCGACCGGGGGCTCCTCTTCGCCTGCCGCGACATGCTCATCCAGACCAGCTCGGGCATCCCGCTCTTCAACGTCATGTCCAATATCGCCGAGGGCGACTACGGCCCGGTGTCGGTTGAGTTCAAGCGGACCGTCTCGGAGGCCCGATCGGGCACGGCGCTCACCACGGCCCTCGAGAACATGGCGATCCGCAACCAGAGCAAATACCTCAACAAGATGTCCTGGCAGCTCATCACCGCGATGCGCTCGGGCTCCAATCTCACCACGGCCCTCAAGGGGGTCATCAAGCTGCTGGTGGACTACCAGCTGCGCCTCAACAAGGCGTACACGGCCGAGCTCAACTTCATCGTGCTCATCTACCTGCTCGTGGCCGCGGTGATGCCCACCGTGGGCACCACCGTGCTGGTGATCTTCTCGGTGTTCGGCATGCTGGGCGTGACCCCCGAAATCTACATGGCCCTGGTGGTGGCCGGATTCGTCCTCCAGATCATGATCATCGGCTACGTGTATATCCGAAGGCCCAAGATGTACGAAGAATAAATCGGTGCGAAGAATAAACAGGCATGAAGAATATACGTCCCATGGACGGAAACGAGTGAGCGCATGTCCCGAATCACCATCCGCCGGAAATTCGTCTCGACCATCCCGCGCACGCAGGACACCACCGTGGCCCGCCTGCTCACCTATGCCGGCATCAGCCAGTCCCCGGAGCTGTGGCTGGGCTCGCGCCTGCTGCTGGCCTCCGGCGTGGCCCTGCTGTTTGCCATCCTGCCGCCCCTCTATTCCCAGATCAGCGGAAACGATCTGGGGTTCGGGGCCCCTCCCAAGTTCAACCTCCCCTTCATGTTCGGCTACATGCTGCTCTGCGCCGGGGCGGCGTTCGCCGCCGTGCTGGGCCTGGTCTATTTCCACCTCTACTACCTCGTGCACGACCGCACCCGGCGCGTCGAGGACGTGCTGCCGGACTTCATGCTCATGGTGGCCGCGCACATGCACGCCGGCCTCACGCCCTTCTCGGCCTTCCAGTCGGCCGCGCGCCCGGAATTCGGGCCCCTCGAGGTCGAGGTCAAGAACATCGCCAGCCATTCCATGGGGAGCGAATCCTTCACCGAGGCGCTCACCATGCTCACCGACCACATCGACTCGCCCATCCTGAGGCGCACCATCGCCTTCTTCGAGAACGGCCTGCGATCGGGCGGCAAGCTGGCCAGCCTCCTGGAGACGGCCGCCGACGAGATCCGGGAGCTGGATGAGATCCGCAAGGAGACCGTGCTCTCCACGCGCACCTACACCATCTTCCTAATCTTCATCCTCGTGGGCGGCCTGCCCGTCCTTTTGGGCATCTCCACCGAATTTTTGCACATCTTCTCGCGCATGTCCACTATGGTGGACCCGAACGCGATGAAGGGCATGAGCGGCATGCTCTCGCCCACCTTGAGCCTCTCGCCGGAATTCGTGGGCAGCATGGCGGGCGTCATCATCGCGGCCACCACGCTCTTCGTGAGCATGTTCCTGGGGGTGCTCATGGAAGGCAAGATCCTCTACGGGGTGAAATATTCCATCCCGCTCTTCATCCTGGCCTACACCGTCTATACGGCGGTGAACGTCGTGCTGGCCGGCTTCCTCGGGGCGTTCTTCACGTGAGGGGAAATGAAAAACACGGCGCAAGAACGAAAAAAGAAAACAACCCGGAAAAATCGTTTTTTCGAAGGCCGCCCGGGCGGCCCTTGGCCTTCGCGGGCCCGAGCCGCCTCACTGGTGATTGTTTAATCTCTCATCTCAAAATCGATGCGAAAACCTGCGCCTGCTCCCCGTTCCCGGCCTCGGAGAAGAACATCGGCAATATCTCCTCCGGCCCGCCGAGCGCCAGCTCCCAGGAGGTGATGTTCGAGAGGCTCTTCTTGAGCTGCATGAAGTCCGAAACCGCCTTCTCGCTCAAGGGGGCCGAGACCGGCGCCTGCGGGGCGCTGCGTTGGACCTGTGCTCCGACTGCCATGCATTTCCCTCCCGCACAAGCATTTTAACCCTTGGCTCGGTTTCCTTTCCATGACTTCCGAATTCGAAGATCAGCTCATCGCCAAGACGGCCGGATACATCAAGGCCAAGAAGATGGACAAGGCCCGCGAAACGTCCGACGAGCTGGTCGAAGCGGACCCGGCCGACGCCATCGTCTGGTACCTGTCCGGCAAGACCAAATACCTCTCCGGCCAGTACGACGAGGCCCTCTCGGCCCTTTCCAAATCCGCCTCCATCAAGTCCGACGTGCCCGAGGTGTGGCTGGCCATCGGCTACACGCTCATCGCCCTGCGCCGCTACGACGAAGCCAAGGCGTATCTGGATTACGTCAAGGAGGTGCAGCCCGATAACGTCCAGCCGCTGGCCGCCCTGTGCATCCTGCACGTCATCCTGGGCCAGGGCGCCGAGGCCCGCGTCTGTCTTCAGGCGGCCATGGCCCTCGATCCGGGCGTCACGCGCTCGCTCCTCTCCCATTTCAGCGACCAGTTCATCGCCACGAGCCCCGCCGTGGACGCGCCGACCAAGTCGATGATCTCGAAAATGCTGGGCGCCATCAAGGCCTAAAGGCCATCGCCAAAAAAAACGACAACAAGAAAACGATACGCAGCCGCCTCGGGCGGGGCGGCCCGGGCCGCCTGTTTGTTCTTTCTTTGTTTTTCGGGATTAATCCAACGGCCTAAAAGCCGACAGGGCCAAAGTCTTATATTCTCCAGTCGCCCAACCCATTCCATGAGAACTTACAGCGCCATCATCCAAAAGGACGAGGACATGTATGTGGCGAAATGCCCCGAGATCGGCACCACCAGCCAGGGCAGGAGCATCGAGGAAGCGCTCTCCAATCTCAAGGAGGCCACCGAATTATACCTCGAGGAATTCCCGTCCAAAGCCTCCTTCCGTCCGCTGATGACAACCTTCGAGGTGCGCGAGCATGTCCCCTCCCCTGCTTAATAATATGGGCGGTGCAACCTTTTTTTTCGCAGCGCAATTTTCTTTTGCCCAAGTTTCCTTTCCCTAGGGCAGCAGCAGCTTCAAATAGAACAGCGGGCTGGCGAACGTCTTCTTCGCCTCCTCGTTGGAGAGGCTGGCCGACACGAAATCGGCGAACTCCGGATCGGTGTTCGCCTTGTGCATCACCCGGTTGACGATCCAGTGGACCTTGCCGAGGCGCTGCATCTGGTAGCTGGTGGCCAGCTCGGGCCCCAGCGCGTCCCAGAGAGCGGTCTCGTAGCGCGAAAGCGATTCGCGCGAGACGTCCCCGCTTTTGAGCGCATCCGCGATCACCCGCGCCGCCAGCCTCGCCGAGAGCGTGGCATTGCCCACTCCCTCGCCGGAGAAGGGGTCCACGAGCGACGCGGCGTCTCCGGTGAGCACCCACCCGTCGCCGGCCAGCTGTCGGCGGGTGGAGCCGAACGGAAGCCGCCAGCCGGTGATCGGCCCGAGCGCCTTCGCATTCTTGAACCGCTCTTTTAGCAGGGGTTCATTGGCGATCGCCTGGTTGAATATCCAGATGAGGTTGATGCCTTTCTTCTTCATTTTCTCGTTGAGTTCGGCCGAGAGCATGCCGATGCCCACGTTGGCCGTGCCGTTCTCGAGCGGGAAGATCCAGAAATAGCCGGGCATGCACGAGGGCAGGAAGTGGATCTCGATCTTGTCGCTCAGGCCCTCGATCCCGCCGTAGTAGGCGCGCAGGGCGTCGCAGGAATGCTTGGGGTCGAGCGCCGCCCGGTCCGCACCGAGCACGCCCCGGGCCACGGCCGAGTTCATGCCGTCCGAGCCCACGACCACCTTCGCGCGGAATTCGACGGCCGGCCGCCCATCGACCGCCATGTCCAGGCCCTTCACGCCCACCGCCCGGCCGTCCTCGAAGAGCACTTCGTTGACCTGCACCTTCTGGCGCACGGTCACGTTCGGCGTGCTCTTGGCGCAGGAGAAGAAAAGGAAATCGCTGTGCTGGCGGCGCATGCAGTAGCCCGCCCCGCCCTCGCGGTTCGGGTCGTCCGCCTTGAACGGCGCGCCGAACGATTCGCCCGCCGGCGAGGAGAAGAGCACGCCGTTGATGCGCGCGTGCGGCATCTTCTCCAGCTCCTTGACCAGGCCCAGCTCGCGGATGGCCACCATGGATTTTCCCGAGAGCGCGTCCCCGCAGGTCTTGTCGCGCGGGAAGAACGCCTTGTCCAGAAGAAGGGTTTTCACACCTGCCCGCCCCAAGTAGCTGGCCGTGCACGAGCCGGCCGGGCCCGCGCCCACCACAATCGCGTCAAAAGTCTCATCGGCCATCAAAATCACCGGCCTTTGTCCGAACTCCTCGGTCCATCGGCTCGCTTCCGGGCCGGCCGGTCCGCCGCTCCATCGTCGGTTTATCCGTCCATTCCGTGTGCGTATTCGCCATTTATCTTCTTTCTATTGCCCAGATACGCTTTTATATCTTCAACCCCCAACTCATTTCGCGCTTCTTAGAAGGAGGTTTAGCATGTCTGAATCCGTAATATCCGCCATCATCGAGGGCGGCCGCGCCACGCCCGGCCCGCCGCTGGGGCCCGCCATGGGTCCGTTGGGAATCAACATCGGCCAGGTCCTCGCCGACCTCAACAGCCCGACCGCCCAATTCTCGGGCATCAAGGTCCCGGTCAAGATCTTCATCGACAAGGCGACCAAGAAATACCGCTTCGAGATCGGCTCGCCCACCACGGGCGAGATGGTCAAGAAGGAGCTGGGCATCGAGAAAGGCAAGAAGGGCGGTCCCGACGACCCCAAAACCGTGGGCGACCTCTCCTTTGACAAGGTAATCAAGGTGGCCAAGGCCAAATCAGGCTCGTCGCTCACCAAGAGCCTCAAGGCCGGCGTGTCCGAGGTGCTGGGCAGCTGCCTGTCCTTGGGCGTCAGCGTGGACGGCAAGGATCCGCGGGCGGTGCGCAAGGATTTAAAAGCCGGGAAGTTTGACTCCTTACTGGGGTCTTAGAATGTCCAAACAAGCATGCGAGCATTCAGCGCGGGCTCATGTCCAATCCGGCCGGATGCCTGCCCCACGGTCCGAACAAGCGAGCGAGCATTCATTTTTGCGAGCGTGCAAGCGTCCCTTCTCCTTTTTCCCGTTTGCCTCGCTTTTCATTTTTTCCCTTCTCCTTCTCTCGGCCTTCTCAATGGCCGGCATGAAATGGGCTTCGCCCGTGCGCTTCTCCTCGCCCGTCGTGGGCGCTCTCCTGCCGACGGCTTCCTTCGCCTACCTTCTCACCCAGGACGGGACGGTCTATAACGTGGACATCGCGGCCGGCTCGGCCAGTTCCATCTTCCGCCTCAATTCGCCCGCCCACGTGCCGCCCGTGCTCATCCCCCTCTCGCAGGTGGCCGTGTTCGGCGGCGAGGACGGGCGCCTGACCGCCTTGCGCAACGGCGTCAAGGCCTGGGGCTACGTTCCCGACGACGCCTGCGCGCCCGACGCGCGCACCTGCCACCTGAACACCACCCTCCAAGGCCTGGCCGCCTCGGGCCAAATGGTCTATGCCTCCTATTCCGACCGCCTCGTGGCCATCGACTCGTCGGGCATCGTGCAATGGGAGAACAAGCTTCCCTCGAATGCGAGCGGGCCGGTCGCGACCGACGGCGCGCGCGTGTACGTGATGGACGGCAACGACCTCGTCGCCTACAAGGCCGACCGCTCGTTCGCCTGGCGCGTGGCGCTGGGCCCGTATTTCAAGACCTCCCCCTCGCCGGATCCGTCCGGCGCCTACGTGTTCGCCGCTTCCACCGACGGCTACGTGGCCGCC